>NZ_JBWKQL010000004.1:0-31409 GCF_059418765.1 Pseudomonas sp. GW821-FHT07F05
GGTTACTTGGGGTGCTTTTCCAAGTAACTCGCCGAAGGCGAAACAGTCTGCCCCCAGGCAGACGCTCTTGATCTTGAGAGCTCCTGAAAGCCAAGTAAAAGCTAACGATTTGCCACGCCTCACAAGGGCTGCTAAAACTCAAGCGTCTGGCGCTGTTTCATACAAGGAATTTGCCAATGTCAGTTACCTCCGAACGCTCCAAAGATGGCCAAGAGCTGACCATCACCATCAAAGGACGCTTCGACTTCTCGAAGCACCAGGACTTTCGTGGCGCCTACGAAAAAGAACACGAGGCCAAACGCTATACGGTTGACCTGAAAGACACGACCTACCTCGACAGTTCAGCGCTCGGTATGCTCCTCCTGCTGCGCGACCATGCCGGCGGCGAAAGAGCCGAAGTCCAGTTGGTCAACTGCACCGCCGACGTCCACAAAATCCTCACCATCTCCAGCTTCTCCAAACTCTTCAAAATCGCCTGATGATCTCGCCTGCCTCCGATCGCCTGACGGTCCTCATCGCTGATGACAACGTCAGCGACCGGATGCTCCTGTCCGCCATCGTCAGCCGCCAGGGCCATGACGTCCTGACCGCCAGCGACGGCGCCGAAGCGGTCGGGCTGTTCGAGCGTCGGCGGCCGCAACTGGTGCTGATGGACGCCATGATGCCGGTCATGGACGGCTTCGAAGCGGCGCGCCAGATCAAGACACTCGCGGGTGACGCGCTCGTCCCGATCATCTTCCTGACGTCCCTGACCGAAGGCGAAGACCTTGCCCGTTGCCTCGACGCCGGCGGCGACGACTTCATTGCCAAGCCCTACAACCAAGTGGTGCTGGCCGCCAAGATCAACGCCATGAACCGCCTTCGCGTGCTGCAGGAAACCGTCCTGCACCAGCGCGACCTGATCACCCGCCACCACAAATACCTGCTCAACGAACAGCGCGTGGCCAAGGCGGTGTTCGACCAGATCGCCCACTCCGGGTGCCTGAGTTCGCGCAACATCCGTTACCTGCAATCGCCCTACGCGCTGTTCAACGGCGATTTGCTTTTGGCCGCGTGGTCGCCGTCCGGCAACATGCACCTGCTGCTGGGGGATTTCACCGGCCATGGTTTGCCAGCGGCGGTGGGCGCGATGCCGCTGGCCGAGGTGTTCTACGGCATGACCGCCAAGGGGTACGGCTTGTCCGAAACCCTGCGGGAGATGAACGCCAAGCTCAAACGCATCCTGCCCGTCGACATGTTCTGCTGCGCCGCGTTGCTGTCCCTGAACTTCAAGCAGCAACTGGTCGAGGTCTGGAACGGCGGCCTGCCGGATGGTTACCTGCTGCATGGCGACGACCGGCCGCACACGCCGCTGATTTCGTCCAACGTGCCCCTCGGTGTCTTGAGCGCCGGCAGCTTTGACGACAACACCCAGGTGTATCCCTTCGGCCCGGGGGACCGGGTGTTTCTGCTGTCCGACGGCGTGGTCGACAGCACCGGCCAGGACGGCGAACTGTTCGGCGCCCGGCGTCTGCAGAATGTGCTGGTGAGCAACCGCAACCCGGCGCTGCTGATCGAAGAAGTGCAGTGGGCCCTGGCGCGCTTTCGCGGCCAGGCGCGGGACGATGTGAGCATGGTCGAAGTGGCCTTCACCGAGCCTGACCTGCTTGGCCCGCCCTCGGTCATCTACACCGACAGCGGCGATTCCAGCCCGCTGGATTGGTCCGCGTCGTTCGAGTACCGCGCGGCAACGCTCAAGCGCTTCAACCCGCTGCCGTATCTGTTGCAACTGCTGCAGGAGGTACATGGCTTGCGCATGCAGAGCAGCGAGCTGTATATCGTGCTGTCGGAGCTGTACAGCAACGCGCTGGAGCATGGCGTGCTCGGGCTCGACTCGGCGCTGAAGCGCGACGCCGCAGGTTTTGGGCTTTACTACCAGCAACGCGCCGAACGCCTCGATCGTCTGGTGGACGGTTTTATCCGCATCGATTTCCAGATCGTCCCGGACGGCGAGGGCGGTCGCCTGACGGTGCGGGTGCAGGACAGTGGTGCGGGTTTCGATTCCGATCGCGTGCTGGCGCTGCCGCGTGCGGTCACCCAATTGTCCGGGCGCGGCCTTGCGCTGGTCCGGCAGCTCAGCGACCGCTGTCGGTGGTCCGATGATGGCCGGACGGCCAGCGTGGAATTTGCCTGGGAGGGTCTGGCATAATCCCCGCGTCTTGATCAAGGAGTGAACAAGTGTCGAATAATCCTGTGGACTTCAACGTGCTCAGCACGCTGCGTGACGTGATGGAAGCTGAATACCCGGCGCTGCTGCAGGTGTTCATTTCCGATTCCATCAATCGGGTCAACGACATGACCCTGTTGTTGCGTGACCCTTCCTTCACTGCCTCCTCCAGCGCCTCGCTGCAACGCCTCGGCCTGATGGCCCACAGCTTCAAAGGCAGCACCGGCAACATGGGCGCCACGCATTTGTCAGAACTGTGCCTGCAACTCGAAGAGCAGGGGCGCGGCATGGTGACAGCGGATGACGCCCGGATAAGGCGTCTGGTGTTCGAGATCAAAGAGGAATTCTGCGCCGTCAGGAAAGTTTTCGAAGACGAACTGCAACTCTGCCACGCCAGCCACTGAGCCGGGCGTTGCCCTCCGGCTTCTGCGTCGGACTCACGTTTAATCCAGCCTCTCTCGCTACATGGCCCGCCATTTGCTTTGTCTCTCTGTAATTGTGCTCTTGCGGAGATTCACATGGCGCTCGCCACCAACCCATTACTGACGGCTTTGACAGCGGCCAAAGCCCAGAAGGCCGGGAATAATGCCCCGACCAAGGCGCCGGAACCCGTCAAGCACAGCAGTTCCAGCTTTTCTGACGTATTCGCCAGGCAGGCACCGGTCAAGTCTCACGGTGCGGATAATCCGGCGCCCAAGCCGGCAAGCGCCAAGAGTTCGGCAGCCGACGACAAGCCTGCCGCCAGCCATACGTCTGCCGCCGCCGACAAGTCCGTTGCCGATAACGGCAATGGCTTGCCTGCCAAGCCGGTGAACGGCAAGGCCGACGATGAGGCCGGCGCGGGCAAAGGCGATGCTCACGACAAGGATGACGGCACTGACGATCCGAAAGACCCGACCCTCGCGGATGCGCCGCCGGTAGACCCTGTGCCGGACCCGACACTGGCCGTCACGCCGCCGGTTCAAGAGCCCGTGGCCGTCGCGCCTCCCGTTCAGCCAGTCGTAGATCCGGCGCTTCTCGCCGGCACGCTGCCCGTGATGCCGCCGCCTGCGGTGCAGGCGCCGACCGCTGCAACCGACGCAACCGACGCTGCCGGCGACGATTTCGATCCGTACGCCGATCCGCTGGAAGGCTTGACCGCTGTGCAGGTCGCCCTGGAAAACAAGGCCCAGCAGACGGCGCAGAACAACGGTGTGCAGGGCGACGGCAAAGGTGGGGGCAAGCAAGACCCGAACGCCGATCCTTCGCAACTGCTGGCCACCAACCTGGCGGCGCTGGGCGACCAGCCTGTGGACAAGAGCACCACCGAAGGCGGCGGCGACAAAGCCTTCAGCGGCTTGCTGGCTGACGGCCTGAAAGACGTGAAGGCCGCCACCAGCGATACGCGAGTGGACAACTTCGCCGATCGACTGGCGGCCTTGTCCCAGGCCGCGCAAGTGAAAAACACGTCGACGTCGACTCCTGCCACGCCATTGCTCAATCAGCCATTGGCGATGAATCAGGGGGGATGGACTGAAGGCGTGGTCAACCGTGTGATGTACCTGTCGAGCCAGAACCTCAAACAGGCGGACATCCAGCTGGAGCCCGCTGAACTGGGCCGTCTGGACATCCGCGTCAATATGGCGGCGGACCAGCAGACCCAGGTCACCTTCATGAGCGCCCACGTTGGCGTGCGTGAAGCGCTGGAAAGCCAGATGTCTCGCCTGCGCGATTCCTTCGTCCAGCAGGGCATGGGCCAGGTCAACGTCAACGTCTCTGACCAGTCTCAGGGCTGGCAGCAACAGGCTCAGCAGCAGTCTGGTGGCGATGGTCAGCGCAACGGCGGCGGCAGCCGCGTCAACGGTGCCAGTGGCAGCGACCTCATCGCCGACGGTGCTCCGGTGGACGCCGCCTCGGCGGCTGCCAGCGCACCGCTGACCGTGGTGGGTTCCAGCGCGGTGGACTATTACGCCTGAAAACGCCTTGCCAACGCTTGGGCGTTGTCAGTTGCGGCAAGGGGTTAGCGGCAAGCGGCAAGTAAAAGCAGGATCAAGGGCGGTAGTGCGTGGGAGACCCCGGTTTCTCGGGCTCTGCCGCCTTTTGCTTTAGCTTGCCGCTTACCTCTTGCAGCTTGAAGCTGCCCATGTGGCACAACCCTTGCTCTTCCTCTGTCACGCAACACCGAACCCCTTGGATAGTGACGGATTATTGGCATGGCGAAGAGTGACGACGCAGCAGTGGCGGACCCTGCAAAAAAGGGCAAGTTGAAAGTCATCATCCTCATTGTGGTGGGGCTGCTGCTGGCCATTGGTGTGTCGGTAGGCGCGACCTGGTTCATCATGCACAAGGCCGAAAGCAAGCCGGACGCCGCCGCCATTGCGGAAGCGGCGAATGCCAAAAAAGAGGCGATCTTCGAACCGCTGACGCCGCCCTTCGTCGTCAACTACAACGTCAACGGTCGTCAGCGCTACATGCAGGTCAGCATCACCTTGCTGGCCCGCGACCACGCCGACCTTGAAGCGTTGAAAGCGCACATGCCGGTCATCCGTAATAACCTGGTGATGATGTTCTCCGGCCAGCCATTCGATACCATCGCAACGCCGGTGGGCATGGAAATGCTGCGCCAGAAGGCGGCAGCCGTGGTCCAGGAAGTGGGCCAGAAAGAGCTGAGCAAGAGCGTGATCGAACAGGTACTTTTCACTAACTACGTACTGCAGTAGGACCACGACATGGCCGTGCAAGACCTGCTGTCCCAGGATGAGATCGACGCGCTGCTGCATGGCGTCGACGACGGTCTGGTACAGACCGATAGTGTTGCCGAGCCTGGCAGCGTAAAGAGTTATGACCTGACCAGTCAGGATCGCATCGTCCGCGGACGCATGCCGACCCTGGAAATGATCAACGAGCGTTTCGCCCGTTACACCCGCATCAGCATGTTCAACTTGCTGCGCCGCTCGGCCGACGTGGCCGTGGGTGGCGTGCAGGTGATGAAGTTTGGCGAATACGTGCACTCGCTCTACGTGCCGACCAGTCTGAACCTGGTCAAGATCAAACCCCTGCGCGGCACCGCGCTGTTCATCCTCGACGCCAAGCTGGTGTTCAAGCTGGTGGACAACTTCTTTGGCGGCGACGGTCGCCACGCCAAGATCGAAGGCCGTGAATTCACCCCGACCGAGCTGCGCGTGGTGCGCATCGTGCTGGATCAGGCGTTCATTGATTTGAAGGAAGCCTGGCAGGCGATCATGGAAGTCAACTTCGAGTACATCAACTCGGAAGTGAACCCGGCCATGGCCAACATCGTCGGCCCGAGCGAAGCGATCGTGGTGTCCACCTTCCACATCGAACTGGACGGCGGTGGCGGCGATCTTCACGTGACCATGCCGTATTCGATGATCGAGCCGGTGCGCGAAATGCTCGACGCCGGTTTCCAGTCGGATGTCGACGATCAGGACGAACGCTGGGTCAACGCCCTCAAGCAGGATGTGCTCGACGTGTCGGTGCCGTTGCGCGTCGCGGTCGCTACGCGTCAGCTCAAGCTGCGCGACATCCTGCACATGCAGCCGGGCGACGTGATCCCGGTCGATCTCCCGGAACACCTGGTCATGCGCGCCAACGGCGTGCCGTCCTTCAAGGTCAAACTGGGTTCGCACAAAGGCAACCTGGCCCTGCAAGTCGTCGAACCCATAGAACGCCGCTGACGCTCCGTCGCCGGCAAAACGAATGTGCTGCGTACACGAATCAATGTTCCCCGAGGACAACCATGGCTAATGACAACGATATGACTTCCGCAGACGACCAGGCTCTGGCCGACGAGTGGGCTGCTGCACTGGGTGAATCCGGGGACGGGCAAGCGGACATCGACGCGCTGCTGGCGGCCGACGCCGGCAACAACGCCAATCGCATGACGATGGAAGAATTTGGCGGCGTGGCGAAAAGCAACGGCGCAGTTTCGCTGGACGGCCCGAACCTGGACGTGATTCTGGATATCCCGGTGTCGATTTCCATGGAAGTGGGCAGCACCGACATCAACATCCGCAACCTGCTGCAGCTCAACCAGGGCTCGGTGATCGAGCTGGACCGTCTGGCCGGCGAGCCGCTGGACGTGCTGGTCAACGGCACCCTGATCGCCCACGGCGAAGTGGTGGTGGTGAACGAAAAGTTCGGCATCCGTCTGACCGACGTGATCAGCCCGAGCGAACGTATCAAGAAGCTGCGTTAAGTGCGCGGCGTGATCAGAACCCTGTCGAGCCTGCCGCTGTTGGCGATGTCCTGGGCGGTAATGGCGGCCGATCCGGCGACGCCTGCCGCGCCTGCTGCAACGACGGCGACGACGGCTGCGACGGTTGCGACGGCAACGCCTGCGGTCGCCGCGCCCGTCGCCGGTTCGGTGAACGGCGGGATGGCCGGTCAGTTGCTGCAACTGGTGCTGGGGCTGCTGCTGGTGATCGGGCTGATCTTCGTGCTGGCCTGGCTGATGCGCCGGGTGCAGCGGGCAGGGCCGGCTGGCAATCAGGTGATCAAGCTGGTGGGCTCCCGCGCGTTGGGGACGCGTGATCGGCTGGTGCTGGTGCAGGTCGGCAACGAACAGGTGTTGCTGGGCGTCTCGCCCGGCAGCATCACTGCGCTGCACGTGATGAATGAGCCGGTCGAGGTCCCTGACGCGCAAAACGCGCAGCCGGAGTTCGCCAGGCGTTTGCTTGAAGCGCTGGGCAACAAGGGCGCGGCGGGGCAACGCCCAGGCATGAATATTTTCGGTGTCGCCGGCAAGAAAGCAGGCACGCCAGGCACGACGGGCAAGCCAGATACTTCGGATCAGAAGGACATGAACTGATGCGCATTGTTTTGACGCTGCTGCTGTTGCTTGCAGCGCCCCTGGCGTTCGGCGCCGATCCGTTGTCTATCCCGGCCATCACGCTGGGCACCGGCGCCAACGGCCAGCAGGAATATTCGGTCAGCCTGCAGATCCTGCTGATCATGACGGCGCTGAGCTTCATCCCGGCGTTCGTCATGCTGATGACCAGTTTCACGCGGATCATCATCGTCTTCTCGATCCTGCGTCAGGCCCTGGGCCTGCAACAGACGCCGTCCAACCAGATCCTCACCGGCATGGCGCTGTTCCTGACCATGTTCATCATGGCGCCGGTGTTCGACCGGGTGAACAACGATGCGCTGCAGCCGTACCTGGCGGAAAAACTCACCGCCCAGGACGCCGTGGCAAAGGCCGAAGTGCCGATCAAGGACTTCATGCTGGCGCAGACCCGCTCCAGCGATCTCGAGCTGTTCATGCGTTTGTCCAAGCGCACCGACATTCCGACCCCGGATGCGGCGCCGCTGACGATTCTGGTGCCGGCGTTCGTGACCTCCGAACTGAAAACGGCGTTCCAGATCGGCTTCATGATTTTCATCCCCTTCCTGATCATCGATCTGGTGGTAGCGAGCATCCTGATGGCCATGGGCATGATGATGCTGTCGCCGTTGATCATTTCCCTGCCGTTCAAAATCATGCTGTTCGTGCTGGTGGATGGCTGGGCGCTGATCATCGGCACACTGGCCGGCAGTTTTGGTGGTGTATGAACCTGTTTGACGTGGAGTGCGCAGCATGACCCCGGAAGTAGCCGTCGACCTGTTTCGCGAAGCGCTGTGGCTGACCACGACCATGGTCGCCATTCTGGTGGTGCCGAGCCTGATCGTCGGCCTGATCGTCTCGATGTTCCAGGCCGCCACGCAGATCAACGAACAGACCCTGAGCTTCCTGCCGCGCCTGCTGGTCATGCTGGTCACGCTGATCGTGGTCGGCCCGTGGATGGTGCGCACCTTCATGGAGTACATCACCAATCTGTACACCAGCATTCCCCAAGTGATCGGCTGACCCCTCGATGGAACCTGTGCTGGCGTTGACCGACACCCAGATCAGCACATGGGTGGCGGCGTTCATGCTGCCGCTTTTCCGCATCGGCGCGCTGCTCATGACCATGCCGATCATCGGCACCACGCTGGTTCCCAAGCGGGTGCGGCTGTATTTCGCGCTGGCGATCACGGTGGTCGTCGCGCCTAGCCTGCCGCCCATGCCCGCCGTCCATGCTCTGGACCTCAGCGGGCTGCTGCTGATCGCGCAACAAATCCTCATCGGCGCCGGCATGGGCCTGTCGTTGCAGCTGTTTTTCCAGGCCTTCGTGATCGCCGGGCAGATCATCGGGATTCAGATGGGCATGGGCTTCGCGTCCATGGTCGACCCGGTCAACGGCGTGTCGGTGGCGACCATCGGGCAGTTTCTCACCATGCTGGTGACCCTGCTGTTCCTGGCCATGAATGCTCACCTGGTGGTGTTCGAAATCCTCATCGAGAGCTTCACCACCCTGCCGGTGGGGCAGGGCATCAGTACATCGGACATCTGGCTGCTGGTGATGCGTCTGGGCTGGGTGCTCGGCGCGGCACTGGTGCTGGTGCTGCCGGCCATCGCTGCGCTGCTGGTGGTGAACATCGCCATGGGCGTGATGACCCGCGCGGCGCCACAGCTGAATATCTTTTCCATCGGTTTTCCGCTGACGCTGGTACTGGGGATGGTGATTCTGTGGATCACCCTCGGCGACATTCTCAATCAATACCAACCGCTGGCGGTCGACGCCCTGCAGTTGCTCAGAGACCTGGTCAAGGCGCGCTGACATGGCCGAAAGCGAGAGTGGTCAGGACAAGACAGAAGACCCCACGGACAAACGCAAACGCGACGCCCGGGAGAAGGGCGAGATCGCCCGCTCCAAGGAGCTCAATACGGTCGTGGTGATGATCGTGGGCGCTGCGGGGCTGCTGGCGTTTGGCGGCTCCATGGCGGAAATGATGATGCAGTTGATGCGCGACAATTTCACCATCACCCGCGAGGCGATTCTCGACGAGCGCAGCATGGCGATCATGCTAATGGCCTCGGGCAAGGCGGCGTTGCTGTCGGTGCAGCCGATCCTGCTGGCGTTGACCGTGGCGGCGTTCGTCGGCCCCATTTCCCTCGGCGGCTGGCTGTTTGCCGCAGGCTCTCTGGCGCCCAAGTTCAGCCGCATGAACCCGGCCGCCGGGATCAAGCGGATGTTCTCGCCCAAGGCGCTGATCGAGCTGCTGAAGTCGCTGGCGAAGTTTTTGATTGTGCTGGCGGTGGCGCTGGTGGTGCTGATGAAGGACAAGGGCGACCTGGTGTCCATCGCCCATGAGCCGCTGGAAATGGCGGTGGTGCACAGTTTGCAGTTGGTCGGCTGGAGCACGCTGTGGATGGCGCTGGGCCTTTTGATCATCGCGGCGATCGATGTGCCGGTGCAGTTGTGGGAGTCCCACAAGAAGTTGCTGATGACCAAGCAGGAGGTGCGTGATGAGCACAAGGACAGTGAGGGTCGGCCGGAGGTCAAGCAGCGGATTCGTCAGTTGCAGCGGGAGATGTCGCAGCGGCGGATGATGGCGGCGATTCCGGAGGCGGATGTGATTATCACGAACCCGACGCATTATGCGGTGGCGTTGAAGTATGACGCGGAGCGGGGCGGGGCGCCGATTCTGTTGGCCAAGGGCAGTGATTTCATGGCGCTGAAGATTCGGGAGATTGCGGCGCAGCATGAGATTTTGTTGTTGCAGTCGCCGGCGTTGGCGCGGTCGATTTATTACAGCACTGAGTTGGATCAGGAGATTCCGGCGGGGTTGTATCTGGCGGTGGCGCAGGTGTTGGCGTATGTGTATCAGATTCGGCAGTATCGGGCGGGGCGTGGCAAGCGGCCTGATCCGCTGAGGGATAATCTGCCGATTCCGCCGGATTTGAGGCGTGATTCGTAAGTCTTTTTCAAGATCTTTAAGATCAACAGCGTCTGCCTGGGGGCAGACTGTTTCGCCTTCGGCGAGTTACTTGGAAAAGCACCCCAAGTAACCAAGGGTGCTTGCTCCTGGTTGGGCTCCTCCTTCGTCGGAGTACCTTCACTCCGGTTTCGCTCCGTGGGCCCGCGCCGAACGGGCATCCATGCCCTGACGGCGCTCTCGCCGCATCCATGCGGCTCGGCCCACTCCGCGAAACCTCCGTTCAGCCTGCACCCAAGTCGCGTTTTGTGGTGTCTGGACTTGCTTCGTAGGAAAGATCAAAAGCAAAGCAAGGCAGATCAAGAGCAGATCAGTCGCTAAGGACTTGTGGGAGTGAGCTTGCTCACGAAGGGGTTGGTACATCCACCGAATTTCTGGTGTTTGAAATGCAGCATTCGCGAGCAAGCTCGCTCCCACAGGGAGGGATACTGTCAGCAAAAATGTCGGCGCCTGAGCTGGCCTCTTCCCGGCTAAAGCCGGTCCCACTAAAGGCACCGCGTACACACTGTGTGACCGGCTTTAGCCGGGAAGCCTTTGATCTTGATCTTCGTACACAAAAAGTCCAGACACCGCCAATCGCGACTTGGGTGCAGGCTGAACGCAGGTCTCGCGGAGTGGGCCGAGCCGCATGGATGCGGCGAGAGCGCCGTCAGGGCATGGATGCCCGTTCGGCGCGGGCCCACGGAGCGAGACCGGAGTGAAGGAACCCGACGAAGTCGGGCCCAACCAGGAGCAGGCACCCTTGGTTACTTGGGGTGCTTTTCCAAGTAACTCGCCGAAGGCGAAACGGTCTGCCCCCAGGCAGACGCTCTTGATCTTCGTACGGAGGGCCGACGTCAGCTTGATGACAGCGCAAACAGAAAGCGTCTAGAGTGACCTCAGTCCCTTTCTAGGCCTCGCCACTTGACCATTCGATCGAATGCAGCGCCACTGTCTGACGCTCAGTCCAGCGCCGAAGCGTTGAATGTCCTGTTGCTGGCATGCGCCACAGGCAATCGGTTGGCGTTCGAAGCGATGTATCACGCCACGTCGTCCAGGCTGTTCGGTATATGCCTGCACTATTCCGGCAATCGGGCCGAGGCGGAAGAGGTCCTGCAGGAGGTGTACATCATGGCGTGGCTGAAGGCCTCTCGATTCGATCCGCAACTGGCCAGCGCCATCACCTGGCTCTCGACCATGGCCCGCCACAAGGCGATTGACCGGCGCAGGGCTCATCGCCGTCACGATCCCCTCGAAACCATCCCCGAATTTCCCACCCAGGACGACCCCATCCCGGACGCCCTCGAGCGCGAGCAGCAGGGCAGTCAGCTGGACCGCTGCCTTGAAACCCTCGAAGAAGCGCAGCAACGCTATATCCGCGTGGCGTTCTTCGAGGGTTGTTCCTACGCCGAACTGGCCGAGCGCCACGGTATTGCGCTGGGGACGATGAAAAGCTGGATTCGTCGCGGGCTGCTTCGACTGCGCTTGTGCCTCGGCCTATGAACGATCATCCCGTGCCCCCCGACGAGACCCCGGACCTGCTGATCGCCGAGTACGTGCTGGGCGTGCTCAGCCGCGAAGAGCGTGAGCGGGTGGAGGCGATGATTGCGCTGGAGCCTCGCCATCAACGCGCGCTGGCGCAATGGCAGGAGCAGTTCGCCGAGTGGCTCGGTCAATTGCCCGCGTCCAGTCCTCCCGCGGGCACCTGGGGCAGGATTGAGCAGCGGTTGTTTGCGGGTGCCAGCCATTCGCCGTCACGGGTGTCAGGCTGGTGGAACAGCCTAGGGCTCTGGCGCTGGACAACGGCGGCGCTGGCTGCCGGGTTGCTGGCGTCGGTGCTGACGCTTCAGCAACCTGTTCCTCGACCGACGTCGGGGCCGGCCTTGTTGGCGCGTCTCGAACAGAGCGACGGCACGACGCTGTTTGCCGCGACGATCAATCCGGGCAGTCGAAGCGTGCTGTTCGTCAACACGGGCCGCGCCGACTGGCCGGGTAAAAGTGCCGAGGCGTGGGTAATCGCCGCCGATGGCAAGCCTCGGTCGCTGGGCCTGCTGCCGGCCAATGCCCCCGCAACATTGAACGTAGCGCCGCCACTGGCTGACCTGCTCGCCAGCGGCGCGGTGCTCGCGATCACCCTTGAGCCGTTGAACGGATCGCCGAGCGGGCTGCCGACCGGACCGGTCGTCGCCCAGGGAAAAATATCCTCACTCTGATGCATCCGTTCCGGCGCCCGCTTCGTATATCTCCCACCTTCATCCGAAGGACCTAAGAATCCGGGAGAACTACCATGTTGACCCTCGCCAAACGCATCGCCGCTGTCTCGTTCGCTGCCCTTTGTCTTGCTGCATCCCCCGGCTTTGCCGCCGATACCGTCATGGTCGGTGGCGCCGCCATGTACCCGACCAAGACCATCGTCGAGAACGCCGTCAACTCCAAGGACCACACGACCCTGGTGGCGGCGGTCAAAGCTGCAGGTCTCGTAGACACCCTCAACAGCAAAGGCCCGTTCACCGTCTTCGCCCCCACCAACGAGGCATTCGCCAAGCTGCCGGCCGGCACTGTCGAAACGCTGGTCAAGCCGGAGAACAAGGCTGACCTGACCAAAATTCTGACGTACCACGTTGTTGCCGGCACCCATACCGCCAAACAATTGATGGCGGACGCCAAAATGAACGGCGGCAAGGTGATGCTGAAAACCGTACAGGGCGAATCCCTCACCGTGATGCCCCATGACGGCAAGCTCTGGGTGATGGACGCTAAAGGTGGCAAAAGCGCGGTCAGCATCGCTGATGTGATGCAGTCGAACGGCGTCATCCACGTGGTCGATTCGGTGCTGATGCCGTAATCGCTGACCTGATCGTTGCAGCACCCGGCGGACGCTCATTCCGTCCGCCGGGTCCATGGCCTGGCCTTTCTGCGGGCGCCATGTCGATCGACTCAATGCCCTTCTGCTCATCCTCCGCGTATCCCCGCCACTCGCCGCACAGATTTATTTTCAAATCCCTGCATCCAGTTCCCTTTCCCCCGGGTAGTACAAGTAGTAGCGATGGCTGCTGACCTGTTTATCCAATGGAGAGATGGCATGAACGCTAAAAAATTACTGGGCACGTTCGGTGTTTCATTGGCTGCCACTTGCCTGCTGGCAACGGCGCCGGCGGCTTTCGCGCAGATGGCGTTGCCGGATACGGTGAAGGTTCCGGACGGTCACAAGATCGCCATGGAGACGGTAGGCGTGGGCGAGATCACCTACGAGTGCCGCGACAAGCCCAACGCCGCCGGCCAGACCGAATGGACATTCGTCGGCCCGAAAGCGGTATTGAATGATCGCAGCGGCAAGCAGGTCGGCACCTACTTCGGGCCACCGGCGACGTGGCAGGCCGCTGACGGTTCGAAGATCACCGGCACCCAGCTCGCTTTGGCCCCCGCCGGGACGGGCGACATTCCGTATCAGCTGGTGAAAGCCAACCCTGCAGAAGGCAAGGGCGCGATGAGCAACGTCAGCTACATCCAGCGGGTGGCGACCAAAGGCGGTGTCGCGCCGAAGATGGAGTGCTCGACGGCGACCAAGGGCAAGCAGGAAATCGTGAAATATCAGGCGGACTATATTTTCTGGGCCGCGAAGTAGACCAACGTCCCACGTCAGGCAGCGTCGCCGACGTACAAAGTCATCTACGCTGCACCGACGCAACCCCGGCCTTTGGGCTGGGGTATTTCTTTTCGTTGGCGGTTGAACATTTTGTCCCTACCTGAAGACTGTTTTGACTACGAAGCCTGCCTGGCGGCCTGCGCCCGAGGTGAGCAGCAGGCGTTGCACGCGCTCTACACGCAAGAAAGCGCACGTCTGCTCGGCGTCGCCAAGCGGATCGCCCGCAGCGACGCGCTGGCCGAGGACATCGTGCACGACGCCTTCCTCAAAATCTGGACCCGCGCCGGCAGTTTCGACCCGGCGCGAGGCACTGCCCGTGGCTGGATCTTCAGCGTGACCCGGCACCTGGCGCTGAACTTCATGCGTGACAACGCGTACATCGTTCAGGTCAGCGAACAGAGCGAAAGCGCGTTACTGGCCGAGGCCTCTCTGGAGGCAGCCACCGACGCCGACTCCTTCGAATACCGTGCCCGCTCGGGGCGTATTTACGGGTGCCTCGAACAACTGGAACCGGCGCGTCGCAACTGCATTCTTCATGCGTACGTAGACGGTTTTTCGCATTCGGAGATAGCGCAGAAAATCGGCGCGCCACTGGGCACGGTAAAAGCCTGGATCAAACGCAGTCTGGTGGCATTGCGGGAGTGCATGGGATGACAGGCTATCCGTCGAACGACAGCGCCGATGAACTGGACGCACTGGCCAGCGAGTACGTGCTAGGCACACTGCCGGCCGAGCAACGCCTCAATGTCCAAAACCGCCTCGCCACGGACGCCGACTTGCGTACGGCGGTGGACGCATGGGAAGGGCGCCTTCTGGCCTTGACCGAACTCGCCGAACCGCACACCCCAAGCCCACGGCTGTGGGACCGGATCGAGCGCAGCGTCAACAGCCGTGACCGCCGAGTTCCCGTACAAACGCCTGCCGTGACGTCGCATTCCTGGTGGGATCTCCTGCCCCTGTGGCGCGGACTGGCCGGCGCAGGACTCGTTGCGACCCTGCTGCTGGGCTCGATGCTCCTGACCCGAACCGCCCCGGTGAACCCCACGACCTACCTCGTCGTGCTCGTTGCCCCGCAAAACCAGGCCCCCGGCTGGGTCATCCAGGCCAGCAACCCGGAAGAAATCCAGCTGATACCGCTCGGCGCCACCCCAGTCCCCGCCGACAAAGCCCTCCAGTTCTGGACCAAGGCCGACGGCTGGCAGGGCCCCGTGTCCCTGGGCCTGGTCAAACCCGGCCAGACCCTCTCCGTACCGGTGAACAAACTGCCGCCGCTGCAACCCAACCAACTCTTCGAACTCACCCTCGAAAACCCCAACGGCTCCCCGACCGGCAAGCCTACGGGGCCGATTCAATTTATTGGGCGGGCGGTGAAAGTGATCTAGCGGCTGGACGCGGAGCGTCGAGGGCGGCATTCCCACGCAGAGCGGGGGAACGATCGGCCAATCATCTAGCGTCTGGAAGGCCGCTTTCGTGAGCAAGCTCACTCCCACATGAGCGTCGTTTGCCCTTGATGATTTGCGGTGTCACATCTGACGCCTTCCCGGCTGAAGCCGGTCCCACAAATAGCAGCGCGTGCATTCAGCGAAATGGGTGGTGGTCACACCGGCCTCTTCCCGGCTGAAGCCGGTCCTACAAGGGCACCGCGTGCAGTCAGTGGGACCGGCTTTAGCCGGGAAGCTTTTGCCTTTGATCTTCCTACGCAAAAAGTCCAGACACCACAAAACGCGACTTGGGTGCAGGCCGAACGCAGACGACGCGCAGTGGGTCGAGCCGCAGGGATGCGGCGAGAGCGCCGTCAGGACATGGATGTCCGTTCGGCGCGGGCCCACGGAGCGTCGTCGGAGTGAGGGAATCCCGACGGAGGAGGGACCTAGCCAGGAGCAGGCACCCTTGGTTACTTGGGGTGCTTTTCCAAGTAACTCGCCGAAGGCGAAACCGAGGCCTTTAGGCCGACGCTTGTGATCTTGGCGTACTAAGCCACGACTCAGATCTCAAATCTAAATACTGGCACTCTGATATTTTCACCCAATCCCAAATGTTGGACCCCTTCTTGCAATAACCCCCGATACAACGCTTCGGCGTCAAAAGATTGATTTAACGCGCAGGTGCCCATCGGTGGAACGCTCACAACTCATCTCCCACGCCAGAACCGGATTGATCGGCCTGGGCCGTGGACAACTTGGCGTCCCGCTACTGCTCCTCGTCATGCTCGCCATGATGATGCTGCCCATGCCGCCGTTCCTGCTCGACGTCTTCTTCACCTTCAACATTGCCCTGTCCATCGTCGTCCTGCTCGTCTGTATCTATGCCCTGCGGCCCCTCGACTTCTCCGTATTCCCGACCATCCTCCTCGTCGCCACCCTGCTGCGACTGGCCCTCAACGTCGCCTCCACCCGCGTCGTCATGCTCCACGGCCAGGACGGCCACGCCGCCGCCGGTAAAGTCATCCAGGCGTTCGGTGAAGTCGTCATCGGCGGCAACTACGTCGTCGGTATCGTCGTCTTCGCCATCCTCATGATCATCAACTTCGTCGTCGTCACCAAAGGTGCCGGCCGGATCTCCGAAGTGAGCGCGCGCTTCACCCTCGACGCCATGCCCGGCAAACAGATGGCAATCGACGCCGACCTCAACGCCGGCCTCATCGACCAGCCCGAAGCCAAACGCCGTCGTCTTGAAGTCGCTCAGGAAGCCGAGTTCTACGGCTCCATGGACGGTGCCAGCAAATTCGTCCGCGGTGACGCCATCGCCGGCCTGCTGATCCTCTTCATCAACCTCATCGGCGGCATGCTGGTGGGCATCCTGCAACACGGCATGAGCTTCGGCGACGCCGGCAAGGTTTATGCTCTGCTGACCATCGGTGACGGTTTGGTGGCGCAATTGCCATCCCTGCTGCTGTCCACCGCCGCCGCGATCATGGTGACCCGTGCTTCCGGTTCGGAAGAAATGGGCAAGCTGGTCGGTCGGCAGATGTTTGCCTCCCACAAGGCGCTCGCCGTATCCGCCGGCATCATGATCGTCATGGGCCTGGTCCCGGGCATGCCGCACTTCTCCTTCATCAGCCTCGGTCTGGTGGCTGCCGGCGGCGCCTACCTGCTGTGGAAGAAAGAGAACCAGGTCAAGCTGGCTGCCGTGCAAGAGGTCAAGCGTCAGCAAGAGCTGCTGCCATCGCCGACCCGCGCGCAGGAATCCAAGGAACTGGGCTGGGACGACGTGACCCCGATCGACATGATTGGCCTGGAAGTCGGCTACCGCCTGATTCCGCTGGTGGACCGCAACCAGGGTGGTCAATTGCTGGCGCGGATCAAGGGCGTGCGCAAGAAGCTCTCTCAGGAGCTGGGCTTTCTCATGCCGACCGTGCACATCCGCGACAACCTCGACCTGGCGCCCAGCGCCTATCGCCTGACCCTGATGGGCGTGACCCTGGCCGAGGCCGAGATCTACCCGGACCGCGAACTGGCGATCAACCCCGGTCAGGTGTTTGGCAGCCTCAACGGCATCACTGCCAAAGACCCGGCGTTTGGCCTGGAGGCCGTGTGGATCGAAATCAGCCAGCGTGCCCAGGCGCAATCCCTCGGTTACACCGTGGTGGACGCCAGCACCGTGGTGGCGACTCACTTGAACCAGATTCTCTACAAGCACTCTCATGAATTGATCGGCCACGAGGAAGTCCAGCAATTGATGACCCTGCTGGCCAAGGGATCGCCAAAACTGGCGGAAGAACTGGTCCCGGGCGTGCTGTCGCTGTCGGCCCTGCTGAAGGTGCTGCAGGCGTTGCTCGCCGAACAGGTGCCGGTTCGCGATATTCGCTCCATTGCAGAAGCCATCGCCAACAACGCTGCGCGTAGTCAAGATACCGCCGCGCTGGTGGCTGCCGTACGGGTCGGATTGTCCCGCGCAATCGTCCAAAGCATTGTCGGCATTGAGCCGGAGCTGCCTGTGATCACCCTTGAGCCAAGGTTGGAACAGATATTGCTAAATAGTCTGCAGAAGGCAGGTCAGGGTCAGGAAGAAGGCGTTCTCCTCGAACCGAGCATGGCTGAGAAACTTCAGCGCTCGTTGATCGAAGCGGCGCAGCGTCAGGAGATGCAGGGGCAGCCGGTTATTTTGTTGGTCGCAGGTCCGGTTCGCGCCATGTTGTCCCGCTTTGGACGGTTGGCTGTACCGAATATGCATGTTTTGGCTTACCAGGAAATTCCTGACAATAAGCAAGTCACCATCGTAGCGACTGTCGGGCCTAACGGCTGAGGTAGTGAGTCATGCAAGTTAAGCGTTTTTTCGCCGCCGATATGCGACAAGCCATGAAACTGGTTCGCGATGAGCTGGGCGCTGAAGCCGCCATCATCGGCAACCGGCGGATCGCTGGCGGCGTGGAACTGACCGCCGCCCTGGACTACAAGCTGTCTGCGCTGGCCCCGCGTGTACCGAACATCGAACTCGAAGATGAGCTGCGCAAGACTCAGTCGCTCATCGTCACTGCTCAGGCTGAGCTGACCCACCGCAGCGAGCTGGACACTGTCGCCAACCGTCAGTTGTTCGCCGGACTTGCGATGGATGACAGCAAGCAGATCGAACCGACGCTGGAAGAACCGTTTCGCCCGTCCGTCCACGCCGCAGTGGCCGCCGAACGCGCCGAGCGCAACGCCGAGCCGGGCGTTGGCGACCGTGCCTACGAAGCGATGCGCTCCGAATTGAACGGCCTGCGCGAACTGCTGGAAGTCCAGCTGGGCTCGCTGGCCTGGAACCAGCTGCGAGACGGCCGTCCGCAACAGGCCAATCTGTGGCGCCGTCTGCAACGGGTCGGCCTTTCCGGCCCGCTGTCCCGCGACTTGCTGGCGATGGTCCCGGACTCCAACGATCAGGCTCACACCTGGCGCATGCTGCTGGCCCATCTGGCCCGCATGATTGCCACGCCGGACGTCGAGCCACTGGAAGAGGGCGGTGTGATTGCCATGGTCGGTCCTGCCGGCATGGGCAAAACCACCACGCTGGCTAAACTGGCGGCCCGATATGTGTTGAAATACGGCGCGCAAAATATCGCGCTGGTGAGCATGGACAGTTTCCGCATTGGCGCTCAGGAGCAACTGAAAACCCTGGGCCGGATCCTCAATGTACCGGTCACCCACGTCGACCCGGGCCAGTCCCTGGCACAGGCGCTGGAGCCGCTGTTGCGCAAGCGCGTGGTGTTGATCGACACCGCCGGCCTGCAAGCCAGCGATCCGGCCCTGCGTCTGCAACTGGAAACCCTCGCCGGGCGTGGCATCAAGGCGCGCAACTACCTGGTGCTGGCGACGACCAGCCAGAAGCAGGTGCTGTCAGCGGCTTATCACAGTTACAAACGTTGCGGCCTGGCCGGGTGCATCCTGACCAAGCTCGACGAAACGGCCAGCCTGGGCGAAGTGCTCAGCCTGGCCGTGACACACGAACTGCCTGTGGCCTATCTCACCGATGGCCCACGGATACCGGATGATCTGCATTTGCCGCGTCGGCACCAATTGGTGAGCCGGGCTGTCAGCGTGCAGATGCAGGAGGAGCCAAGCGAGGAAGCGATGGCGGATATGTTTGCGGA
Organism: Pseudomonas sp. GW821-FHT07F05; assembly: GCF_059418765.1. NCBI lineage: Bacteria > Pseudomonadati > Pseudomonadota > Gammaproteobacteria > Pseudomonadales > Pseudomonadaceae > Pseudomonas > Pseudomonas sp. GW821-FHT07F05. Next base: position 19,198 of record NZ_JBWKQL010000004.1, read on the forward strand.
TCTTTATCACAGCACCGGCAAGCGCGCGGGCTAGGTGAAGAAAATGACAGTGGAATTTTCCTGCATCGATGGTCTGCCAGGCATTGTTCAGACACTGAACGTGCAGCCCGACATGTGGCTTAGGTCTAAGCAAGACAAGGTAAACAATTAACATGGGCAGCATGCATCCCGTACAGGTTATCGCGGTGACCGGTGGCAAAGGTGGCGTAGGCAAGACCAACGTTTCAGTGAATCTTTCACTGGCACTGGCCGAGCTGGGACGTCGCGTCATGCTGCTGGACGCCGATCTGGGTCTGGCCAACGTCGACGTATTGTTGGGTCTGACCCCCAAACGCACCCTCGCTGATGTCATCGAAGGGCGGTGCGAGCTGCGCGATGTCTTGCTGCAAGGCCCGGGCGGTGTACGCATCGTGCCGGCGGCATCGGGCACCCAGAGCATGGTCCACCTGACCCCGGCGCAGCATGCCGGGCTGATTCAGGCGTTCAGTGACATTGGCGACAATCTCGATGTGCTGGTCATCGATACCGCCGCCGGCATCGGCGAGTCGGTGGTGAGCTTCGTCCGCGCGGCCCAGGAAGTGCTGCTGGTGGTGTGCGACGAGCCCACATCGATCACCGACGCCTATGCCCTGATCAAACTGCTCAACCGCGATTACGGCATGAACCGCTTCCGCGTCCTGGCCAACATGGCCCAGAGCCCGCAGGAAGGACGCAACCTCTTCGCCAAGCTGACCAAAGTCACCGACCGTTTTCTCGACGTGGCCCTGCAGTATGTGGGCGCCGTGCCGTACGACGAATGCGTACGCAAGGCCGTGCAGAAACAGCGCGCCGTGTACGAAGCGTTTCCGCGTTCCAAATGTGCCCTGGCGTTCAAGGCCATCGCGCAGAAAGTCGACACCTGGCCGCTCCCGGCGAACCCGCGCGGCCACCTGGAATTTTTCGTAGAACGCCTCGTGCATCAAACCAGCGCAGGGCCCGTCTCATGACAGCAAGTGGCTATCGCATGTACAGCAAATCGTCCAAAGACTCCCAGTATGAGCTGATCGAGCGTTATGCCCCGCTGGTCAAACGAATCGCCTACCACTTGCTGGCGCGTCTGCCGGCCAGCGTGCAGGTCGAGGATTTGATCCAGGCGGGCATGATTGGCTTGCTCGAAGTCTCGACCAAATACGACTCCACCAAAGGGGCCAGCTTCGAGACGTACGCGGGTATTCGTATCCGTGGTGCGATGCTCGACGAAGTGCGCAAGGGGGACTGGGCGCCGCGCTCGGTCCACCGCAACACGCGCATGGTCAGTGACGCGATTCGTGCAATCGAAGCAAAAACCGGCCGTGACGCTAAAGATCACGAGGTTGCTGCCGAACTTGAAATGAGTCTCGACGATTACTACGGGATTTTGAACGATACCCTGGGCAGCCGCCTGTTCAGTTTCGACGACCTGTTGCAGGACGGCGAACACGAAGGGCTGCACGAGGACGGCGCGAGCCAGTCCCTCGAACCGTCGCGGGATCTGGAAGACGAGCGCTTCCAGGCTGCGCTGGCCGAGGCCATTGCCAACTTGCCCGAACGTGAACGCCTGGTGTTGTCGCTGTACTACGACGAAGAGCTGAACCTCAAGGAAATCGGTGAGGTCCTGGGGGTCAGCGAGTCGCGGGTCAGCCAGCTGCACAGTCAATGCGCGGCGCGGTTGCGCGGTCGTCTTGGCGAGTGGCGCGCACGTTCGTGAATCAGGCGCAGGCCGCGAGGCCTGCGTGTTGCGTGTAAGACCGGCTGTGCAAGACGTGAGCGGGAAGCAAATGAGACACGGCAGGAGTCGGTCGAACCGGGTCGTAGATGATCCGGTTTCGCTGCGCTTGTTCCGGTCGATTCCACCCCCTCTTGATGTTCGGCACAGCCGGTATTGATTGAACGCGCGTTCAGGTGCTGAACGCGTTAAAGACTGCTTGGAGGTCGAATTGGACAAGAACATGAAAATCCTCATCGTTGATGACTTCTCAACGATGCGGCGGATCATAAAAAACCTGTTGCGTGACCTTGGGTTCACCAACACGGCCGAAGCAGATGACGGACTCACCGCATTGCCGATGCTGCAAAGCGGCGCTTTTGACTTCCTCGTCACTGACTGGAACATGCCGGGCATGTCCGGCATCGACCTGTTGCGTCAGGTGCGTGCCGACGAGCGTCTGCGCAGCCTGCCGGTGCTGATGGTCACTGCCGAAGCCAAGCGCGAGCAGATCATCGAAGCCGCTCAGGCCGGTGTGAACGGCTACGTGGTGAAGCCGTTCACCGCGCAAGTGCTCAAAGAAAAAATCGAAAAGATATTCGAGCGCGTCAATAGCTGATGTCCGCTGCGAGGGCGCTATGGATTCCAAAGATTCGACAATGGGTGACTTTGAGTCAACCCTGAAGAAACACGCACAAGAGCTGGTCGCGAGCCTTGAAAAAGGCAAGTTCGGCGATGCCGTGCAACTGATCCATGAGCTTAACCAGACCCGCGACCGCGGCCTGTATCAGGAAGTCGGCAAACTGACGCGCGAGCTGCACAGCGCGATCGTCAACTTCCAGATCGACCCGAACATGCCGCAGGCCGAGGAGGTCTCCCAGATCACCGACGCCACCGAGCGGCTGTCGTACGTCGTCAGGCTGACTGAAAACGCGGCGAACCGGACCATGGATCTGGTAGAACTGAGCACGCCGTTGATGCACGGGCTCACTGAAGACGCCAAGTCGTTGAGCGCCGATTGGGGACGCTTCATGCGCCGCGAGATCAGCGCCGAAGAGTTTCGTGATCTGGCCCGCCGCGTCGATGTGTTCCTGACCCGCAGCGAGAAGGAGACCACCGAGGTCTCTGCGCACCTGAACGACATTCTGCTGGCCCAGGATTACCAGGACCTCACCGGTCAGGTGATCAAGCGCGTGACCACGCTGGTCACGGAAGTCGAGCGCAATCTGCTCAAGCTGGTGCTCATGGCGAGCCAGGTGGACCGCTTCGCGGGCATCGAGCACGACCAGGAAATGTTCCGTCAGCAAAAAGAACAAGAAAAACTTCACTCCAAGGGTGAAGGTCCGCAGATTCATGCCGATAAACGTGAAGACGTTGTATCCGGACAGGATGATGTTGACGATCTGCTATCCAGCCTCGGATTCTGATTCGGTCATTCTGTCTCGGACTTCAGGTTTTCTGTGAAAGTGGCTGCTGGACCCGCGCGCCAATGCTTCGACGAAAGCAATGCGCGCAGGCCGTCAGTGCAGCCTCCGGATCGGTTTGACGGTTAATTTTAGGAGCACCCCCCAATGAGCTTCGGCGCCGATGAAGAAATCCTTCAGGATTTTCTGGTAGAGGCCGGCGAGATTCTCGAGCTGTTGTCAGAGCAGTTGGTCGAGCTGGAAAGCCGGCCTGACGATGCGGACCTGCTCAATGCAATTTTTCGCGGTTTTCACACTGTAAAAGGGGGCGCCGGCTTCCTCCAGCTCAACGAGCTGGTTGAATGCTGTCACATCGCCGAGAACGTGTTCGACATCCTGCGCAAGGGTGAGCGTCGCGTCGACTCGGAGCTCATGGACGTGGTGCTCGAAGCACTCGACACCGTAAACAGCATGTTCGGTCAGGTGCGCGAGCGTTCTGCCGTCACCCCGGCCACGCCTGAATTGCTGGCCGCGCTGGCTCGCCTGGCCGAGCCAGCCTCGGCAGAAGAAATCGCTGCGGCACCGGTGGTGGTTGAAGAGCCGGTCGCTGAAGCGCCGTCCGAAGACATCACCGATCTGGAATTCGAACAGCTGCTGGATTCGCTCAACGCCGTCAAGGCGCAAGCGGCAGGTGCTCCTGCACCGGCTCCGTCTGCGCCTGTTGCCGCGGCACCCGTTGCAGCAGCGCCGGCAGCAGCGGCTTCCGCTGCACCGGCTGGCACGGCGGCCAGCGATGAAATCACTGACGCCGAATTCGAATCACTCCTCGATCAGTTGCATGGCAAAGGCCAGTTCGCCGTTGATGCGGTGCAACCGCCGGCGGCTGTGACGCCGTCTGCCGCACCGGCCAGTGACGAAATCACTGACGACGAATTCGAGTCGCTGCTGGATCAGTTGCACGGCAAAGGCTCGTTCTCGCCGGACGCCGTCGGCGCTGCGGCTCCTGGCGCTGCGGCACCTGCTGCCGCTGCACCTGCCGCGCCGGTTGCGCCCGCCGCTGCGTCGAAAGCCGCTGCGTCGGACGAGATCACCGACAACGAATTCGAAGACCTGCTGGATCAGTTGCACGGCAAAGGCAAGTTCGAACCTGCCGTGGCTGCCGGCGCACCTGCAGCGCCGGCCGCAGCGGCACCGACCAAGAAGCCCGAGCCCGCCAAAGCCGAACCGGCCAAAGCGACGCCTGCTGCTGCAGCGCCGGCCAAAGCTGCACCCGCTGCTGCTCCAGCACCGGCTCGCGCTGCGGCGCCGGCGCCCAGCGAAAAACCGCCGTCTGAAGCGGAAACCACCGTGCGCGTCGATACCGCGCGGCTGGATGAAATCATGAACATGGTCGGCGAACTGGTGCTGGTGCGTAACCGCCTGGTCCGCCTGGGCGCCAACAGCGCCGATGAAGCCATGTCCAAGGCCGTGTCCAACCTGGACGTGGTCACCGCTGACCTGCAGACCGCGGTCATGAAGACCCGCATGCAGCCGATCAAGAAAGTGTTCGGTCGCTTCCCGCGACTGGTTCGCGATCTGGCGCGTCAGTTGAAGAAAGAAATCAGCCTTGAACTGGTGGGTGAAGAAACCGACCTGGACAAGAACCTCGTCGAGGCTCTGGCCGACCCGCTGGTCCACTTGGTGCGCAACGCGGTCGACCACGGTATCGAGTCGCCGGAAGAGCGCGAGGCGTCGGGCAAGTCCCGGAACGGTCGTGTAATTCTGGCCGCCGAACAGGAAGGCGATCACATCCTGCTGTCGATTTCCGATGACGGCAAAGGCATGGACCCTGCGGTCCTGCGTGCCATCGCGGTCAAGCGTGGCGTGATGGACAAGGATGCAGCGGATCGCCTCAGCGACACCGACTGCTACAACCTGATCTTCGCGCCGGGCTTCTCGACCAAGACCGAGATTTCCGATGTGTCCGGGCGTGGCGTGGGCATGGACGTGGTGAAGACCAAGATCGCTCAGCTCAACGGCTCGATCAGCATCAATTCCACCAAAGGCCTGGGTTCGAAGATCATCATCAAGGTGCCGCTGACCCTGGCGATCATGCCGACGCTGATGGTCATGCTGGGCAACCAGGCCTTCGCGTTCCCGCTGGTCAACGTCAACGAGATCTTCCACCTGGACCTGTCGACCACCAACGTCGTCGACGGTCAGGAAGTGGTGATCGTGCGCGACAAGGCGCTGCCGTTGTTCTACCTCAAGCGCTGGTTGATCAGCTCGGCGGCTCACGAGGAGCAGCGCGAAGGCCACGTGGTGATTCTGTCGGTGGGCACGCAACGCATCGGATTCGTGGTGGATCAGTTGGTCGGCCAGGAAGAAGTGGTGATCAAGCCGCTGGGCAAAATGCTGCAAGGCACGCCAGGCATGTCGGGCGCGACCATCACCGGTGACGGCCGTATCGCACTGATTCTCGATGTCCCGAGCATGCTCAAGCGCTATGCGGCCCGACGGATTGGTTAAGCAGGATCGGCTTCGGTAGGGCGGCTTTCGATTTTTGGTGGGACCGGCTTCAGCCGGGAATAGGGCGGCGAAAACACTGTGGATTTTCGGTGTGACACTCGACGCCTTCCCGGCTAAAGCCGGTCCCACTAACGGCATGCGGAGGGCGCCTTGCGAGGTTTTTCAGTGGGACCGGCTTCAGCCGGGAAGAGGGCAGGGTGAACACCCTTGATTTTTCGGTGTGACACCCGACGCCTTCCCGGCTAACGCCGGCCCTACAAATAGACCCGGTCTCGTTTTAAGCGCGAAAAACGGTCCCACTGGCCTGTCTCGTTTCGCCAATGTGACCCAAGCTACGTGATTCAGGGCGTGCGGCCCCTCAGGGTGGCGCGCGCTCTTTGGAGTGTTTATGGCAGTCAAGGTTCTCGTCGTGGACGATTCGGGTTTTTTCCGACGTCGTGTCTCGGAAATTCTCTCTTCGGATCCCACGATCCAGGTGGTCGGTACCGCCACCAATGGCAAGGAAGCCATTGACCAAGCCCTGGCCCTCAAGCCCGACGTGATCACCATGGACTACGAAATGCCGATGATGGATGGCATTACCGCGGTCCGTCACATCATGCAGCGTTGCCCGACCCCGGTGTTGATGTTCTCCTCCCTGACCCACGAAGGCGCCCGAGTCACTCTCGATGCGCTGGACGCCGGGGCGGTGGATTTCCTGCCCAAGAATTTCGAAGACATCTCGCGCAACCCCGAGAAGGTCAAACAGATGTTATGCGAGAAAGTGCACAGCATCTCGCGCAGCAATCGTCGTTTCAGCGGTTACGGCAGCACGCCTTCTGCCACCTCGGCGCCCGCGCCGTCTGCTGCGCCCGCTGCACCGCGCAGCACGGCTGCCGAAGCGCGACCATCGCGTCCGGCGCCAGCCCCTGCGCCTGCGCGTTCAGCCGCGCCGGCGTCGCAGCAGCCTGCAGCGGCGTCCCATCACCACGCGCCGACGTCGGCTGCGCCCAAGCGCAAAGCCTACAAACTGGTGGCGATCGGCACGTCTACCGGCGGTCCGGTGGCCTTGCAGCGCGTACTGACCCAACTGCCAGCCAACTTTCCGGCGCCCATCGTGCTGATCCAGCACATGCCGGCCGCCTTCACCAAAGCCTTCGCCGAGCGCCTCGACAAGCTGTGCCGCATCAGCGTCAAGGAAGCCGAGGACGGTGACATCCTGCGCCCCGGTCTTGCACTGCTGGCCCCTGGCGGCAAACAGATGATGGTCGATGGTCGCGGCGCGGTGAAAATCCTGCCGGGCGATGAACGCCTGAACTACAAGCCCTGCGTCGACATCACCTTTGGCTCGGCGGCAAAATCCTACAGCGACAAAGTCCTCGCGGTCGTCCTCACCGGGATGGGCGCCGACGGCCGTGAAGGCGCGCGTCTGCTCAAGCAGAGCGGCAGCCAGATCTGGGCCCAGGACGAAGCCAGCTGCGTGATCTACGGCATGCCCATGGCGATCGTCAAAGCCGAACTGGCCGACGCCATTTACAGCCTCGACGACATCGGGCGCCACCTGGTGGAGGCCTGCAGCTGATGGATGTCTTGACGCTCATAGGGATCATTCTGGCGTTCGTTGCGATCATTGGCGGCAACTTCCTCGAAGGCGGGCACCTGGGCGCCTTGCTCAACGGTCCGGCCGCGCTGATCGTGCTCGGCGGTACGCTGGCGGCCTGCCTGCTGCAGACGCCCATGAGCGCGTTCAAGCGGGCGATGCAGATCTTCATCTGGATTCTGTTTCCACCACGCATTGATCTGGCCGGCGGCATTGATCGCGTCGTGTCCTGGAGCCTCACCGCGCGCAAAGAGGGCTTGCTCGGCCTCGAAGCCGTGGCGGATTCGGAGCCCGATGCCTATTCGCGCAAAGGCCTGCAGCTGCTGGTCGACGGCGCTGAACCGGCGGCCATTCGCGGCATTCTGGAAGTGGATTTCATCACCCAGGAAAGCCGCGACATTCAGGCCGCGAAGGTCTACGAAAGCATGGGCGGTTACGCGCCAACGGTCGGCATCATCGGTGCCGTCATGGGCCTGATCCACGTGATGGGCAACCTGGCCGATCCCAACCAACTGGGCAGCGGCATTGCCGTGGCGTTCGTCGCGACCATTTATGGCGTTGCCTCTGCCAACCTGATTCTTCTGCCGGTGGCCAACAAGCTCAAGGCCGTGGCGATCCGCCAGTCGCGCTACCGGGAGATGCTCCTCGAAGGCCTGCTGTCGATTGCCGAAGGCGAGAACCCGCGCTCGATCGAACTGAAGCTGCAAGGCTTCATGGAGTGATGGACTGATGGCCCGCCGACGTCACCAGGAAGAGCACGAAAACCACGAACGCTGGCTGGTGTCCTACGCGGACTTCATCACCTTGCTGTTCGCTTTCTTCGTGGTCATGTATTCCATCTCGTCGCTGAACGAAGGCAAATACAAAGTGCTGTCCGAGGCGCTGGTCGGGGTGTTCAACGAGCCCGAGCGCAGCGTCAAACCGATCCCCATCGGCGAGCAGAAGCCGCAGACCGTGAGACCCGCCGATCCGCTGGTTCAGGACAGCGAGCAGACCGACGCCGCGCTGGGCCAGGCTGCAGACGACCCGCTCAAATCCATTGCCGATGACGTCAACGCGGCGTTCGGCGACCTGATCGCTTCCAAGCAGATGACCGTGCGCGGCAACGAGCTGTGGATCGAGATCGAACTCAATTCCAGCCTGCTGTTCGGCAGCGGCGACGCGATGCCGAGCAATCAGGCGTTCGACCTGATCGACAAAGTCGCGAAGATCATCAAGCCGTTCGATAACCCGGTGCACGTCGAAGGCTTCACCGATAACCAGCCGATCAACACCGGGCAGTTCCCGACCAACTGGGAGCTGTCGTCGGCGCGCTCGTCGAGCATCGTGCGCATGCTGGCCATGGACGGGATCAACCCGGCGCGGCTGGCCTCGGTCGGCTACGGCGAGTTCCAGCCGCTGACCTCGAATGCCACCGCCGATGGCCGCGCGCGCAACCGCCGCGTGGTGCTGGTGATCTCGCGCAACCTGGACGTGCGCCGCAGCCTCACGGGCTCGGGCACCACGGCCAACGCAAAACCCGATGCGGCGCTGCGTCGTGCTGGCACACAAACTGCACCGGTCCCGGCCAAGCCGCCGCAAGGCGTCAAATCTTCGTCATCTGCCCCTTAAACCCGGTCGTCGCTTTGGTCGGGGGGAAAACGAGTACATGAGAGTCTGGGCAGTAGCCAATCAGAAAGGCGGGGTCGGCAAGACCACCACCTCCATCGCTTTAGCCGGCTTGCTGGCAGAGGCGGGCAAGCGCGTGGTCGTTGTGGACCTCGATCCCCATGGCTCGATGACCAGCTATTTCGGGCAAGATCCCGATACGCTGGAACACAGTAGCTTCGACCTGTTCCTCAACAAGGGCGTCGTGCCGGACGGTTTGCCTGGCCAACTGCTGCTGCCCACCAGTGACAAACGCATTTCCCTGCTGCCGTCGAGCACCGCGCTGGCCACCCTTGAGCGCCAGTCGCCGGGGCAGAGCGGGCTGGGGCTGGTGATTGCCAGGAGTCTGGCGCAGCTGTGGCAGGACTTTGATTACGCGATCATCGACAGCCCGCCGTTGCTCGGCGTCTTGATGGTCAACGCGCTGGCGGCCAGCCAGCAACTGGCGATCCCGGTGCAGACCGAATTCCTCGCGGTGAAGGGCCTGGAGCGCATGGTCAACACGCTGGCGATGATCAACCGCTCGCGCAAGGTGCCGCTGCCGTACACCATCGTGCCGACGCTGTTCGACCGTCGCACCCAGGCGTCGATGAGCACCCTCAAGCTGCTGCGCGACAGTTACCCGGAGCACGTCTGGAATGCGTTCATTCCGGTGGACACCCGGTTGCGGGACGCCAGCCGCGCCGGTGTGACCCCCTCGCAGTTCGACAACAAGAGCCGTGGCGTGCTGGCTTACCGCGCGTTGCTCAAGCACATGCTCACCGAACAGCTTGTCGGGCAGGTCGCCTAGTGTCCGCTGATCATTATTTGCCGAGCGGCGCGCCTGCACGCTCAAGTCCATCGGCTATGCAGCCGATAGCTGTATCAGGCGGCAATCGCATCACTACTTTTCGGGCTCCCGTATGAACCGCCCCCTGGACATCGCTTCACGACCACAACTGGCGCTGCAGAACTACCTGGACGCGTTGCTGCATGACGCGACCGAGGAGCTGGAGGTCGTCGAGTCCGTCGATGAATTTCAAGCGGCCGTGCTCGAAGAGCAGGCCCACGACGCACGCATGCGTTCTGCCGTTGCGGCAGCGGTGGCTGCTGCGCTGCCCCCTGCGTTGCCGGCGTCGCAGCTTGCTCCCGTGAGCCGGCCTGCGCCGGTCTCGCTCGCCTATACGGCTCAGCCTGAACCGGCCGCCGCGCGGGTGATGGAACGTCCGGTTGTTATGCCACCGGTTATTCTGCCGCCCGCCATCGTGCCGGTGATCGAGCCGGTCGTTGAAGCGCCTGTGGTTGAGGCTCTGGTGGTGGAAGAACCGCCAACGGCGCTGGTCGAGCCGGTGGTTGACGTGCATCTGTCTGCCCAGCGCACACCGACGCCGCCGCCCACTGGCGATGAACGCCCGGCCTGGGCGGCCGAGCCGTTCGAATGCCTCTTGTTCGACGTCGCCGGTCTGACCCTCGCGGTGCCACTGGTGTGCCTGGGTTCGATTTACCCGTTGGCCGGCCATGACTTGACGCCGCTGTTCGGTCAGCCGGACTGGTTCCTCGGGATCCTGCCGAGCCAGGCCGGCAACCTGAAGGTGCTCGACACGGCGCGCTGGATCATGCCGGACCGGTACCGCGACGATTTCCGTCAGGGCCTGCAATACGTTATTTCGGTTCAGGGCTATGAATGGGGGCTGGCGGTGCATCAGGTCAGCCGCTCGTTGCGCCTGGACCCCAATGAAATCAAATGGCGCACCCATCGTGGTCAGCGACCCTGGCTTGCCGGGACGGTGATCGAGCACATGTGTGCGCTGCTGGACGTTTCCGAGCTGGCCGAGCTGATTGCCAGTGGCGCGGTCAAGCAGATGAAGACGCATCAATAAAACATCATCAGATCAACACAGGCCGGCGTACGAAACGTCGACCGCACGGCACAACACGCAAGGGGTTAGGGGTATGAAGAAGTCGTCAGCACAGGGTTCCGAAGATCCGATTCTGCAATGGGTCACCTTCCGCCTGGACAACGAGTCGTATGGCATCAACGTGATGCAGGTTCAGGAAGTGCTGCGCTACACCGAGATCGCTCCGGTCCCGGGCGCGCCAAGCTACGTGCTGGGGATCATCAACCTGCGCGGTAACGTCGTCACTGTCATCGACACCCGTCAGCGCTTTGGTCTGCCGCCGGTTGAAGTCAGCGACAACACGCGTATCGTGATCATCGAGGCCGACAAGCAAGTGGTCGGGATCCTGGTCGATAGCGTGGCTGAAGTGGTTTACCTGCGTCAGTCGGAAGTCGAAACCGCGCCGAACGTGGGCAACGACGAATCCGCCAAGTTCATCCAGGGCGTCTGCAACAAGAACGGCGAACTGCTGATCCTTGTGGAACTGGACAAAATGATGTCCGAGGAAGAGTGGTCCGAGCTGGAGAACATCTGATTGATTCTCGATGTGGCGGTTATTTTTCTGGCGGTGTTGTGGGTCGTGAGCGTCGTGATGTTCATGGCCCATACCAAGCGCCTGCGCACCCTGGCCACGCAGCAGCTGGAGGCGGATTCGCTGCGTGACCAGCGCATCCGCGAGCTGGCCCGGCGCCTGGAAAATTACCAGAGCGGAACGGTGAGAATGGGCGAGGAACTGCACGAGTTGCGTTCCATCATCGCGCTGTTGCCGGACAAGATCACTGCCCTTGAGCAGCGCGATCCCTCGACCCTGTCCTTCGCCCAGGCCGCCCGCCTGGTCGGCATGGGCGCCAGCATCGACGAACTCACCCAGTCCTGCGGCCTGACCCAGGCTGAAGCGCAGTTGATGACCAAGGTGCATGGTCATAATCGGTAGGTGAGGGGGCTGTAGTCGCTGCTTCGCGTGCACGCTCAGTCCCACCCACCATGACGACACCGCGGAATTATCTGCCGATAAATGAACGGTAGGAGTGAGCTTGCTCGCGAACAGAGTCTTTCAACCGCTGGATGTTCAGCGGATGTACCGGCTTCTTCGAGAGCAAGGTGGAGCGCCACCCCGGTCACTCCCACAGGTCCTGCAACAACCGGAAATCCCGAGCCGAATCACCCTCCCGTGGGAGTCGAGCTTGCTCGCGAAGGCTTACTTTCAGCCCCCGAGAAAGTGGCTGAATGTACCGGCCTCTTCGTGAGCAAGGTGGAGCGCCACCCCGGTCACTCCCACAGGCCCTGCAACAACCGGAAATCCCGAGCTGAATCACCCTCCCGTGGGAGCCGAGCTTGCGCGCGAAGACTTACTTTCAGCACCAGAGAAAGTGGCTGAATGTCCCGGCCTCTTCGTGAGCAAGGTGGAGCGCCACCCCGGTCACTCCCACAGGTCCTGCAACAACCGGAAATCCCGAGCCGAATCACCCTCCCGT
>NZ_JBWKQL010000004.1:31507-64150 GCF_059418765.1 Pseudomonas sp. GW821-FHT07F05
GTGGGAGTCGAGCTTGCTCGCGAAGACTTACTTTCAGCACCAGAGAACGTGGCTGGATGCCCCGGCCTCTTCGTTAGCAAGGTGGAGCGCCACCCCGGTCACTCCCACAGGTCTTGCGCCAACCGGGAATCCCGAGCCGAATCACCCTACCGTGGGAGTCGAGCTTGCTCGCGAAGACTTACTTTCAGCACCAGAGAACGTGGCTGAATGTCCCGGCCTCTTCGTGAGCAAGCTCACTCCCACAGGTCTTGCAACAACCGGCGATTTTGAGTCAGCCCACCGTCATGTGGGAGCGAGCTTGCTCGCGAAGACTTACTTTCAGCCCCAGAGAAAGTGGCTGAATGTCCCGGCCTCTCCGTGAGCAAGCTCACTCCCACAGGTCCTCCTACAACCGGCGATTTTGAGTCAGCCCACCGTCATGTGGGAGCGAGCTTGCTCGCGAAGGCGTACTTTCAGTCCCCGAGAAAGCGGCTGAATGTACCGGCCTCTTCGTGAGCAAGCTCACTCCCACAGGGGCAGTGTTGGCCGAGCGACCGCGTGGCGTCAGCCGCGGGCGGGCCTCCACTCAACGCGGCGTGATATCCCGCTCCACCGGCCCGGCATTCGTGTTGAAGCCCACCGGAAACTTGCCTTTCAGGTGCCAGGCAAACGCGATGATTTCGGCGATGGTCAGGTACAGCTCCTGGGGGATGCTGTCGCCCAGTTCCAGGCGGGCGAGCATTTTCACCAGTTCGGCGTTTTCGTAGATCGGAACCTTGTACTCCCGGGCGATCGCCAGAATGGCTTCCGCCAGGCTGTCATCGCCCTTGGCCGTCAGCGTCGGGGCCTGGTGTCCGTCGTAACTCAGGGCAATGGCCTGACGCGGTGTCTGCTCGGGTTTGCTCATCAGGCGTTCTCGTCGATCCAGCGTTGTTCGAGCACGGTCCGTGGACCTTGGGGCGGCACGCCACGGTTGCACTCCAGTTCCTTGACGTTCAGACCGCACGCCACTAACCGCGCACGCAGATTATCCAGCTCGCTGGAAATCAACTCGGCGCTGCCTTCACGTTCGGCCCACAACTGGCTGGCGATGCTGCCGGCAATCAGTTGCGCCTGCACCTGCAACGGGCCGAGGGGCTCCAGATCAAACGCCAGCTCCACCCGCCACAGCTTTTCTCGCTCCTTGGCTTCCTGCACTGGCGTGTCGGAATGCTCGTCGCGCTCAGGCGTTTCCTCGCGCTGAACCTTGACTTGCAACGGCACGATGTCGTGGGCGTTGCGCATCGGAATCTCCAGCTGCCACGTGGTCACCTGGGTGCCGTCGGCATTGGTGCGGGTCTGCTCCAGGCCGCCCAGTTGATGGCTCTGCAGGCGCGAAATCGCCCCTGCCGCCAGCTTCAACAGCATCTCCAGATCGTCCTTGCTCTCCGGATGGCCGAGGGTGCGCGGTGGTAATGGAAAGTTGATCGTATCGCTCGGCGGCGCCACCAGCCCCAGGGTGCCGAAAGCGCTGCGCAACACGCTGGGCATGGCCCGCGCCAGGGTATTGCCGGCGGCAGCAGCGTCATAACTGACGTTGCCCGGCAGCCCCGGCAGGAGTTGTGTGACCAGCCGCAGCAGATTGGCTTTCATGTCCGGCACCAGCGTCGGGTTCTGCCCGGCGAGCAAGCGTGACTCCATGAACAGCCCGCTGGCATTCAGCGCCTGGGCGACGCCCTTGGCGGTGGTCATCTGCGGAATGTCCGGCAGATCGGCCAGCAGTTGCTCGATGCTGGCCCGCAGCGACGGCGAAAGATCGTCGCCATCGGCAGCCGGCGGCGGCATGTTTTGCAACGCCGTGATCAGGCCCTGCAGCGAGCCCTGACGGCTTTGCTGCGTCGACAGCTGCTGCGCCAGGGCCAGTTCGTCCAGACGATTGGGCAGGGCGACGAAATTCAGCGCCTGACTGTTCTGCACCTGGGCGCTGAGCAGACTGCCGACCCGCAACGGCTGCGGGCTGTCGACGGTCAGGCTGGTGCCGGCCAGGGCCGTGTTGAGCAGGATGACGATGGAACGGTAATTGGCTGGCTGCGCGCTGGCTGAGGATTGCCCGAGGGATTGCCCCGCCAACTGCGCGACATTCTGCGCCGCGACTTGCGTGGTCAGCACTTTGCCTTGCAGCAGCGTGCCAGCGGGCAGTTGCCGCGTGTCGATGCTGGTGAGGCTGTTGGTGACGGCTTTCTGCAGGTCCGGCACGCTGATGGTCAGGGTGTCTGCTGAACCCTGGGCGACGTTGACGCTGGTGCCGGGCGTCAGTGGCAGCGAACTGCTGACGGGGAGGGTGGTTTGCCGGCCGTTGTCCATGGTCAGTTTGAGCAGCAGCTGAAAGTCCTGCCCCAGTTGCTTGAGGCTCACCACTTCAGCGCTGGCCACCTGACCCGAGGTCAACAGCCCTTCGCGCGGCTCCATCAGCTTGAGCACTTCGCCCGTCGGCACGCCTGCGCGCAGCAAGGCCGTGGCCGCTGCTATTGGAGAAAGATTGGGTATATCGCCTGTCATCAGATCCCGACTCGGTAAATTTGCGCTCTGAGTGGCGGGGCCGGGTATGTATAATCCGGCACCGACTGCGTCGGCGGTCCACCGTTAAGCTGCATCAGTATAACGGCCGTCATGATCCCGACTTGAACCGCCGTGCCGCTGCCACCGAAAAGAAGGTCCCCATGCCGATCCCCGTTCTTGAAGCCGTGGCGCTGACTTGCGAGCGTGACTGGCGCCTGCTGTTCGAGCATCTCGAATTGCGGTTGAGCGCGGGTGACATGGTGCAGATCAGCGGCCCCAACGGCAGCGGCAAGACCAGCCTGCTGCGCCTGTTGTGCGGGCTGATGCAGCCCACCGCCGGCAGCGTGCTGCTGGACGGCAAACCCCTCGCCAGTCAACGCGCCGAGCTGACCCGCCACCTGCTGTGGATCGGCCACGCTGCCGGCATCAAAGATTTACTCACCCCCCTGGAAAACCTCACCTGGCTCTGCGCGCTGCACACGCCCGTGGACGCCGCCGACATCTGGCGCGCGCTCGAAGCGGTCGGCCTGCGCGGCTTTGAAGACGTCCCGTGCCACACCCTGTCGGCCGGCCAGCGCCGCCGCGTCGCACTGGCCCGCCTGTATTTGCCCGGCCCCGGCCTGTGGATGCTCGACGAACCCTTCACCGCGCTGGACAAACAGGGCGTCGCGCAACTCGAAGCGCACCTGGCGGCTCACTGTGAAAACGGCGGCGCCGTGGTGCTGACCACGCACCACACGCTGAGCCGCACACCCGCGGGTTATCGCGATCTGGACCTGGGGCAGTGGGCGGCATGAGTCAGGTGTTTACCCTGCTGATCGCCCGGGAAGCGCGCCTGCTGTTTCGGCGCCCGGCCGAGCTGCTTAACCCGCTGGTGTTCTTCGCCATCGTCATCGCGCTGTTTCCCCTGGCCGTCGGCCCGGACACGCAACTGCTGCAGCGCCTGTCGCCAGGGTTGGTGTGGGTGGCCGCGCTGTTGTCCGTGCTGCTGTCGCTGGACGGCCTGTTCCGCAGCGATTTCGAAGACGGCTCCCTCGAACAGTGGGTGCTGTCGTCGCAGCCGCTGGCGCTGCTGGTGCTGGCCAAAGTGCTGGCGCACTGGGCATTTTCCGGGCTGGCGCTGGTGTTGCTGTCTCCGCTGCTGGCGCTGATGCTGGGCCTGCCCACTGCGTGTTTGCCGGTGTTGCTGCTGTCGCTGCTGCTGGGCACGCCGGTGCTGAGCCTGCTCGGCGCGGTGGGTGCGGCGCTGACCGTAGGGCTCAAGCGCGGCGGTTTGCTGCTGGCGTTGTTGATTCTGCCGCTGTACATCCCGGTGCTGATTCTCGGTAGCGGCGCCCTGCAGGCTGCACTTGAGGGCATGCCCGCGACCGGTTATCTGCTTTGGCTTGGCAGCCTGACCGCACTGGCGGTAACCCTGACGCCCTTTGCAATTGCCGCTGGTTTGAAGATCAGCGTTGGCGAATAATCGCACCCTGACCGAGCGGACAGTTTTTCCGTCTGCAGGTCCCGGACGCTTCAGCCATAAGAAGCGCCTTGCCCTGACAGCGCCTCTGGCTGAGACGCACTGTGATAACAAGCACCGTGATGAAAAGCACCGTGATGAAAAGGCAGCGAGATGAACACAAGCGCCAAGGCTAAAGGCGGCATGAGTTGGGCCTGGTTCCACAAACTCGGTTCGCCCAAATGGTTTTACGGCATCAGCGGCCGTCTGCTGCCGTGGCTGAGCATCGCTGCGGCCCTGTTGATCGGCATCGGCGTGGTCTGGGGCCTGGCGTTCGCGCCGCCCGACTACCAGCAAGGCAACAGCTTTCGCATCATTTATATCCACGTGCCGGCGGCGATGCTGGCTCAGTCCTGCTACGTGATGATGGCCGTGTGCGGCGTGGTCGGGCTGGTCTGGAAGATGAAGATGGCCGATGTCGCCCTGCAATGCGCAGCGCCCATCGGTGCGTGGATGACCGCCCTGGCGCTGGTCACCGGCGCGATCTGGGGCAAGCCGACGTGGGGCTCGTGGTGGGTCTGGGATGCGCGGCTGACGTCGATGCTTATTTTGCTGTTTCTGTATTTCGGCCTGATCGCGCTGGGCAACGCCATCACCAACCGCGACAGCGCCGCCAGGGCCTGCGCCGTGCTGGCCATTGTTGGCGTGATCAACATCCCGATCATCAAGTATTCGGTGGAATGGTGGAGCACCCTGCACCAGGGCGCGACCTTCAGCCTGACGGAAAAGCCGGCCATGCCCGCTGAAATGTGGCTGCCGCTGCTGTTCACCGTGCTCGGGTTTTACTGCTTCTTCGGCGCGGTTCTGCTCATGCGTATGCGCCTGGAAGTGCTCAAGCGCGAGGCCAGGGCCGGTTGGGTCAAGGAGGTATTGATGAAGCACCTTGGCCACCCAGCGCCTCCGAGCAACGGAGCCGAACGATGAGCTTCGAGTCTTTCAGCGATTTTCTCGCCATGGGCAAACACGGGCTGTATGTCTGGTCGGCTTATGGCATCTGTTTCACCGTGCTGGCGATCAACGTCCTGGCACCGGTTGTCGCGCGTCGGCGTTACCTGCAACAAGAGGCGCGTCGTCTGCGCCGGGAGAGCATCACGTGAATCCGCTGCGAAAAAAGCGCCTGTTGATCATCGTGGCGATCCTCGCCGGGGTCGGCATCGCGGTCAGCCTTGCACTCAGCGCGCTGAAGGAAAACATCAACCTGTTCTACACCCCGACCCAGATCGCCGACGGCGAAGCGCCCCGTGACACACGGATTCGCGCCGGTGGCATGGTCGTTCAGGGCTCGCTGCAGCGCTCGTCGGATTCGCTGGATGTCACCTTTGCCGTCACCGATTTCAACAAGTCGGTGCCCATCACCTATCGCGGCATCCTGCCGGACCTGTTCCGCGAAGGTCAGGGCATCGTCGCCCTCGGCAAACTCAATGCTGACGGTGTGGTCGTTGCCGATGAAGTGCTGGCCAAACACGACGAAAAATACATGCCGCCGGAAGTCGCGAAAGCGCTGAAAGACAGCGGCCAGCCCGCGCCCGCCGCCACGCCCGCCGCTCTCCCGGACAAACAGGGGTAAACGATGATTCCCGAACTCGGCCATCTGGCCATGATTTTGGCCCTGTGCTTCGCCCTTGTGCAGGCCATCGTGCCGCTGCTGGGCGCCTGGCGCGGCGACCGTCTGTGGATGAGCCTCGCCCAGCCCGCCGCGTGGGGGCAGTTTGCCTTTCTGGTGTTTGCCTTCGGCTGCCTGACCCATTCGTTCATGGTCGACGACTTTTCCGTGGCCTACGTCGCCGAAAACTCCAACAGCGCGCTGCCGTGGTACTACAAATTCAGCGCCGTCTGGGGCGCACACGAAGGCTCGTTGCTGCTCTGGGCGCTGATCCTCGGCGGCTGGACCTTCGCCGTGTCGATCTTTTCCCGACAGTTGCCTCAGGTCATGCTCGCCCGCGTGTTGGCGGTGATGGGCATGATCAGCGTCGGCTTTCTGCTGTTTCTGATCCTCACCTCCAACCCGTTCAGCCGCATCCTGCCGCAGATTCCCCAGGACGGGCGCGACCTCAACCCGCTGCTGCAGGACATCGGCCTGATCGTCCACCCGCCGATGCTGTACATGGGTTACGTCGGTTTTTCCGTGGCATTCGCCTTTGCCATCGCCGCCTTGCTCGGCGGTCGCCTTGATGCGGCGTGGGCGCGCTGGTCGCGGCCGTGGACCATCGTGGCGTGGGCCTTCCTCGGCATCGGCATCACCCTCGGTTCGTGGTGGGCCTATTACGAGCTCGGCTGGGGCGGCTGGTGGTTCTGGGACCCGGTGGAAAACGCCTCGTTCATGCCATGGCTGGTGGGCACTGCGCTGATCCACTCGCTGGCGGTCACCGAAAAGCGCGGCGTGTTCAAGAGCTGGACCGTGCTTCTGGCCATCGCGGCGTTTTCATTGAGCCTGCTCGGCACCTTCCTCGTGCGTTCGGGCGTGCTGACCTCGGTGCATGCCTTTGCTTCCGACCCGGCCCGTGGCGTCTTCATCCTGATCTTCCTGTTGATGGTGGTCGGCGGCTCGCTGACCCTGTTCGCCATCCGCGCGCCGGTGGTGAAAAGCCACGTCGGCTTCGGCCTGTGGTCGCGGGAAACCTTGCTGCTGGGCAACAACCTGGTGCTGGTGGTGGCGGCGTCGATGATTCTGCTCGGCACGCTGTACCCGCTGGTGCTGGATGCGTTGAGCGGGGCGAAGATGTCCGTCGGCCCGCCGTATTTCAATGCGTTGTTCGTGCCGCTGATGGGCTTGCTCATGGCAGTCATGGCCGTGGGGGTGCTGGTGCGCTGGAAGGACACGCCGGTCAAGTGGCTGCTGAGCATGCTCGCGCCGGTATTGGTCGGCAGCGCGGTGCTGGCAGTGATCGCCGGTTTTGCCATGGCCGACTTCCACTGGGCGGTGCTTGCCACCTGCCTGCTCGCGGCCTGGGTGTTGCTGGCCGGCGTGCGCGACCTGTTCGACAAGACGCGGCACAAAGGTCTGCTCAAAGGGATGCGCTCGCTGACCCGCAGTTACTGGGGCATGCAAGTGGCGCACCTCGGCATCGCGGTGCTGGCGCTGGGCGTTGTGCTGTCCAGCCAGAACAGCGCCGAACGTGACCTGCGCATGGCACCCGGAGAATCGGTGGAGTTGGGCGGCTATATGTTCGTGTTCGAGGGTGCCCGGCATTACCAAGGCCCGAATTTCACCTCCGACCGCGGCACCCTTCGCGTGCTGGAGGACGGCCAGGAAATCACTGTGCTGCACCCGGAAAAACGCCTGTACACCGTGCAGCGTTCGATGATGACCGAGGCCGGCATCGACGCCGGTTTCACACGCGATCTGTACGTGGCGCTGGGCGAACCGCTGGAAAACGGCGCGTGGGCGGTGCGCGTGCACGTCAAGCCGTTCGTGCGCTGGATCTGGTTTGGTGGACTGATCACCGCACTGGGCGGGTTGCTGGCGGCGCTGGACAAACGTTATCGGGTCAAAGTCCGCGCGAAAGTGCGTGACGCGCTGGGCATGACGGGAGCGGCAGTATGAAGCGCTGGATGTTGCTGATCCCGCTACTGCTGTTTCTCGGCATGGCGGGGTTGTTGTACCGAGGCTTGTATCTGGATCCGTCGGAATTGCCGTCGGCGCTGATCGGCAAGCCATTCCCTGAATTCAGCTTGCCTGCAGTGCAGGACGGCAAGCCGCTGACCCGCGCCGACCTGCTGGGCAAACCGGCGCTGGTCAATGTCTGGGGCACCTGGTGCGTGGCCTGCCGCGACGAGCACCCGGTGCTGACCAAACTCGCGCAGCAGGGCGTGGTGATTTATGGGGTCAATTACAAGGATGTGAATGCCGATGCGCAGAAGTGGCTCAAGGATTTTCACGATCCGTATCAGCTGAACATCAATGATGAGGCGGGCAGCCTGGGTTTGAACCTGGGTGTGTATGGCGCGCCGGAGACCTTTTTGATCGATGCCAAGGGCGTCATTCGCTACAAGCATGTGGGCGTGATTGACGAGACCGTGTGGCGCGAGAAGCTGGCGGGCCAGTATCAGGCGCTGGTGGATGAGGGCAAGCAATGATCACCCGGCATGATGTGGCGGCTGATGGTGATGGAGCTTTTGTGGGAGCGACCGGGGTGGCGATCCACCTTGCTCGCGAAGGCTTAAGTTCAGCCCATGGAGATGTGTTGAATGTTAGGACCTCTTCGCGAGCAAGCTCGCTCCCACAGGGGATTGGGGGTGTGTCGGCTGGCTTGCTGCTGAAGGGAGTGCGGCGGCTGGCGGCTGCGGTATTGGCATTGAGTTTTGCCGGAGTGGCCCAGGCGGCGATTGATGCTTACACCTTCAAGGACGACGCCGAGCGTGCCCGTTACACCGAGCTGACCCGCGAGCTGCGCTGCCCGAAATGCCAGAATCAGGACATCGCTGATTCCAACGCCCCCATCGCCGCCGACCTGCGCAAAGAGATCTACCGCATGCTCGGCGAAGGCCAGAGCAATCAGCAGATCATCGATTTCATGGTCGATCGCTACGGCGAGTTCGTGCGCTACAAACCCGAGCTCAATGCCCACACCTGGCTGCTCTGGTTTGGTCCGGCCGGGCTGCTGTTGGGCGGCGCGGTGTTGATTGGTGTGATTGTCGTGCGCCGGCGCCGCTCAGGCCGCGAAAACGCCGACGTGCTTTCCGACGAGGAGCGTCAGCGCCTCGCCCACTTGCTGGATAAGAACCGCGAATGATCGATTTCTGGATGGCCGCCGGCCTGTTGTTGCTGGTGGCCCTGAGTTTCCTGCTGATCCCGGTGGTGCGCGGCCGTCGCGCACAGACTGAGGAAGATCGCACCGCCCTCAACGTCGCCTTGTATCAGGAGCGCATCGCCGAGCTGCAAACGCAGCAGGAGGAGGGCGTGCTCTCGTCGGCGCAACTGGACGGCGGTCGGGCCGAGGCCGCGCGCGAATTGCTTGCGGACACTGAAGGCGTGGGCGCCGAGCGCGTATCGCGGCTTGGCAAGCCGCTGCCGTTACTGGCGGCGATTCTGGTCCCGGTCTTGGCGTTGGGGCTGTATCTGCATTTCGGCGCGTCGGACAAAGTCGAGCTAACCCGGGAGTTCTCACAGCCACCGGGTTCGCTGGCGCAGATGACCGAGCGTCTGGAGCGTGCGGTCAAGGCACAACCGGATTCCGCCGAGAGCGCGTACTTTCTGGCGCGCACCTACATGGCCCAGGATCGCCCGGCCGATGCCGCGCGGATGTTCGAGCGCGCGGCCAAGCTGGCGGGGCGTCAGCCGCAGCTGCTGGGTCAGTTGGCCCAGGCGCTGTATTTCGCTGGCAACAAAACCTGGACGCCGCAGATTCAAGGGATCGCCGAAGAAGCGTTGAAGCTCGACCCCAGGGAAGTCACCAGCCTGGGCCTGATGGGCATCAACGCCTTCGAGAGCCAGCAGTTCGATCAGGCGGTGAGTTACTGGACGCGCTTGCTGGCGGTTTTGCCGCCGGACGATCCGTCCCGTGGGGCGCTGGAAGGCGGGATCAAACGGGCCAGCGACAAGGTCGTGCAAAGCGGGGGCACGCTGGAAAACACCCAGCCGGTGGCGGTTCAGGGCGCACGTCTGAAGGTGCGCGTCACGCTGTCGGAAGCGTTGAAAGCCAAGGTTCAGCCGGGCGACACGGTGTTTGTGTTTGCCCGTGCGGTGTCAGGCCCGCCGGCGCCGCTGGCGGTCAAGCGCGTGACCGTGGCCGACTTGCCGGTGGAGGTCGAGCTGACGGACGCCGACGCGATGATGCCGCAGCTGAAACTGTCGAACTTCGCCGAAGTCCAACTGGTGGCCCGGGTGTCCCGCGCCGGTCAGCCCACGGCGGGGGAATGGATCGGTCGCAGCCAGCCGTTGCCGAGCAACGTGACGGCGCTGCAGGCCCTGACCATCGACAGCCCCGATCAGTCATCCCGTTAACGCAGCGAGTAGAGAGCCCTTATGTATCGCGTCGCCCGTTTTGCCTTGTTGAGTCTGGTGGTGGGATTGACCGCCGCCTGTGCGGTGCAGCATCCAGGGCCGCAGAGTTCCGAGCCGATCCCGACCATCCCCGGTCCGTCGCCGACGCCGCAGCCCGGCACCCCGCGGACTGCGCCAGCGACGCCGCCGTCCACGCCGATCCCGGCGCCGGGCCCGAAAACCTCTTCGCACTTCGCCCCGCCGCCGGGTGGCAACAGTCACTGGGATGCGCGCCTGGGTGTGCATGTGTTGGATAACGTGCCGAATACGTTTTATCGCCAGCGCACCTATTACCGCTGGAACAATGGCTGGACGTGGTCGACTTCGCCAAGCGGGCCTTGGCAGGAGACCGATGCCAGTGGCGTGCCGCCGGGGTTGAGCAAGCAGTTCGGGAATTAAGGCCTGGTTCGGCGAGATCAAGATCAAGAGCGTCTGCCTAAGGGCAGACATTTCGCCTTCGGCGAGTTACTTGGAAAAGTCGAAAGTCGCACCATCCCCAAGTAACCAAGGGTGCTTGCTCCTGGTTGGGCCCTTCGTTCCTCAGGGTTCCTTCACTCCGTTCCCGCTGCGTGGGCCCGCGCCGAACGGGCATCCATGCCCTGACGGCGCTCTCGCCGCATCCATGCGGCTCGGCCCACTCCGCGAGACCTCCGTTCAGCCTGCACCCAAGTCGCGATTTGTGGTGTTTGGGCTTTTTGCGTATGAAGATCAAAAGCAGATCAAGAGCTTCCTGGCTGAAGCCGGTCCTACGGGCGGGCGCGGTCTGTTAGTGGGACTGGCTTTAGCCGGGAAGCTTTTGATCTGATCGTTCCCACGCTCCGCGTGGTAACGCCGCCCTGGACGCTCCGCGTCCCGCAGACGACGGGCATCAGGGCAGATGAAAACGGCGGCTCTTAAGGTCGCCGAGATGTCGCGTGGCAGACCCGGCCCATGTGGGAGTGAGCTTGCTCGCGAATGCGATCTGTCTGTGACTTACGGATTGTCTGGCTCACTGCATTCGCGAGCAAGCTCGCTCCCACACGTTCTGCATTCCGCTGTGAATCACCGGTCAAGCCAAACAAAAACGGCGACCTCTTCAGGTCGCCGTTTTCGCATCGTCCGTTGCTTACTTGCCCGGGTAGATCTGATCAAACACGCCGCCGTCATTGAAGTGAGTTTTCTGCACGGTGCGCCAGTCGCCGAAGGTTTTTTCCACTGACAGGAAGTCCACTTTCGGGAAGCGGTCGGTGTACTTGGCCAGCACCGCCGGGTCCCGTGGACGCAGGTAGTTGGCGGCCGCGATTTCCTGGCCTTCCGGCGACCACAGGTACTTCAGGTATTCCTCGGCCACGGCGCGGGTGCCTTTCTTGTCGACCACTTTGTCCACGACGCTCACCGGCGGTTCGGCTTCGGCGGAGACGCTCGGGTAGACCACTTCGAACTGATCACGACCAAACTCGCGGGCGATCATTTCCGCTTCGTTCTCAAAAGTCACCAGCACGTCGCCGATGTGGTTGGTCATGAACGTGGTGGTCGCGCCACGGCCGCCGGTGTCGAGCACGGGTACGTGGCTGAACAGCTCGCCGACGAATTTCTTCGCCGCTGCTTCATCGCCGCCGTTTTTCAGCGTGTAGCCCCAGGCCGAGAGGTAGGTGTAGCGGCCGTTGCCCGAGGTTTTCGGGTTCGGCACCACGACTTCAACGCCATCCTTGACCAGGTCCGGCCAGTCCTTCAGCGCCTTCGGGTTGCCCTTGCGCACGATGAACACCGTGGCCGAGGTGAACGGCGCGCTGTTGTTCGGCAGGCGGGTGACCCAGTCCTTCGGCACCAGCTCGCCGTTGTCGGCCAGCGCGTTGATGTCAGTGGCCATGTTCATGGTGATGACATCGGCAGGCAGGCCGTCGATCACAGAGCGCGCCTGCTTGCTCGACCCGCCGAAGGACATCTGAATCGTCGCGTTTTCTTTGTGCTCAGCTTCCCAGTGCTTCTGGAACGCGGCGTTGTAGTCCTTGTAGAAGTCGCGCATCACGTCATACGACACGTTCAGCAGCGACGGCGCGGCGGCTTGTGCAGCGCTGCCCAGAGCCAGTCCTGCGGCGAGCAGGGAAGCGGCGAAGATCTTTTTCACTGTGGATTCCTTGTGGCGTTGAGCAGGGGTGCGTTTAGTGATGCGCTCTTGGAAGAGCCGTTGTTATAACCAGGCAAGATGGCCAATGGCTGGCGACTATAACCAAAGTCCCCAGCGGCTCAATAGATCAAAAACTCATGTGCTTATGTCCCGTTGCGCGTCCGCCGGTGCGGCCATCGCGCCGAGCTTGGGAAACAGCGCATTGCCGCAGCGCGAACAGAACGCCGCGTTGGGTTCATGGGCGTTCTTGGCGCACACCGGGCAGTTGTGCTGCAGCTGATCGCCGCGCATGGCGTTGGCCAGTTCGGCGGTGAAAATCCCGGTGGGCACGGCGATGATCGAGTAACCGGTGATCATCACCAGCGACGACAGGATTTGCCCGATCGGCGTCTTCGGCACAATGTCGCCAAAGCCCACCGTGGTGAGGGTGACGATCGCCCAATAGATGCCCTTGGGAATGCTGGTGAAGCCGTGCTCCGGCCCTTCGACGACGTACATCAGCGTGCCGAACACCGTCACTAGCGTCGACACGGTGGCCAGGAACACGATGATCTTCTGCTTGCTGCCACGCAGGGCGGCGAGCAGGTAATTGGCCTGTTTCAAATAAGGGCTGAGCTTGAGCACGCGGAAGATCCGCAGCATGCGCACCACGCGCACGATCAGCAGGTACTGCGCGTCGCTGTAATAGATCGCCAGGATGCCCGGCACGATCGCCAGCAAATCGATCAGGCCGTAGAAGCTGAAGGCGTACTTGAGGGGTTTGGGCGAGCAGTACAGGCGCAGCAGGTACTCGACCGCGAAGATGAAGGTGAAGGTCCACTCGATCCAGGCCAGGGGAGCGGCGTAGTTGCGGTGAACGGCCTCGATGCTGTCGATGATCGCCACGAGCAGGCTGCAGAGAATGAGCACCAGCAGGATCTTGTCGAAGCGTCGGCCGGGTTTGGTGTCACTTTGAAAAATGATGATGCGTAGCTGTTCGCGCCAGCTGATGTTGCTGTCCATGGGGTCGTTCCGCGTGCAAGGTCGGCAAAGCGTGGGACAAAGCGCTCAGGAGCGCAACCTGTCATCACCGATAGCCTGACGCAGCAGCCGGGCGCTGGCCTGCGCCAGCCAGCAGGCCAGAATGAATGGCGCGGTGAGCGTCGCCAGCCCCATGGCTGCAAACCCCGGCTGCAACAGAATCGACAGCCCACTGGCGCTCGCCGGTAACCAGGGTTTGTGCCGCGCCTGACTGAAGGCCAGCCCGGCCAGCGCCGGGTTGTAGCCGCACAGAGCGGGCAGTGGCAAGTCAGGCTGCGACTTCCACAGCACGAAGGTGACGCCGCTGAGGCAACCGACAAAGGCCCAGAGCGCGGCGCGCCGATTGGCGATCAGCAGCCCGACACCGATCATCACCCCGGCCAGCGGATGATCGAGCAGAAAGACCTGACCAAAACCCAGCGGCAGCGCGTGGATCGGACTCACGTCTGCGACAGCGACTGAAGTCGGCCGGACAAACATCAATAACAACCATCCAAACAGCACGAAGGGCGCGGTGTAGGCGTTCAGGCAGGACGCCCGCGGCGTTCGCTCCAGCCAGGCGTGCATGAGCATCGCGCTCAGCCCGCCGCAGGCGATGATCAGCAGCGGCACCAATGGCCACCATTCCAATCGGTAGCCGATCAGCAGGCCCAGCAAAACCCCGTTGTAGCTATAGAGCCCAGCCTGGCGCCTGACTTTCGGGTACCCGCGCCGTTGCGCCGTGAGCAAACCGGCGACGGCACCCAGCAGCGCGTCGCCCAGGGAGGAGGGCGCGCTGATCAGAATCGCCACCAGACAGAAAACCCCGCAGAGGGGGCTGCGTTGCAGGAGCACCTGACTGAAACCGTTGAGCAGGGCTTCGGCCCAGTCAGGGCAATGGTGGGGAGATGGGGCGAGGAGGGCCGGCATGTATGTATTCAATGCTTGTATTTATTGTATACATAATGGCTTGATATCGGTGTTTCGACAAGGTAGCAGGCGCGTACTCATCGAACAGCGGTGATCTCTCATGCTCCCTGTAACCAGAACTGCGCGCTCAACCGGTTTGTTTGACAGACCAGCCGCTGCCCAGGGCCCCGTCACTTGCGATTAAACCGGCTGCGTTGCTTCTTCTGCGGCAATGGCAGCTTTAACACTTGGACGTGCTTCGACCCGTTCCATGAATGACGCCAGCTCCGGCCAGTGCTTGACGTCGATATTAAAGAACGGCAGCCACTTCAGTACCGTGAACAGGTAGGCATCAGCGAGCCCAAAGGCGCCTAGCAAATAGTCTTTCTGCACCAGCTCCTTGTTCAGGTAGTCCAGACGCTTGAACAATGTATGGCGGAAGATTGCTTTGGTGGCTTCAGGAATATCGGCATTGAACAGCGGTGCGCTGCCCCCATGGATTTCAGAGGTGATGAAGTTCAGCAGCTCCTGCAGACGCGTCCGTTCCCACGTGCCATTGGCCGGTGCCAGCGAGTTACCCTCAACCTGATCGGCCAGGTGCTGGATGATCGCCGGACCTTCGGTCAACACCTGACCATCATCCAGCACCAGCGCAGCGACATATCCCTTCGGGTTGATGTCGCGAAAGTCACGGCCGTCTGCTGTGGCTTTTGTCTTGTTGTTGACGCGGATCAGCTCGAATGGCAAGCCCAGTTCACGCAGCACGATGTGTGGCGACAGAGAGCAGGTCATGGGGGCGAAGTACAATTTCATCTGGATATCCTATAAGCGAACGGTGCGTGACCAAACGTGTTCCCGGCTCGGGGAGTTGTAGTTTTCAGAACGCTCGGGGTCAGGAGCGACGCTAGAATCAGTGACGCTGGCAGCGCTTAGCAAAGGACTTTTTGAATGCTACCTTATGACAAAATCTCATGAGTCCCTCGGTCCTTATGGCTACCAGAATCCCCTCACTAAACGGACTGAAAGCGTTTGAATCCGCTGCCCGCCATATGAGCTTTACCAAGGCAGCGGAGGAGCTGAATGTCACGCAGACCGCCATCAGCCATCAGATCCGCCGGCTCGAAGATGAATTGGGCATTCGCCTGTTTCTGCGGCTCAAGGATGGGCTGGCACTGACCACCGAAGGGCATTCGTATCTGCCCGGCATCCGCTCGGCGTTCCATGAGTTGCGCTATTCCACGGAAATGCTGCTGGAATCCACAAACAACAGCGCGTTGACCATCAGCACGTTGGTCTCGCTGGCGTCTAAATGGCTGCTGCCGCGCCTGGCTTCGTTTCAGGAGGCGTATCCCAATATCGACGTGCGAGTCACGGCATCCACCGATCTGGTGGACTTTCGCAAAGGCGGCATTGACGCCGCGATCCGCTATGGCTTTGGCGACTGGAAGGGGCTGCGGTCGGACTGGCTGATGTCCGACGAAATTTTCCCGGTGTGCAGCCCCAAGCTGCTTACCGGCCCCAAAGCCTTGAAAACCCCGGTTGACCTGGCCAATCACAAGCTGTTGCAGGTCAGCGGCATGACCAGCAACGACTGGAACATGTGGTTGAGTGCCGCCGGTCAGCCGAAGAGGCTGGCAGAAGGCACGCGGCTGACGTTCGATCTGGCCATGATGGCCGTACAGGCGGCTATCGATGGCCTGGGGGTATGCATTGGCCGCTCGACCTATGTCGATGACGATTTAAAAGCCGGTAAGTTGGTCGCGCCGTTCAACCTCAAGCTGAAGTCCGATCTGGGCTTTTATTTGGTAACGCCGCTGGAAATCGCGAATTCGAAAAAAGTCGTGGCATTTCGCACCTGGCTGATCGATCTGGTGCAGGGCGCCGAATCCGTCTCGGTTTCAGGACTTCTGGACTAGTTCGTCGCGCCTCATTGGCATCCAGGCGCTCACATCCCCCAAGGGCATGATTTGTTGCGCCAGCGCAGTGCTCCGGACGAGGAAAATGCCCCTGTGGGACCGGCTTCAGCCGGGAAAGCCTCAGGCGTCACACCGCAAAATTGAGGGTGCCCAGGCCGGCCGCTTCCCGGCTAAAGCCAGTCCTACGGAAACACCGCGTACCCCTGTGGGACCGGCTTTAGCCGGGAAAGCGCCAGGCGTCACACCGCAAAATTGAGGGTGCCCAGGCTGGCCTCTTCCCGGCTGCAGCCGGTCCCACGAAAACACCGCGTACCCCTGTAGGACTGGCTTTAGCCGGGAAAGCGTCAGTCGTTACACCGCAAATCTTATGGGGCTCAATCTGGTTGTTACACCCGAAACTGCCGCAACAACCCATTCAGCTGTTCACTCAACCCCTTGAGCTGATTGCTTGCCGTGCTGGACTGTTCGGCCGCCACCGCCGTGCTCTGGGACAACTGCGCCGCCTGGGTGACGTTCTGGTTGATGTCTTCCACCACGTGCGATTGCTCAAGGGTCGCGCTGGCGATGGAGGCGTTCAGGCCGTTGAGGTTGCGCAGCGCCTGGCTGATCGACGTCAGGCTCTGGCCGGCCAGGTTGGCCTGCTCGATAGTCAGCTGCGAAGAACGACTGCTGTCGGCGATCACTTTTACTGCGGCATCCGAATGCGCCTGCAGGCGCTCGATCATCGCCTGGATTTCCGCCGTGGATTTCTGCGTGCGCTGGGCCAGCAGGCGGACCTCGTCTGCGACGACGGCGAAGCCACGGCCCTGATCACCCGCGCGGGCGGCTTCGATGGCGGCGTTGAGCGCCAGCAGATTGGTCTGCTCGGCGATCGAACTGATCACCTCCAGCACACCGCCGATCTGCGTGCTTTCGCTGGCCAGCGTGCGAATCACTTCCACGGCCTGATCGATGGTGCCGGACAGGTGCCCGATCTGCTTCAGGCTGCTGTCGATGTTGGCCTGACCCTGCTGCGCCTGGGATTCGGCGTTGCGCATCTCGCTGGCGGCGTGCTCGGCGTTCTTCGCCACGTCCTGCACGCCATAAGTGACCTCATTGACCGCCGTGGCCACCTGCTCCATCTGCAGCGACTGCTGCTGGCTGCGCTCCTGGGCCTGAATGGCGTTGCTGCCCAGCTCACTCGACGCCTGACCCAGGCCGACCGCAGACGACTGCAGCTCACTGACCACCCGCCGCAGCTTGGCGGTGAACGCATTGAAGTGCCGGGCCAGTTGCGTGACTTCGTCGTTGCCCTGGGTTTCCAGGGTGCGGGTCAGGTCGCTTTCGCCGCTGGCGATATTGGCCATCGCCTCGACGGTGGCCTTGAGCGGGCCGGCGATGCTGCGCGCGATGAGAATCAACAGCAGCGCCATGACCAGAATGATGCCGGCACTGATCGACAGCGCCTTGACCACCTGCTTGTAGAACTCGGCCTGCACGTCATCGATGTAAACGCCCGAGCCGATGATCCAGCCCCACGGCGCGAACAGCGAGATGTACGAGGTCTTGCCGACCGCATCAGTGGCGCCGGGCTTGGGCCAGCGGTAGTTGACCATGCCTCCGCCTTTGGCCTTGGCCAGGGTGACCATCTCGTTGAAGACCTGAAAGCCGTCCGGGTCTTTGATGCCGGACAGGTCCTGGCCTACCAGCTTGGGATTGGCCGGGTGCATGATCATCACCGGGCGCAGGTCGTTGATCCAGAAATAGTCAGTCTGGTTGTAGCGCAGCCCGCGAATGGCATCCATCGCCTGCTGTTGGGCCTGCTCGCGGGGCAGGGTACCGGCGGTTTCGAGGCCATGGTAGTAATCGAGCAGGCCGCTGGCGGTCTGCACCACGTGCATGGTCTTGACGGTTTTGGCTTCGTACAGATCGTCGTGGATCTGTTTGAGCATCGCCGCCGCCAGCGTGAACAGCATCACCACGGCGACGATGAGAATCAGCCACAAGCGCCGGCTGATCGAAAGATTGCGCATATTCATGATCGTCACTCCGCTTCTTTATTCTTCTTGTTCGGCCAGGCCGCTCTATAACCGCTTGCACGACAGCCCATTGACCCGCATCCCTCAGCGGAGGGAAGCCATGGTGTCATTAAGCATCTCGGCCTGCCCGGTATAAACCTGAGTGTGGCCGCAGGTTACTGACACAGGTATAGCCAAAGGCTTACACGACCTGAGGAACTTGGCTCTAGGTTGAAACACCTCGTCGCGGTACATTGGATCCATCAACTGCAGCAACGGACCGCTGCAGGATCAAGGACGATCGACCGTTGCCAGGCATTGGCGGCCAACAGGAAGTTGGACGGTGTTGCACAAACCCGCTTCGGCGGGTTTTTTATTGCCTGCGATTCCGCAAAGTCCCGTTTGTACGGTTTCATTTCCAGAATCTGCACATCGTTTCGACCAAATGTTGCTTCCCAATGGAATTTCCGGCGCTCGCGCCGCTCACAGTACGGACTACACCCGAGTCCAGGACAGGGCCGGCCGGGCAGGCATGGGAAATAATTATTGTGGATGTGGCGCAAATGGCAGCAGACGTACCAAACATGGGACTCATTCTGGTGGTTGAGGACGAGGAAATCATTCGCGAGTTCGTTTGCGAAATCCTCGAGGATGAAGGCTTTACCACCCATGCGCTGGAGACTGCAGACGAGGCGGCGAAGTACCTCGAAAGCAACTCGGGCGACGTGGCGCTCCTCCTGACCGATATCCTCATGCCGGGCACCTTGAACGGTGCGGACCTTGCGAACCTGTCGAGCAACAAGTATCCGCAGATCCCGATCCTGATCATGTCAGGTCACGAGACACCCGAGAGCTCGGGTGTCGTACATCCAGTCGTGTTCATCCGCAAGCCCTGGAGCTTCGGCCAGCTCTTGCAAGGTGTGAACAGGGCCTTGGGCTACGACAAGGAAGAAAGCCAGTGACCTTCAGCGGTCCGGCTCACACCCTTTGAGCACCAGGCGGATGATGGTCTGGGCGGCCGCTTCGTAATCAGCGTCGTCCAGAGTCGCTTTACCCGTCACCGTGGAAATCTGCCAGTCGAAGTCGGCGTAGGTCTGGGTCGCGGCCCAGATGCTGAACATCAGATGATGGGGGTCGATCGGGGCGATCAGACCGTCCTCGATCCAGCCCTGAATACATTCGATGTTATGCCGGGCCTGTCCATTCAGTTGCTCAACCTGCTCGGGCGTCAAATGCGGCGCGCCGTGCATGATCTCGCTGGCGAACACCTTTGAAGCGAAGGGCAGCTCGCGGGAGATGCGGATCTTCGAGCGGATGTAGCTCGTCAGCACTTCAGCCGGCACACCCTCGCGATTGAACGGCGTCGACGCCTGCATGATTGGCTCGATGATGCTTTCGAGCACCTCGCGATACAGATTGTCCTTGGACTTGAAGTAGTAATAAACGTTGGGCTTGGGCACACCCGCCTTGGCGGCGATGTCGCTGGTCTTGCTGGCGGCGAATCCCTTATCGGCAAATTCTTCGCTGGCTGCGCGCAGGATCAGTTCTTTGTTGCGCTCGCGGATGCTGCTCATAAACCGGTATGTCCTTGCCTGCTCGGCGGTGGCGAATGTTAGCACCGGCCTCGCAGCAGGCTCAACATTGCCTCGGCTGCGCAACAACATCCCCTTTGTCCACCGGCTTTGTCACTGGCGCGACGGCGCGCCAATGCTATTGTGTGGCGGGTTGTACCGGGAGCAATAGCGGAATGGCAGCAACTAAACTGGCGCCTTATCAAGGCTGAACGCGTATTCGGTGGCGAGGTGTCGGCAGCATGAACAGCCCATTGTTTTCCAGCGTCGTTGCGTATGCCCAGCATTGCGAGCGTCAGCTGGTGGAAATCCTGCACCGCCGGCCGACGCTCGACCGGCAGCAGGTCATGACCTGGGTCGACGAGCAGAGTCATGCGATGAAAGACCGTGATCCCCTCGACCTGCTGCGCTCGCTGAACGCGAGGGTGCGAGCGGGCAAGCCGCTCCCGTGGGAAGGGCATTCCTGAGGGGGGATCCTGGCCGCGTTTGCCTGTGACCGTTGAACCTCAGCCTCTGTAGCGAGGGTTGAAGTGCTTCGGTCCCAGGCAAGCGCGCCTTACTTCGATGGAGCGTGCCCTTACTTGTCGCTGATCACTGCATAGGCCGGTGCGGGCTTGCGGTTGTAATACATGGCGGCGCCCACCAGCAGCACCAGAATGCCCAGCAGTACCATCGAAGAACCCACCGTCCCGAAGTCCAGGCCGCCTTTTTCATGGGGTTTGGTAAGCACGTCGCCCAGCGTCGCCCCGAACGGACGAGTCAGCACGAAGGCGATCCAGAACAACGCCACCGAAGACAACCGGGTGGTGTAGTGAAGCACCACGACCACGGCAATCGCCGAGCCGATCAGCAACGCCCCGCCCATGAAACCCAATCCCGAGTCATCCGCCAGGAAGTCGCCCAGCGCCGTGCCCAGGGTGTTCGAGAACAGGATCGCGAACCAGTAGAACAGCTCGGCTTTCAGCGTGGTGACGCGGCTGACTGACAACGACCGTTCGCTCCAGTACCAGGCCGAGAAGATCGCCAGCAGGATTGCCACCAGAATGGCCGAACCCGCTGCATAACCGAGGCCCAGCGTACGGTCCATGAAGTCGGACATGGTGGTGCCCGCGGTGCTGGTGGAAAGAATCACCAACCAGTACAGCGCCGGGTTATAGCGTTTGGAGGCCAGTTGCGTGATGAGCGTGACGACAAAGACGCTGATCAAGATAAGGGAGCTGATCAGATAGCCAACGTCGAGGGTCATCGACAGCAAGTCGCCTGCTGTTTCGCCTAACGTGGTGGCACAGATCTTCATGACCCAGAACGCGAGCGTAATCTGCGGAAGTTTGTTCATTGTGATTACCGGGTGGTTCAGACAGGGAGGTTCGAGTGTCTGCCCGACAGTGGCCGACGGTGCCTATCTTCCCGGAGCGGAAGTTAAAAATCGGTCACATGAAAATGAAAAACGCATTCATTGCCCGGAGCGCAAGGCCCCGGGCATTCTGCTGTGGACGCCTGCTGGCAACGGCCTGAGAAGGCGCTTGCCAGCATCGTCCCGGGGCGATCAGAAGAACACTTTCACCAGCAAACTCGCGGTGTTCTGGTCGGTGTCGAAAGAGCGC
Source organism: Pseudomonas sp. GW821-FHT07F05 (assembly GCF_059418765.1). Classification (NCBI taxonomy): domain Bacteria; kingdom Pseudomonadati; phylum Pseudomonadota; class Gammaproteobacteria; order Pseudomonadales; family Pseudomonadaceae; genus Pseudomonas; species Pseudomonas sp. GW821-FHT07F05. Next base: position 52,612 of record NZ_JBWKQL010000004.1, read on the forward strand.
GTGTCGTTGATCCCGTACTTGTTGCTCCAGTAGTCGTACTCGACGCCTACGTACAACTGCCGGTCCGGAAGATTAAGCGCCTTGCCCAGGTCGTATTTGATTTGCGGGTTGAAGTGCAGGTTGGAGTGGTAATCGCCTTTGCTGTTGGACTGTTTGTTGTCCACGACCCAGTCCATGAAACCGTCGATAAGAATGTCCGACTTGCCCACTGGAATGGTGTAGGACCAGACCGGGGTGATCTGCCAGGCGCCGTAACCGGCGCGGTGGCCGTCGTTGTAACGCTTGTAGAAGTTCAGCTGGAAGTAATCGAAGCCGGGGATCTTCAAATCAAAACCCGGGCCGATGAGATACGACTCGACATCGCCTTCGCCAAACTCGTAAGTGGTTGCCAGCAACACGTCGGTGACAGGGCCGAACTCAAATTTCTGATCGAAGATCTTGCCCATCGACAGGCGCGGGGAAATCTCCCCGTACGTCGAGGCGTTACCCAGGCTGCCGTCTTTCTTGCCGTTGTAGTTGATGTAATCGAGGAAGACGAAGTTATCGCCGTATTTCCAGCCATCGGCATGTTCGTAGGTGAACGTCTGCTGGTTTTCAGGGTTCACGGCGAAGTTCTTGCCGTAGAGGTAAGTCAGGCTGTTGCTCTGCCACTGCAGCAGATCACCCGACATGGCCGGCGCGGCGGCAAGCAGGCTACTTGCGGCCATCAGGCTGGAAAGCGTGCGGTTCATGTAAATACTCCCTTGGATTGACGTCGTGGTTTTTTGCGAACGGACGCTCTGTTATGGCGCCTTGGTTTTAATCGATTAAGTTGTCTGTTTGGTCAGCTTCGAGTTGATAGCAAGAGCTGAGCCAACACCTTGAAAAAAGACGAAAAAGCCCCGCCGGCTGTTTAAATAACAGTCGATTGGTCGATTTATCGATGCCGTTTGGAAGATGCACGGGCTGATCGGAGAGTTGTCCGGTCAGTCAGGTTAGTTGCAGTGTTGTTATTGGACTGAATTCGAGCGGCGGCGGAGGATACTGACTCGCGCAGCCGTGCTCAAGTGCTCTGTCACAGAGCACTCCCGTCGAAAACAGGGCAACCCTCAGTGTGAATGCAGCGGTCCGGCCATCGCCGCACGCTCGGCACCGCCGAGGACATTGAACAGCAGGTTCAGCAACACCGCGCTCAATGTCGCCATGGCGATGCCGCTGTGGGTGATCGGCCCCATCCACTGCGGCAGCTGGCTGAAGAACTCCGGTCGCACCACGGGTATCAGGCCCATGCCGATGCTCACCGCGACCAGCAGCTGGTTGCGCCGGTCGGAGATGTCCGCTTCCTGGAGGATCTTGATCCCGGTGGCGGCGACCATGCCGAACATCGCGATGGCCGCGCCGCCCAGTACGGCAGGCGGGATCGAGGCCACCAGATACGCCGCTTTCGGCAACAGGCTGAGGACGATGAGGAACCCGCCCGCGACGATGGTCACCGAGCGGCAGCGCACGCCGGTCATCTGCACCAGGCCGATGTTCTGCGCAAACGAGGAATGGGTGAAGGTGTTGAGAAAACCCGCGAGAAACGAGGCGGCCGCGTCGCACAGCAACCCCCGGCGCAACATGCCCGGCGTGACTTCGCGGTCGGTGATCTTGCCCAGCGCGAGAAACATCCCCGTCGATTCGACAAAAATGATCACCACCACCAGGCACATCGACAGGATCGGCGCGAGGCTGAATTGCGGCAGGCCGAAGTGCAGGGGCGTGACCACCTTCAGCCATTCGGCCTGACCCAGACCACTGAGGTCGACCATGCCGATGAAGCCGGAGAGGATGTAACCCAGGCCCATGCCGATCAGCACCGAGATGTTGACCCAGAACCCGCGCATGAAGCGGTTGATCAGCAGGATGGTCAGCAACACCAGCGCGGCGACGCCGAGGTAGACCGGGTCGCCGAAACTCACCGCCTTGCTGCCGCCGCCCGCCCAGTTGACCGCCACCGGGAACAGCGACAGGCCGATGGAGGTGATCACGGTGCCGGTCACCAGCGGCGGGAAGAAGCGCACGATTTTCGACATGAACGGCGCGATCAGCATGCCGAAGAAGCCCGCTGCGATGGTCGCGCCGAAAATGCCCGGCAGGCCGACGCCACTCATGCCGGCCATCGCCACCATGCTGCCGACGGCGGCGAAGCTGGCGCCCATCATGATCGGCATGCGAATCCCCAGCGGACCGATGCCCAGGGATTGCACCACCGTGGCGATACCGGCGACCAGTAGGTCGGCGTTGATCAGAAAGGCGATTTCTTCCCGGGAAAGCCCGGCGGCCTGGCCGATGATCAGCGGCACCGCAACGGCACCGCCGTACATCAACAGGACGTGTTGCAGGCCCACCAGAATCAGTTGCAGCAATGGCAGGGGCTGTCGTGGCGGCGCGGCAGGGATGCGCGCGTGAGTTGACTCGGACATGCAACACCTCATTGTTTTTATTTTTTGGTTGGAGCGGATGGAGCGGTTAGCGGCAAGCCTCAAGCCTCAAGCTAAAGCCAATCGCGTACCGCTTCTGACTTGTGGCTTGCAGCTTGCTACTTGCAGCTGACTTCAGTTCGTCTGCGCCCCTTTATCGATCCATTGCCCCAGCAGGTCACGTTCCTGTTGGGTCATCTGGGTGATGTTGCCCAGCGGCATGATCTGCGCGGTCACCGCCTGGGCCTGAATGCGCGGGGCCAGTTGCTGAATCTGTTGCGGCGTATCGAACATGATCCCGGCCGGCGCACTGCTGAACAGCGGGCTGGTGGGTTTGGCAGAGTGGCAGACGGTGCAGCGTTCCTGAATCACGCTGTGGACCTTCTCGAAATCCACGCCGCCGCTGCTGGCTTGCGCCGGTTGGGCTGCAGCCTCTGCGGCAGGTGCCGGGGCGGCGGCAGGGGCTGGCGCTGGTGCGACCTCAGGCTTCGGCTCGTCGGCGCGATGGCCACCGATGGCCGTGCCCGGCAGTGGCTGATACTGGATTTTCTCCGCCACGTCCGGGCCGCGAGATGTTTGCGCGGGGCCAGTGACGTAGGCCAGGCAAATCATTCCCAGTGCCCCGACCGGCAAGGCCCAGGCGTATTTGTGGCTGTTGTGACGGGTGTTGAAGAAGTGACGGACCAGCACCGCACACACCGCGATCCCCGCCAGAATCAGCCAGTTGTACTGACTGCCGTAGGTGCTCGGGAAGTGGTTGCTGATCATGATGAACAGCACCGGCAGGGTGAAGTAGTTGTTGTGCCGTGAGCGCAGCAATCCTTTGGCGGGCAGCGAAGGATCCGGCGTGCGGTTTTCGGCGATGGCGGCGACCAGCGCGCGCTGGGCCGGCATGATGATGCGCAACACGTTGCCGACCATGATCGTGCCGATGATCGCACCCGTGTGCAGGTAAGCCGCCCGTCCGCTGAACACCTGGCTGAAGCCGAAGCAGGCCGCGATGATCAGCACGAACAGCACCAGGCCCAGCAGGGCAGGGCGCTTGCCCAGGGGCGAATCGCAGAGGATGTCGTAGATCGTCCAGCTGGCGATCAATGAGCCCACGCCGATGGCGATGCCTGCGCCGCCGCTCAGCGTGCTGCCGGGTGCCAGCAGGTAAAGGGTGGGGTTGGAATAGAACACGATGCACAGCAGCGCGATGCCCGACATCCAGGTCCAGTAGGCTTCCCATTTGAACCAGTGCAGGTCGTCCGGCATGGTCGGCGGGGCCAGTTTGTACTTTTCCAGGTGGTAGATACCGCCGCCGTGAATCGCCCAGAGGTCGCCCGACAGACCGTCACGGGGGTTGGCGCGGTTGAGGTTGTTCTCCAGCCAGACGAAATAAAAGGACGCGCCGATCCAGGCGATCCCGACGATCATGTGAATCCAGCGCACGCCCAGATTCAGCCATTCCATCAGATGTGCAGCCACAGTCTTTACCCTTTGCCTTCCACCGCTTAACGGGTGGTCAGACCCTTCTTATAGTTGGGGATCGAGAACCATCTTCTGACTCTCTTCGAAGAAATGCTCATCGCAGTTATTGCCACTGCCACTGCGATCAACCACCAGGAAGTCATCCCGCTTTTCGATCGTCAGCACCGGGTGGTGCCAGACGCCGCGATGGTAATTAACACCCTGCCTGCCATTGGTGATGAAGGCGCGGGTCAACTCGGGTTCAGGTGCATCGCCAAGTGGCGCGACCACGACCAGAAAAGGATGGCCGAGCAGCGGAATGAAGGCCTGGCTGCCCAGCGGATGGCGCTCCAGCATGCTGATGGTCAACGGCATCTCCAGCGCCTCGGCGCGGAAGATGCTGATGATCGCCTTGTCGTCCGGCGTGGCCGTTTCAACCTCGGCCAGACGGTGAAAGCGCATGGTCGAGCCGTTATTGATCATGAAATGATCGCTGCCGTCCGTTTCGATGACATCGCCAAAAGGGGCGAAGGCTGCCTTGGTCAACGGCTCGATGATCAGTGTGCGCATGCGGGGTCTTCTGTTCATGTTTGGTGGATTGGTGATCGTTCCCACGCTCCGCGTGGGAATGCATCCCCTGACGCTCTGCGTCACCCTGGACGCGGAGCGTCCGCAAAGGGGTTACCACGCGGAGCGTGGGAACCATCAGTCATCAGAGGCCAAGCGTTTATTTCGCAACCTTGCCCAGCACCCGCAACCGGCTCACGCCGCCATCCGGGAACACGTTCAGGCGGATATGGGTGATCGGCCCCAGTGCCTTGATCTGCTCGAAGAAAGTGTGTTCGGCGTGCATTTCAAGCTTCTGGCTCGGCAGCAGTTCGCGCCAGAACAGGCTCTGGGTTTCGATCTGGCTGTCGGTGCCGCCTTTGACGAAGGCTGCCTGAATCGAGCAGCTGTCCGGGTAGTTGCCCTTGAAGTGCAGGGTGTCGACGACGATCTGCTCGACCTCGCCCGCATGCCCCAACGCCACGATCACCCAGTCATTGCCAGGCGTACGGCGACGTGCAGTTTCCCAGCCGTCGCCCATGTTCACGCCACGGCCCGGGTTGAGGATGTTGCTCATGCGCCCGAAATGCTCGTCGGAGCAGGCCAGCGCACGACCGCCATTCAGCGCGGCGGCGAGATCGATCTGCTCGTTGTCACCCACCGCCGACCAGTCCCGATGGGGCACGCCATACACCCGCAGACGCGCCACGCCGCCGTCCGGGTAGATGTTGAAACGCAAATGGCTGTAAGCCTTGGCGTCACCGATCTCGTGGTAATGGTGGCTGTCGCCCTCGAGCTCCACGGCCGGCAACACTTCCGTCCACACGGTGTGTTCGTCCGGCTCGCCCGACGCCAAGAAGCACGCCTCCAGCGAGGCCGATGGCGGGTAGTTGCCGGTGAAGAACGAGGTGTCGATGTCCACGCCCTTGATCGAACCGGCAACGCCAAGGCGAATCACTGCACTGTCGTAGCCTTCAAAGCGCTTGCGGCGCGACTCCCAGCCGTCCATCCACTTGCCGTTGTCGTCGAACACGCCTTCTTTCCAGACCGCCGGGGTCGGCTGGAACAGGCGGTTGGCATCGGCGAACCAGTCATCGGTGACGGAAAGGATCTTCGTCCCCAGACGCGCATCGGCCAGGTTGACGAACTTCTCGAAGGGTGCGGCGTAAGCTTTCATTCTTTTTGTCTGCCTTTGATAGTGGGCGTGGGAAAGGTCGGTCAGAGGGCTTGCAGGCGGAACATCGCGATCTTGTTGATCTCGGCGAGGGCGCAGGCGAACTCGGCGTCGGCCGTGTTGTGAATGCGCGTCTCGAAGGCCGCGAGGATCTGATGCCGGTTGCTGCCTTTCACCGCCATGATGAAGGGGAACGCGAACTTCGCCTTGTAGGCGTCGTTCAGCTCGGTGAAGCGCTGGAACTCTTCGGCCGTGCATTGGTGGATACCGGCGCCAGCCTGTTCAGAGGTACTGGCTTCGGTCAGTTGGCCTTGCACGGCGGCTTTGCCGGCAAGGTCCGGGTGAGCGTTGATCAGCGCCAGTTGCGCGGCGTGATCGGCACTCAACAGGATGTCGCTCATGCGTGCATGCAGCGTCTCGATATCATCGAGCTCATGCCGCTGGCCCAGGTCATAAGCCTGTTCGGCGACCCAGGGCGAGTGTTCGTAGATGTCGGCGAACGCCTGGACGAATTCGTCGCGGCTGAGGGAAGAGGGCGTCAGGGTCTGAAAGCGGCTCATTCGGCGGCTCCATTGAAGGGGTGTGCCTGATGCCAGTGCCGCGCGATTTCCACCCGGCGCGCAAACCAGACCTGCTCGTGGCCTTTGACGTACTCAAGGAAACGCTGTATCGCGGCCAGTCGGGCAGGGCGACCGATCAAGCGGCAGTGCAGGCCGATGGAGAGCATCTTCGGCGCCTCGGCCCCTTCGGCGTAGAGCACGTCGAAGGCGTCTTTCAGGTAATCGAAAAAGTCGTCGCCCTTGTTGAAACCCTGCACCTGGGTGAAGCGCATGTCGTTGGTGTCCAGGGTGTAGGGGATCACCAGATGCGGCTTGCTGGTGGGGTTGTTGAGCTCCCAGTACGGAAGATCGTCGTCGTAGGTGTCGCAGTCGTAGAGAAAACCGCCTTCTTCCATCACCAGCCGCCGGGTGTTGGGGCCGGTGCGCCCGGTGTACCAGCCCAGCGGACGTTCGCCGGTGAGTTCGGTGAGGATGCGGATCGCTTCGAGCATGTGCTCGCGTTCCTGGGCCTCGTCCATGTTCTGGTAGTCGATCCAGCGATAGCCGTGGCTGCAGATCTCATGGCCCGCGTCGACCATGGCGCGGATCACGTCCGGGTGACGCTGGGCGGCCATGGCCACCGCGAAGATCGTCAGCGGAATGTCGAATTGCTTGAACAGCTTGAGCACGCGCCACACGCCGGCCCGGCTGCCGTATTCGTAGAGCGATTCCATGCTCATGTTGCGCTGGCCCTGCAGCGGTTGCGCGGCGACCATTTCGGAAAGGAACGCTTCGGACTCCTTGTCGCCATGCAGAATATTGCGCTCGCCGCCTTCCTCGTAATTGAGCACGAATGACAGCGCGATACGGGCATTGCCTGGCCAGCGGGGGTGGGGCGGGTTACTGCCGTAACCGATCAGGTCGCGTGGGTAGTCGGCGCTCACTGCAATCTTCCTTATCTAGCCTGTGTTCTGTGGCGGTGGTCGTCAGGGCGATGCATCAAGGTGCCGTGACGGTCGCTGTGATGGTGAGATTGTATACAACTTTATTTACAACGTGTAACCCTGTTTTTTCACTTCCCGCCACTCTCGGCCTCATGGGATCACTGTGCAAGAAACCTGCCTGAGTGGTCAGATATGGCGCTTGTCATCGCGTATTCATCTGCCTTGCGCCGCTATCCGGGGCATGGGGCCGCGGCGGGTGATCAGTGAAAATTTAGGTGATTTTAATTGTGTACAATCTTCGCCTAAACTGTCTTAATCCTGCTCATGTCTTACCGCTGATGCCCTTTTCGGGTGCAGGCCATCTCTTAATCTCTCACTGAATGAGGCAACGACACGCCATGGGACGACTCACCACTCACGTGCTGGACGCTGCACATGGCTGCCCCGGCAGCTCCATCCGCGTTGCGCTTTATCGGGTCGATGGCGACCGGCTGGAGAAAGTCGCCGAGGCAGTGACCAACAGCGACGGCCGCTGCGACGCCCCGTTGTTGCAGGGCGATGACTACCAGTCTGGCGTCTATCAATTGCAGTTTCAGGCCGGCGAATACTTTCGCGGCAAAGGCGTGCAATCCGGCGAGCACGGGTTTCTCGATGAGGTGGTGCTGCGCTTCGGCATCGACGCCGGGCAAGACCACTACCACGTGCCACTGCTGATTTCGCCCTACAGCTACTCGACGTATCGCGGCAGCTAGATCGCTGCCGCTTGTTGCTCCCCGCGTTCCTCTTGCCCGCCCATACTGCGGGCTTTTTTTTGCCCTTGGTGTTTGCCCCGAGTGGTCGGCTGTTAAGACGTCAGCGGCTGATCAGCGCAACGGTGCCCGCAGTGCCGAACAGACCGGCGCTGATGCGGTTGAACCAGGTCTGGCCCTTGCCGGTGCGCAGATAGCGGGCCGCGCCCTGGGCGCTGAGGCCGTAGAACAATTTGCAGCTCAGGTCGAGGACGGTCCAGGTGATGATCATGGTGATCAACTGGCCGAAAAACGGCTCATCGGCCTTGAGAAACTGCGGCAGAAAGGCGGCGAAAAACAGGATGTCTTTCGGGTTGCTGCCGCCCAGCACAAAGGCGCGCAAGAACAGTGAACCGAAAGCCGGTTTGCTGGCGGCCTCGGGCACTTCGGCGGCAACGGCGGGCCGGCGCGACTGTTTCCAGCTTTGCCAGGCCAGGTAAAACAGGTACAGACCGCCGACAATTTTCAAGGCGCTGAACAACTGCTCGGACGCCAGCAGCAAGGCGCCCAGTCCCAGGGCCGAAGCGCTGAGCAGACAGATCGATGCGCAGACGCCGCCGAGGAAGGCGGGGTAGGAACGCAGCAGGCCGTAATTCAGGCTGTTGCCGATCATCAGCAGTGACAGCGGCCCCGGAATCAGAATGACCACCAATGCCGCCCCACTGAACAGCAGCCAGGTTTCCAGTGTCATGGGGGTGTTCTCCTTGTTTATCTGAAAGCAGAAACGCCGCGGACTGCGCGGCGCTTCAGGTCATGTGCGGTGACGACTGCCATCCATCAGCAGTGCAGCGGCCGGAAAGCGTTACAAAAACACGAACTTGGCGATGAAGATCGCGCACAGCACCCACAGGCTGATGGAGATTTCCCGATGGCGGCCGGTGCCGGCTTTCAACACCACGTAGGTGATGAACCCCAGCGCGATTCCGTCTGCGACCGAGAAGGTCAGCGGCATCATGATCGCCGTGACGATCGCCGGAATGCTGTCGGTGGCTTCGTCCCAGTCGATGTGCGCCATGCCGCCCATCATCAGCATCGCCACGTAAATTAATGCACCTGCGGTCGCGTAAGCGGGAATCATGCCAGCCAGCGGGGCGAAGAACATCGCCGCCACGAACAGCACGCCCACGGTCACGGCGGTCAGACCAGTCCGACCCCCGGCCGCCACGCCCGAAGCGCTTTCCACGTAGCTGGTGACCGGCGGCACACCAACCATCGCACCGAACACGCTGGACGCGCTGTCCGCCTTCAACGCCCGCGAGAGGTTCTCGATGCGGCCGTCTTCGCGCACCAAACCGGCGCGCTGTGCCACACCCATGAGCGTGCCGGCCGTGTCGAACATGTGCACGAACAGAAATGCCAGCACCACGCTGATCATGCTGACGTTGAACACGCCGGCCAGGTCCATCGCCATCCAGGTCGGCGCCAGACTCGGCGGCGTGGAGAAAATGCCGTTGTAATGCACCAGCCCCAGGCCCCAGCCGGCCAGCGTTACCGTGATGATGCTGATGAGGATCGCGCCGAAGACCCGGTGATAACTGAGCACGGCAATCATCAGAAAGCAGATGGCGGCGAGCAGCGGACCGGGTTCACGCAGCGAGCCGAGCTTGATCAGCGTCGCCGGGCTGTCGACCACGATGCCGGCGGTCTTCAGGCCGATCAGCCCGAGAAACAGACCGACCCCCGCGCCCATGGCGTAGCGCAGGCTGACCGGGATGCTGTTGAGCAGCCATTCGCGGATGCGTGAGAGGGTCAGGAACATGAAGATCACGCCCGAAACGAATACCGCGCCCAGCGCCGTCTCCCAGCTGTAGCCCATGGTGCCGACCACGGTGTAGGTAAAGAATGCGTTCAGGCCCATCCCCGGCGCCAGGCCCACCGGCCAGTTGGCGTACAGCCCCATCAGCAGGCAACCCAGCGCAGCGGCGATGCAGGTCGCGACAAACGCCGCGCCGTGATCGATGCCGGCGTCGGCCATGATGTTGGGGTTGACGAAGATGATGTAGGCCATGGTGATGAAGGTCGTGAGCCCTGCCAGCAGCTCGGTTCGGACGGTCGTGCCGTGCAGGCTGAGCTTGAACAGGCGTTCGAGCAGGCCTTTGCGCGGCAGCGTGAGATCCAGCGGCGTGGCTTCGGTTTTGCGACTTTCCACAGTGAAATCCTCGGGACGTTTTTGTTGTTATGACAAAGCCGGTTGCGGGCTCCGGGAGGCGTATGGACCAGTCAGGCTGATTTGTTGACTGAAAGGTCAGAAACGTGCACGAAGGGATTATGCTTTTGTATACAAATAATGCAAATAATGTTTTCGATCCTGTGCGGAATATTTTGCGGATTGTGTGCATAACGCCCCGTCATTTCGGGGCCTGTGCAGACTTTGCCGGCTGTGTACAATGCGCCATTACTTTTACTGTGACTTTGCCGGGATATCTGCTATTGGTTGCTCCAACAGTGGTCGTACCCGCCCTGATCACGGCAAGGCCCCGCGCCGGATTCTGTTACCACGAGTGCCCATGAACGATCAGTTGCAACCCCTCAAGAAACATTCACGCACGGCCAAGTCCGGCCGCAGCGGCACCCAGGACGACATCGTCTACGCCCACATTTTCGAGGCGATCCTCGAACAGCGTCTGGCGCCCGGCACCAAGCTGAGCGAAGAAGCCCTCGGTGAAATCTTCGGCGTCAGTCGCACCATCATTCGTCGCGCACTCTCGCGACTGGCCCACGAAGGCGTGGTGTTGCTGCGCCCGAACCGCGGCGCGGTGGTGGCCAGCCCGAGCGTCGAAGAGGCACGACAGGTGTTCTTCGCCCGGCGTCTAGTGGAGAAGGCGATCACGGAACTGGCGGTCGAGCACGCCACGGCGGAACAGCTCAGTGAGCTGCGCCAGATGGTCAGCGACGAGCGCGACAGCTTTTCGAAAGGGGATCGAGGGGCGGGGATTCGTCTGTCGGGGGAATTCCATCTGAAACTGGCGGAAGCGGCGAAGAACGCCCCGCTGATCAGCTTTCAGCGCAGTCTGGTCTCGCAGACCTCGCTGATCATCGCCCAGTACGAAAGCGGCAACCGCTCGCACTGCTCGTACGATGAACACACCCAACTGATCGACGCCATCGAAGCCCGCGACGCGACCCTGGCGGTGAACCTCATGATGCATCACATGGATCACATCGACAGCAAGCTCAACCTCGACGAAGACAGCGCCTCCGACGACCTCCATGCGGTGTTCTCGCACCTGATGCTGCCAAAGAAAAAAGCAGGGCGCAGCACAGCGGTCTAAACGGGGGAGTGGCCAGGGTGGCGCTCCAACTTGCTCACGAATGCGGTGGGTCAGCCACATCCAGGCTGACTGACAGAATGCTTTCGCGAGCAAGCTCGCTCCCACAAATTTTGTGCTGACTCCGGCAACTCTGGTCGGACCTGGGACCTGTGGGACTGAGCTTGCTCACGAATGCGGTGGGTCAGCCACATCCAGGCTGACTGACAGAATGCTTTCGCGAGCAAGCTCACTCCCACAAATTCTGCGCTGACTCCGGTAACTCTGGCCGGACCGAGGACCTGTGGGAGTGAGCTTGCTCACGAATGGGGTGGGTCAGCCACATCCAGGCTGACTGACAGAATGCTTTCGCGAGCAAGCTCGCTCCCACAAATTTTGTGCTGACT
>NZ_JBWKQL010000004.1:64248-357461 GCF_059418765.1 Pseudomonas sp. GW821-FHT07F05
CTCCGGCAACTCTGGTCGGACCTGGGACCTGTGGGACTGAGCTTGCTCACGAATGGGGTGGGTCAGCCACACCCAGGCTGACTGACAGAACGCCTTCGCGAGCAAGCTCGCTCCCACAAATTCTGTGCTGACGCCGATAACTCTGGTCGAACCGGGGACCTCTGGGAGTGAGCTTGCTCACGAATGCGGTGCGTCGGCCTCATCCAGGCTGACTGACAGAATGCTTTCGCGAGCAAGCTCACTCCCACAAATTCTGTGCTGACGCCGATAACTCTGGTCGGACCGGGGACCTGTGGGAGTGAGCTTGCTAACGAAGGCGGTGGGTCAGCCACACCCAGGCTGACTGACAGAATGCTTTCGCGAGCAAGCTCGCTCCCACAAATTCTGTGCTGACGCCGATAACTCTGGTCGAACCGGGGACCTGTGGGAGTGAGCTTGCTCACGAATGCGGTGCGTCGGCCTCATCCAGGGCGACTGACAGAATGCTTTCGCGAGCAAGCTCACTCCCACAAATTCTGTGCTGACGCCGGCAACTCTGGCCGGACCGGGGATCTGTGGGACTGAGCTTGCTCACGAATGCTGCGGCACAGCTGACAGATTTGGGTTGGATGTACCTCAGTCTTCGCGAGCAAGGTGGAGCGCCACCCCGGTCGCTCCTACAGTTTCCAGCTGTCATCGAAAATCCGCGTCGAGCGCAGATCTCCTGTAGGAGCAATCGGAGGTTACGACGGTCGCGAAGCGGCGGGCCTGTGACATCAACGTCGGCTGACCCACTGCATTGCGGGCAAGCGCTCCTACCGTTTGCGGCATAGCCTCAACGCTTATGCACCAACACCCCCGCCGAATACGTTTCGCTGACGGTGCGGTCATCCCCCAGGGTCATCAACACAAACAGCTGCTCTTCAATGCTCGTCGCCTGACTCATGCGGTAGGACAGCAGCGGGGTGGCGTTGAAATCCAGTACCACGAAGTCCGCCTCGCTGCCCGGCTGCAGGTTGCCGATCTTGTCTTCCAGCCGCAGCGCCCGTGCGCCGCCCAGCGTGGCCAGGTACAGCGATTTTAACGGGCTCAATTTGGCGCCTTGCAGCTGCATCACCTTGTACGCCTCGTTCAGCGTGTGCAGCAGCGAGAAACTGGTGCCAGCGCCGACGTCTGTTCCGAGTCCTACATTGACCTTGTGCTTTTCGGCCATCGGCAAGTTGAACAGCCCACTGCCGAGGAAGAAGTTGGAGGTCGGGCAAAAGGCGATGGCGGACCCGGTTTCCGCCAGGCGCTCACACTCCTGGTCGCACAGGTGCACGCCGTGGGCAAACACCGAGCGCTCGCCGAGCAGGTTGAAATGGTCGTACACGTCCAGGTAATTCTTGCGCTCCGGGAACAGCGCCTTGACCCACTCAACCTCCTTCAGGTTTTCACTGATGTGGGTCTGCATGTACAGGTCGGGGTACTCGGTCAGCAACTGCCCGGCGAGGGTCAATTGTTCGGGCGTGCTGGTCGGTGCGAAGCGTGGGGTGACGGCGTAATGCAGGCGGCCCTTGCCGTGCCAGCGCTCGATCAGCGCCTTGCTGTCGACGTAGCTGGATTCGGCGGTGTCCACCAGGTAATCCGGGGCGTTGCGGTCCATCATTACCTTGCCGGCGATCAGGCGCAGATTGAGCTTCTCGGCGGCACTGAACAGCGCCTCCACCGACTCCTTGTGCCGACTGCCGAACACCAGCGCGGTGGTGGTGCCGTTGCGCAGTAATTCCTTGAGAAAGATGTCAGCCACCTGCGCCGAATGCTCGGGGTCTTCGAACTGCTTCTCGCAGGGAAACACGTAGGTATTCAGCCAGTCGAGCAACTGCTCGCCGTAGGACCCGACCATGCCGGTCTGTGGCAAATGAATGTGGGTGTCGATGAAACCGGCGGTGATCAGCGCGTCCTGATAAGTGACGATTTCGACGTCGTCAGTGAGCGTGCCGAGCAGGTCTTCGGCAGTGCCGAGGGCGAGGATCTTGCCGTTTTCCACCAGCATCAGGCCGTCTTCGAAATACTCATACGACGCCTCCACCGCCACGTCGGCAGGGTCGGCGATGCTGTGAATGATGGCGGCGCGGTAGGCTTTTTTGGCAGTGCTGATATCTGTGGTCATGTCAGTTGATCGTTCTTCGGGGATTCATTGGGCCTGGCTGCGGCGGGACACCGGCAGCAGCTTGGCGACAGGTTCGGCGATGGTGCTCTGCTCGCCGAAATGAGCGTTGTAGGTGGCGATCACTTCGCCGGCGATGGACACGGCGATTTCCATGGGCAGTTTGCCCTTGACCTCGGTCAGGCCCATCGGGCAACGCATGCGCTGCAGCACTGCGGCGTCGAAGCCACGATCACGCAGGCGATGCTCGAACTTCACGCGCTTGGTTTTCGAGCCGATCAGGCCGAAATAGCTGAAGTCGCCGCGCTTGAGAATCGCGGCGGCCAGCTCAAGGTCCAGCTGATGATTGTGGGTCATGACGATGCAATAGCTGCCAGCCGGGAGGTTGTCGACTTCTTCGATGACGTCCTCGCTGAGGATCTGCGTCGCGCCTTCCGGCAACTGCGCGGGAAATTCGGCCTCGCGGGAATCAATCCAGCGCACGCGGCAGGGCAGGCTGGCGAGCAGCGGCACCAGCGCCCGACCGACGTGGCCGGCGCCGAACACGGCGATGTGCGCCTGGGGCTGGCCCATGGGTTCGAACAGCAACACGTTCACGCCGCCGCAGCACTGACCCAGGCTGGCGCCGAGGCTGAAGCGCTCCAGACGGGTTTGCTGGCTGCCGCTGGCGAGCATCTCCCGGGCGATTTCCATGGCCTTGTATTCCAGATGCCCGCCGCCGATGGTGTCGAAGATTCGCCCGGCGCTGACGACCATTTTCGAGCCGGCATTGCGCGGCGTCGAGCCACGCTCCTCGATGATGGTCACCAGCACGCAAGCCTCGCCCTGCTGCTGCAAGTCGGCGAGGGCGCTGATCCAGTTATTCATGTGATTTCTCCTGATCGGCGGGTTGGCAGATCAAACATCGTCATTGCCCGTGTCGGCCTTATCGCGAGCAAGCTCACTCCTACAGGGATCGCACTGGGACTGTAAGAGCGAGCTTGCTTGCGAAAGCGTCAGCACAGGCCGCCACTGTTTAATCGACGCGGAGCGTCTCGGGCTGCATTCCCACGCGGAGCCCCGGAGCAGATTCTGAAACGATCTCGGCAGCTAACTCCGCATCGCGCTGAAACGCCCGCATCTGCTCACACCCCCACAAAACCCGTTCCGGTGTCGCCGGCGCGTCGATCTTCGGCTGGTGCTGGTAATCGCCCAGACTCGCCACCGCATCCTTGATCGCACACCACGCGGCAATGCCCAGCATGAATGGCGGTTCACCCACGGCTTTGGAATGAAACACCGTGTCTTCGGGGTTCTTGCGGTTCTCCACCAGCTTCACCCGCAGGTCCGCCGGCATGTCGGCCACGGCCGGAATCTTGTAGCCCGCCGGGCCGTTGGTCATCAGCTTGCCTTTGTCGTTCCAGACCAGTTCCTCGGTGGTCAGCCAGCCCATCCCTTGAATGTAGCCGCCCTCGACCTGACCGATGTCGATGGCTGGATTCAGGGAGGCGCCGACGTCATGTAGGATGTCCGTACGCAGCATTTTGTACTCGCCGGTCAGGGTGTCGACCAGCACTTCGGTACAGGCCGCGCCGAAGGCAAAGTAATAGAACGGCCGACCCCGCGCCTGGCTGCGGTCGTAGAAAATCTTCGGCGTCTTGTAATAGCCGGTGCTCGACAGCGATACCTGGCCCATCCATGCCTGCTGCGCCAAGGTGTCGAAGCTGATGACCTGCTCGCCGACGCGCACATGACCGTTGCGAAACTCGACCCGCGATTCATCGCACTGGTAATGCTTGGCTGCGAATTCCACCAGCCGCTGCTTGAGGATTTCTGCTGCATTCTGCGCGGCCTTGCCGTTCAGGTCGGCGCCGCTTGAGGCTGCGGTTGGCGACGTGTTCGGCACCTTATCGGTGTTGGTCGCGGTGATCTGCACGCGGTCGATGTCGACCTGAAACACCTCGGCCACCACCTGCGCGACTTTAACGTTCAGGCCCTGGCCCATTTCGGTGCCGCCGTGATTGAGATGGATGCTGCCGTCGGTGTAGATGTGAATCAGCGCGCCGGCCTGATTGAGGAAGCTGGCGGTGAAGGAAATGCCGAATTTCACCGGGGTCAGCGCCAGGCCTTTCTTCAGAATCGGGCTGTTGGCGTTGTAGGCCTTGATCGCTTTGCGCCGCTCGGCGTAGTCACTGCTTTCCTCCAGCTCGGCGGTCATTTCTTCGAGCATGTTGTGCTCGACCGTCTGGTAGTAGTGGGTGACGTTGCGCTCGGTCTTGCCGTAATAGTTGGCCTTGCGCACCGCTAGCGGGTCCTTGCCCAAGTGCCGGGCGATGGCGTCCATCACCTCTTCGATGGCGACCATCCCCTGGGGGCCGCCGAAGCCGCGGTAGGCCGTGTTCGACGCGGTGTTGGTCTTGCAGCGATGGCCGTTGATCGTGGCGTCGCCCAGGTAATACGAATTGTCGGCGTGAAACATCGCCCGGTCGACGATGGACGCCGACAGGTCCGGCGAATAACCGCAGTTGCCCGCCAGCTCCAGCTGAATGCCGTGCAGGCGCCCGTCGTTGTCAAAGCCCACGTCGTACTCGACGTAAAACGGGTGCCGTTTGCCGGTCATGATCATGTCTTCCATGCGCGGGAGGCGCATCTTGGTCGGCTGGCCGGTCAGGCGCGCAACCACCGCGCACAGGCACGCGGGGCTCGCGGCCTGGGTTTCCTTGCCGCCAAAGCCGCCGCCCATGCGGCGCATGTCGACGACGATCTTGTTCATCGACACGTCCAGCACTTCGGCGACGAGCTTCTGCACCTCGGTCGGGTTCTGCGTCGAGCAGTAAACGATCATGCCGCCGTCTTCCGTGGGCATGACCGACGAAATCTGCGTCTCCAGGTAGAAGTGTTCCTGACCGCCGATGTGCAGCGTGCCCTGAATCCGGTGGGGAGCAGAGGCCAGCGCCGCCGCCGAATCACCGCGCTGGTGGGTGTGGCTGTCGAGCACGAAGTGCTTGTTGCGGTAGGCCTGAACCACATGGAGCACGGGTTCCAGGTCTTCGTATTCGATGATCGCGGCCATCGCCGCCTTGCGTGCGGTTTCCAGATCCCGGGCAGCCACGGCAATCACCGGCTGACCGACGAACTCGACCTTGTCGATGGCCAGCAACGGATCGCCGGGCAGCAGCGGGCCGATGTCCTTGAGGCCCGGAATGTCCTCGTGGGTGATGGCGATGCGCACGCCGTCGAAGGCGTAGCAGGGCGACACATCGACGCGGACGATGCGCGCGTGGGCACGGTCGGACAAGCGCGCATACACGTGCAGTTGGTTGGGGAATTCGAGGCGGTCGTCGATGTAGATCGCTTCGCCGGAAACGTGCTTGTCAGCACTGTCGTGTTTCACGCTGCGGCCCACGCCGGTGGCCAGGTCCTGTTGAAACAGGGCGACCATTTCTTCCTGGGACCTGGCTGAATGATGATTAGACATAAGCTGTCACCCGCGTCTGGATGTGAGGCGTTTGCACTTCAATGAAGTATTTGCGCAGCAGGTTCTGCGCGCTGAGCAGGCGGTATTCCTTGCTCGCGCGGAAGTCCGTCAGCGGGGTGAAATCCTCGGCCAGTGCGGCGCAGGCGCGCTCAATGGTGGCCGATGTCCACGGCTGGCCGATCAGCGCCTGCTCGCAATGGGCCGCACGTTTGGGGATCGCCGCCATGCCGCCGAACGCCGCGCGGGCGTCAACGATGGCGCCGTTTTCGATGTGCACGCGGAACGCGGCGCAGACCGCCGAGATGTCGTCGTCCAGCCGTTTGGACACCTTGTACGCGCGAAACGTCTGCCGGGGATTGGCGCGGGGCACGATGATGCGCTCGATGAATTCGCTTTCCTGACGCACGGTCACGCGGTAATCGATGAAGTAATCCTCCAGCGCCAGGGTGCGGGTTTGTTCGCCCTTGCGCAGCACGATCTTCGCGCCCAGCGCTATGAGGAGGGGCGGGGAGTCACCAATCGGGGAAGCGTTGCCGATGTTGCCGCCGAGGGTGCCCTGATTGCGGATCTGCAGCGATGCAAAACGGTGCAGCAGTTCACCGAAATCCGGGTATTCGCGGCTCAGTGCTTCGTAGCAATCGGTGAGGGCCGTCGCCGCGCCGATCTCAATGCGGTCTTCGAAGTGCTCGATCTTCTTCATCGCCGCGACGTTGCCGACGTAGATCATCACCGGCAGCGGGCGATGGAACTGCGTCACTTCAAGCGCCAGGTCGGTGCCGCCGGCCAGCAGCCGGGCTTGGGGATAGGCGTCATAGAGATCCGCCAGATCGGCGACGGTCAGCGGCACCAGGCAGCGCTTGTCGCCGCTGTTCAGCTCGCCGGTTTGCGTCGGCGCGATGGCCTTCAGGCGGGCGATGGTCTGAGCCTTAAGGGCATCGAACTGGTCCGCTGGCGGTTGACTGCAGCTTTGCTCGGCCGCCGCGAGAATCGGTCGATAGCCGGTGCAACGGCACAGATTGCCGGCCAGGGCTTCGTGGGCCTGGGCATGTTTTGTTTCAGAGGAGGCGGATTCGGCGCTGTTCTTTTGCAGCGCGAACAGCGACATCACAAAACCCGGCGTGCAGAAACCGCACTGGGAACCGTGGCAGTCGACCATCGCCTGCTGAACGCTGTGCAAGCGGCCCTGATGCTTGAGGTCTTCGACGCTGATCAGCTGCTTGCCGTGCAGCGAGGCCACGAAGGTCAGACACGAATTGAGGCTGCGATAGCTCAGCTGGTCCCGGCCCGCCGCGTCGGTGGTCAGCTCGCCAACGACTACGGTACACGCGCCGCAATCGCCGCTGGCGCAGCCTTCTTTGGTGCCGGACTTATGCAGGTGCTCGCGCAGGTAGTTGAGCACCGTCACATTGGGGTCCAGAGCCTGTTCGGTTTTCAGCTCTTGGTTCAGGAGAAACTGGATCACGGGTCGCGCCTCGTTCTTGTCGTTAATAAGCACTGGTCACAGCTGCCGGCGGATGGGTCATCGAACATGTCGATGAATCTATCAGCTCTGACTATCGGGTCAATTAATTTCTGACTCAAAGGTCAAGAAATTCATTATTTCGAGAAATGGCCGATAACCCACCTGACGATAACGTCTAACGACTGAGTGCCTGTGATCAGAAACATGTCCGTGTTTCTGCTTAATTCGTGCCAGTTTCCACAGTATGGCCCTGCGCCACAGACCTGCAGTGCGATACACTCCGCCGCTTGTTTGCGACCAAAGAAGTTGAAGGTAAGAAATGACGTTCAAGGCACCTGACAGCCTCGCCGAGCAGATCGCTCACCACCTTGCCGAGCGCATCATCCGCGGCGAGCTCAAGCCAGGGGAGCGGATTCAGGAGCAGAAGGTCACGGCCGCGCTGAACGTGAGCCGTGGCTCGGTGCGCGAGGCGTTGCTGATTCTCGAGCGCCGCCATCTGATCGTGATCCTGCCCCGTCGCGGCGCGCAGGTCTCGGTCCTGACCCCACACAACATCACCAGCCTCTGCGCCCTGATGAGCGAGATGTACATCCTCCTCGGTCTGGCCGTGGCGCGAAGCTGGAAAGAGCCGGTCGACCTCGCGGCGTTCCAGCAGATTCAGCAGCGGCTCATCGCCAGTTGCGAGCGCCAGGACGTGAAGGGCTTCGTTGAAGAGAGCTTCAATGTCATGCGCGCGGCCTATCCGTTCGCCAACAATCCGTACCTGGAAGAGACCGTCGAGAACCTGCAGCCCTCCATGAGCCGTTTCTATTTCCTCGCCCTGGATCAACGCCAGGCGGAAATGAGCGAGTACCTGACCCTGTTCGGCCAGTTGCTCGAAGCGGTGGTAGCGCGGGATCTGGCGCGGATCCGCGACGTGCTGACCTGCTACGCCGAGCGCAGCTGCCAATCGGTGTTGTCTGCCCTGGCGGCCAGCTGATTCATGCGCCTCAAATGCATCAGGCTGGCCGGGTTCAAATCGTTCGTCGACCCGACGACGGTGAACTTCCCCAGCAACATGGCGGCCGTGGTCGGCCCCAATGGATGCGGCAAATCCAACATCATCGACGCGGTGCGCTGGGTCATGGGCGAAAGCTCGGCCAAGAACCTGCGCGGCGAGTCGATGACCGACGTCATCTTCAACGGCTCCACCAGCCGAAAACCGGTGAGCCAGGCGAGCATCGAGCTGGTTTTCGATAACTCCGACGGCACCCTGGTCGGCGAATACGCCAGCTACGCGGAAATTTCCATCCGCCGCAAAGTGACCCGCGACAGCCAGAACAGCTATTACCTCAACGGCACCAAATGCCGTCGCCGCGACATCACCGACATCTTTCTCGGCACCGGCCTGGGCCCACGCAGCTACTCGATCATCGAGCAGGGCATGATCTCCAAGCTGATCGAAGCCAAGCCCGAGGACCTGCGCAATTTTATCGAAGAAGCCGCCGGCATCTCCAAGTACAAGGAGCGCCGTCGCGATACCGAAAACCGCATCCGCCGCACCCACGAGAACCTGGCGCGCCTGACCGATTTGCGCGAAGAACTGGGTCGGCAGCTGGAGCGTCTGCAGCGTCAGGCCCAGGCCGCCGAGAAGTATCAGGAATACAAGGCCGAAGAGCGTCAGCTCAAGGCGCAACTGTCGGCGCTGCGCTGGCAGGCGCTGAACGAGCAGGTGGCGCAGCGGGAATCGGTGATCGGCAATCAGGAAGTCGGCTTCGAGTCGTTGGTCGCCGACCAGCGCAGCGCCGACGCCGCCATCGAGCGCCTGCGCGACGGTCATCACGACCTGTCCGAGCGATTCAACCTGGTGCAGGGGCGTTTCTACTCCGTGGGCGGCGACATCGCCCGGGTCGAGCAGAGCATTCAGCACGGTCAGCAACGCTTGCGGCAGTTGCAGGACGACCTGCGCGAAGCCGAGCGTGCGCGCCTGGAAACCGAATCCCACTTGGGTCACGACCGCACGCTGCTGGCGACCCTCGGCGAAGAGCTGGAAATGCTCGAGCCGGAGCAGGAGATCACCCTCGCCGCCGCCGAAGAATCTGCCGCCGCGCTGGAAGACGCCGAAACCGCCATGCATGGCTGGCAGGAACAGTGGGACGCCTTCAACCTCACGTCCGCCGAACCCCGGCGTCAGGCGGAAGTGCAGCAATCGCGCATTCAGCAGCTGGAAACCAGCCTGGAACGACTGGCCGAGCGTCAGCGGCGTTTGGGGGAAGAGCGCCAATTGCTCGCGGCGGACCCCGAAGACGCCGCAATTCTCGAGCTCAGCGAAGACCTCGCCGCGCGGGACATGGCCTTTGAAGAACTGACCGCCGAAGAAGAACACCTGATCGAGCGCCTTGAGCAACTGCGCGTCGATCTGCAACAGGCCACCCAATCGCAACAACAGGCCCAAGGCGATCTGCAGCGGTTGAACGGCCGGCTTGCGTCGCTGGAAGCCCTGCAACAGGCGGCACTCGATCCCGGCACCGGCACCGCCGAGTGGCTGCGCGACCATCAACTGAGCGAGCGTCCGCGTCTGGCCGAAGGGCTGCGGGTCGAGGCCGGCTGGGAAATGGCCGTGGAAACCGTGCTGGGCGCCGATCTGCACGCGGTGCTGGTGGATGATTTCGCCGGTCTCGATCTGGCCGGATTCAGTCAGGGCGACCTGCGCCTGGTGAGTCCCGGCGCTGACATCACGCGCATCCCTGGCAGCCTGCTGGACAAGGTCGATACGCAGGTCGATCTGACCCACTGGCTGGGCCAGGTCAAACCCGTTGAAACCCTCGACGATGCGCTGGCGCTGCGCGGGCAACTGGGCGCCGGTGAGAGCCTGATCAGCCGCGAAGGCTACTGGGTCGGTCGGGATTTTCTCCGTGTGCGCCGCGCCAGCGAGGCCGAAAGCGGGGTGCTGGCGCGGGGTCAGGAATTGCAGCGTCTGGAAGCCGAGCGTGAAGAACGCGAAGCAACGTTGGCGGCGCTGGATGAGCAACTGTCGACCCAGCGCGAACAGCAACGCACCCAGGAAGACAACCGCGAGCAATTGCGCCGTCGCCTGCAGGACGAAGCCCGTCAGCAGAGCGAACTCAAGGCGCAGTTGTCCGCCGCCAAAGCCAAGGTCGAGCAGTTGACCCTGCGCCGCACGCGGCTCGACGAAGAATTGACCGAGCTCGCCGAACAGCGGGCCATGGAGCAGGAAACCCTCGGCGAATCCCGCCTGCAATTGCAGGACGCCCTCGACAGCATGGCGCTGGACACTGAACAGCGCGAGTTGCTGCTGGCCCAGCGCGACAGCCTGCGCGAGCGCCTGGACCGGGTGCGTCAGGAAGCACGCCAGCATAAGGATCACGCCAATCAGTTGGCCGTGCGCCTGGGTTCGCTGCGTGCGCAGCATGATTCCACGCGCCAGGCCCTGGAGCGGCTGGAGATGCAATCCGAGCGCCTGACCGAGAAGCGCGAGCAGCTGAGCCTGAACCTGGAGGAGGGCGCCGCGCCGCTTGAAGAACTGCGCATGAAGCTCGAAGAGCTGCTGGAAAAGCGCATGGTCGTCGACGAAGAGATGCGTACCGCCAAGAACGCCCTGGAAGACGCCGACCGCGAACTGCGTGAGGCCGAGAAACGTCGCAACCAGGCCGAGCAGCAATCGGCGCTGTTGCGTGGGCAACTGGAGCAGCAGCGCCTGGAATGGCAGACCCTGACCGTAAGACGCAAGGCGCTTCAGGAGCAATTGCACGAAGACGGCTACGACCTGGATGGCGTGCTGGCGACCCTGACCGCCGAAGCCAACGAGAAAGACGCCGAAGAAGAACTGGAACGCATCGCCGCGCGGATTCAGCGTCTGGGCGCCATCAACCTCGCGGCGATCGACGAGTATCAGCAGCAGTCAGAACGCAAACGCTATCTGGACGCCCAGGACGCCGATCTGGTCGAAGCGCTGGACACGCTGGAAAGCGTGATCCGCAAAATCGACAAGGAAACCCGTAACCGCTTCAAAGAGACCTTTGATCAGATAAACAGCGGAATTCAGGCACTTTTTCCAAAAGTTTTCGGTGGCGGCAGCGCTTATTTGGAACTGACGGGCGAAGATTTACTCGATACTGGGGTGACGATCATGGCGCGTCCTCCCGGCAAGAAAAACAGCACGATCCATTTGCTGTCCGGGGGTGAGAAAGCCCTGACCGCGCTGGCGCTGGTTTTTGCCATCTTCAAACTCAACCCGGCGCCGTTTTGCATGCTCGACGAAGTCGATGCGCCGCTGGACGACGCCAACGTGGGGCGCTACGCCCGGTTGGTCAAAGAGATGTCCCAGACCGTGCAGTTCATCTACATCACCCACAACAAGATCGCCATGGAAATGGCTGACCAGTTGATGGGCGTCACCATGCACGAACCGGGTTGTTCGAGGCTGGTGGCAGTGGACGTAGAGGAGGCGATGGCGCTGGTGGAGTCATAGCGGGATGCGCAGTTGATCGCGTGGCGATCATGCAGATTTGCAGGGAAAAGTGGCGCACGGGCGTCCAGTACAGGAACCACCGCCGCAGCGTGACAGATGCTTGTGACCTGCCAGATGTAACAGACGGTGTAAAGTTGCCTTTGGTCGTGCTAGCTTAATGTCCACTTTTCCATTTCGCGTGGGTAAAAGGCCATTCAGAACATAGAGTTGGCTCCACGTTTTAAAGGGGTTTGACGCCCTTAATTTTCAGAATTTTATTAGAGGCACGGGACTACATGGAAATCGGTCTGCGAGAGTGGCTGATCGTCATCGGCATTATTGTCATTGCCGGTATTCTGTTTGACGGCTGGCGCCGTATGCGCGGCGGCAAGGGCAAATTGAAATTCAGACTGGACCGCAGCTTATCCAACCTGCCGGACGACGACGAACCGACGTCCGCCGAAGTGTTGGGCCCTGCGCGCGTTCTGGACACCCATAAAGAACCGAAACTCGACGAGCACGACTTGCCGACAATGAGTGCAGCGCCCCGCGAGCGCGCCGAACGTGAACCGCGACGCGGCAAGCGCAAGGACGAGCCGCATCAGGGCGACCTGAACCTGAGCGCCGGCCCTGACCTGTTCAGTGCCCGCGACGATGATTTCCCGGACGACAAGCCGAACCAGCGCATCACCGAAAACAAGGACCTGCCGCCCGTTGAAGAAGTGCTGGTGATCAGTGTCATCTCCCGGGACGAAAGCGGCTTCAAGGGCCCGGCACTGCTGCAGAATATTCTGGAAAGCGGTCTGCGCTTTGGCGAAATGGACATTTTCCACCGTCACGAAAGCATGGCCGGCAACGGCGAAGTGCTGTTCTCGATGGCCAATGCGGTCAAGCCGGGTGTGTTCGATCTCGACGATATCGACCACTTCAGCACCCGCGCCGTCAGCTTCTTCCTGGGTCTGCCAGGGCCGCGTCATCCGAAGCAGGCGTTTGATGTCATGGTCGCCGCCGCTCGCAAACTGGCCCATGAGCTGAACGGGGAATTGAAAGACGATCAGCGCAGCGTCATGACCGCGCAGACCATCGAGCACTACCGTCAGCGCATCGTCGAGTTCGAACGTCGCGCCCTGACCCAGCGTCGCTGATTGGCGCTCCCACAGATTCAAGCATCACCAAATGAGCAGCTTCGGCTGCTCTTTTGCATTTCGAGAACACACCTATGAAAGCCGCCGAAACCCGCATCCTTGAACTGCGCGCTGAGCTGGATCAGCACAACTACCGCTATCACGTCCTCGACGAGCCGAGCATCCCGGACGTCGAATACGATCGGCTGTTCCACGAGCTCAAAGCGTTGGAGGCGGAGAACCCGCATCTGGTGACACCGGACTCGCCGACCCAGCGGGTGGGCAGTGCGGCGCTGTCGGCGTTCACCCAGGTGCGCCACGAAATCCCCATGCTGAGCCTGGGCAACGCCTTCGAAGAAACCGACATGCTCGAGTTCGATCGTCGGGTCAACGAAGGCCTGGACCTGCCCGCTGCCTCGAAGAAGGTGGAATACAGCTGCGAGCCGAAACTCGATGGCCTGGCGGTCAGCCTGCTGTACCAGAACGGCGCGCTGGTTCGTGGCGCCACCCGCGGCGATGGCACCACCGGCGAAGACATCAGCGTCAACGTGCGCACCGTGCGCAATATCCCGCTGAAGCTGCACGGCAAAGGCTGGCCGGACACCCTCGAAGTGCGCGGCGAAGTCTTCATGTCGAAGGCCGGCTTCGAGCGTCTGAACGCCAGCCAGCTGGAAATCGGCGGCAAGACTTTCGCCAACCCGCGCAACGCGGCCGCTGGCAGCCTGCGCCAGCTGGATTCGAAAATCACCGCCAACCGCCCGCTGGAATTCTGCTGCTATGGCATCGGCCAGGTGTCCCATGACATCGCCGACACCCACACCGGCAACCTGCAGCAACTGAAAGAGTGGGGCATGCCGATCAGCCGCGAGATGAAAATCGCCCACGGCATCGAAGACTGCCTGAAGTACTACCACGACATCGGCGAGAAACGTCTGTCGTTGCCGTACGAAATCGACGGCGTGGTGTTCAAGGTGAACAGCATTGCCTCCCAGCGTGAGCTGGGTTTCCGCGCCCGCGAACCGCGCTGGGCCATTGCCCATAAATTCCCGGCCATGGAAGAACTTACCGAGCTGCTGGACGTGGAATTCCAGGTCGGCCGCACCGGCGCGGTCACGCCGGTGGCCCGTTTGAAGCCGGTGAAAGTCGCCGGTGTCACCGTCGCCAACGCAACGCTGCACAACATGGACGAAGTGGCGCGCCTTGGCTTGATGATCGGCGACACGGTGATCATCCGCCGCGCGGGCGATGTTATTCCCCAAGTGGTGCAGGTCGTGCAGGAGCGCCGCCCGAAAGACGCGCGCGCCGTCGAGATCCCGCAGACCTGCCCGGTGTGCGGCTCACAGGTCGAGCGCACGCAACTGATCAAGCGCAGCAAGGGCAAGGAAACCATCAGCGAGGGCGCGGTGTATCGCTGCGTCGGCCGTCTGGCCTGTGGCGCGCAGCTCAAACAGGCGATCATCCATTACGTCTCGCGCCGGGCGATGGACATCGAGGGGCTGGGCGACAAGACCATCGAGCAACTGGTAGACGAGAAACTCATCGGCTCGCCGGCCGATCTATACAAGCTGACCTACGAGCAGATTATCGATCTGGAGGGTTTTGCCGAGATCTCCAGCAAGAAGCTGCTTAAGGCCATCGACGACAGCAAGAAGCCGACGCTGGCCCGCTTCATTTACGCGCTGGGCATTCCAGATGTGGGCGAGGAGACGGCCAAGGTATTGGCGCGGTCGTTGGGTTCGCTGGATCGAGTGATTGTGGCGCTGCCGGAGGTGCTGACGTATCTGCCGGACGTGGGGCTGGAAGTTGCCCATGAGATTCACAGTTTCTTCGAGGACGAGCACAACCAGAACGTGATCGGCGCGTTGCTCGGCGAATGCCAGATGGAGCTGCAGGACACGGGCGATCTGGGCGCGGAGTTCGCGGCAAGCGCGACCCTGGGCGGCATGCTGGACAAGTTGAATATTCCGTCGGTGGGGCCGGGTGCGGCGCAGAAGCTGGCGGACAAGTTCGGCACCCTTGAGGCGGTCGTCAAGGCGGACTGGCTGGATATGCGGCAGACGCTGCCGGAGAAGCAGGCGCAGGCGGTGAGGGCGTTTTTCGATGTCCCGGAGCATGCGCAGCGGGCGTTGGCGCTCGAGCAGCAGCTGAAGGATTTCGGCATGCACTGGCAGAGCGAGAAGAAGGTGGTGGAGGGCTTGCCGCTGGCCGGGCAGACGTGGGTCCTGACCGGTTCGCTGGAGTTGATGAGCCGGGACGTGGCGAAGGAAAAGCTGGAGGGACTGGGGGCGAAGGTGTCCGGTTCGGTCTCGGCGAAGACCCACACGGTGGTGGCCGGGCCGGGGGCGGGCTCGAAGTTGACCAAGGCCAATGAGCTGGGGCTGAAGGTGCTCGACGAAGAGGCGTTTGTGGCGTTTCTTAAGCAACATGGCGTTGAGGTCAGCTAGATCAAGATCAAGAGCGTCTGCCTGGGGGCAGACTGTTTCGCCTTCGGCGAGTTACTTGATAAAGCCCCAAGTAACCAAGGGCTTGTGCTCCTGGTTGGGCCCTTCCTTCGTCAGGGTTCCTTCACTTCGGTCTCACTCCGTGGGCCCGCGCCGAACGGACATCCATGTCCTGACGGCGCTCTCGCCGCATCCATGCGGCTCGGCCCACTGCGCGAGACCTGCGTTCAGCCTGCACCCAAGTCGCGATTTCCGGTGTTTGAGCCATTTGCGATGAAGATCAAAAGCGCTTCAAAGCAGATCAACAGCTTCCCGGCTAAAGCCGGTCCTACAGTCAGAGCCAATCCCACTGGACGCATGCAATGTCTCAGTAGGACCGGCTTCAGCCGGGAAGTGGCCGGTTCAGGCGCCAACAATTTTGCTGATCACACCTCCTCCTTGTGGGAGCGAGCTTGCTCGCGAATGCTGTATTTCAAACACTAGAAATCCGGTGGATGTACCAATCTCTTCGTGAGCAAGCTCACTCCCACAAGTCCTTCGCGTTTGATCTTCCCTCAATCCACCCTTGATCCGCTCTAGATCTGCTTTTGATTTTCATGCACAAAAATCCCAGACACCGCCAAACGCGACTTTGGTGCAGGCTGAACGCAGGTCTTGCGGAGTGGGTCGAGCCGCATGGATGCGGCGAGAGCGCCGTCAGGACATGGATGTCCGTTCGGCGCGGGCCCACGGAGCAAGGCCGGAGTGAAGGAACCCTGACGAAGGAAGGGCCCAACCGAGAGCAAGCACCCTTGGTTACTTGGGGATGGTGCGACTCTCGACTTTTCAAGTAACTCGCCGAAGGCGAAACAGTCCCGCCGATAAGCGGGACCCAAGAGTAAGAAAATCCCACGGAACCCCCGTCACCCTTGACGATCTAGTGCTAGCAGCCCCATCAGGATATCGCCATGTTCCAGTTCTTCGAGCAACTCAGCACACGGATCGCGGCGCCATTCGCCGGCGAAAGCAAGCGCAACAGCAAGGTCTGGCAGTGCCATTGCGGGCAGTCGGTGTTTTTCCGCAACAGCCAGTGCCTGGCGTGTTCGGCGGCCCTGGGTTATCTGCCCGAGCAGAGCAAGATCGCCGCGCTGGAACCGGGCCCCGAAGCGCAAACCTGGCGTCTCAGCGACGAGCCCCAGGCCGGGCTCTACCGTCGTTGCGCCAATCTGGACACCGCGGCGGCCTGCAACTGGATATTCCCGGCGCTGAACGCCGGCGACTTCTGCATCGCCTGTAGCCTCAACAAGACCATCCCCGACCTGTCCGTGCCGGAAAACCCCGAGCGCTGGGGCAAGATCGAGACCGCCAAGCGTCGGCTGGTGGCGCAGTTGATCACCCTCGGCCTTCAGGTCATCCCGAAAAGCGTGGATGAAGAGCGCGGGCTGGCCTTCGAATTCCTCGGCGTCGACCTGGAAGGCAACCTGCCAACCACCGGCCACGCCAGTGGCTTGATCACCCTCAACGTGGAAGAAGCCGACGACGCCATTCGTGAGAAGGTTCGCGTGCAGATGCACGAACCCTACCGAACGCTGCTTGGGCATTTCCGTCATGAAGTGGGGCATTACTACTGGGATCGCCTGATCGCCGACACTTACTGGCAGGACGGATTCCGCAACCTCTTCGGCGATGACCGTGCCAGCTACGCCGACGCTCTTGATCATCACTACCAGAACGGCGCGCCGGCCGACTGGCAGCAGAGTTTCGTCAGCGCCTACGCGACCATGCACCCATGGGAAGACTGGGCCGAAACCTGGGCGCATTACCTGCACATGATGGATGCCGTCGACACCGCACTCAGCCTGGGCATGAGCGCTCGGGACATGGACCTCGACTACCAGCCGTTCCCCCTGGAAACCTTGTACGACCCTCAGCATCCGGGCGGGCCGGCGTTCCTGGCGTTCGTCAATGCGTGGATCGAACTTGCCGGCATGCTCAACGAGTTGTCCCGTGCCATGGGGCAGGCGGATTTCTATCCGTTCGTGTTGCCGCCAGCCGTCATCACCAAGCTGCATTTCATCCATTTGGTCATACAGGGCGCGGGCGGCAAGGCCGATGAGGTCCTGCAAGTGCAGTAGCACACTCATGTGAGTGCGTGAAAAAAAGCGATCCGTACGAAGCGGTGAAAGGGATTCACCGCTTGTCCGCGATCCCTGCACACCGCAAAAAGCGGTGCTATTTTCCCTATACATATCGTTTTGATACTACTGGCGAAGCGGTTGGCGAAGCGGTCTAGAAGGGATTTCAGTTATGGCCACCAGTGCTCCATTGCCCAAAAACGAGCGTTCCCGGCTTTCACGCATCATCCACATGGGGCTCATCGATGCGACGGCTGACGATGTGCTCGACCACATCGTCTCGATGGTGACCCATTATTTCCAGGTCCCCATCGCCCTCGTTTCCATCGTCAGTGAGCACCGCCAGTGGTTTCGGGCACGGGCAGGCCTTGAGGAGCGCGAGACGCCGCGCGATATCGCTTTCTGTGCCTACACCATCCTCAGCCATGAGGCGTTTCAGGTTCCTGACGCGATGCTTGACGCGCGCTTCAGCGATAACCCGCTAGTGACCGGGGAGCCCCACATCCGCTTTTATGCCGGCGTGCCCTTGGTGACCGCCGATGGTCTTGCCCTCGGCACGCTGTGCATCATTGACACCACGCCCCGGCCGCAACTTGATCCGCGCGACCAGGCCATGCTGGAAATGTACGGCGAGTTGGTGATGAAGCGCCTTAATAACCTGCGCAGTGCCAGCTTCGTCGATCAGCCCACGGGTTTGTTCAATCGCCTGCGTCTTGAGGAGGATCTGGAGGCGTTGCACGATCGCCGCAAATACGCGCTGGTCGCGCTGGACATGGTCGCACCGGCGTTCCTCGACAGCATCGTCAAGGCGCTGGGCTACAGCTTTGCCCAGGAGCTGGTGCGCTGCATGATCGATAACTGCCGCAGCCAGTTGCCTGCCGACACCGCGCTGTACAAAGTCAGCCCTACGCGCATCGCGCTGATCACCCGTCATGCCCGCCCCGAGCAGGCCGAGAGGGTGTTTCGCCAGTTGCTCGAGCATTTTCGGCAGCCGCTGATCTGCCGCAATATTCCCATTCAGATGGACGTCGGCATCGGTGTGCTGCCATTGGGTTTGGACCGCTGCGATGAGCGCGACTGGATTCGGCTGGTGGTCAGCGCGGCGGACGAAGCCCGGGGCAAATCGACGGGCTGGCGTTGGTACGAGCCCCATCTGGACTTCGCTCAGCAACGAGCCTTTCTACTATTGGCCGCGCTGGCCGAGGCGGTGCGCAGCCCGGATCAACTGTCGCTGGTGTATCAGCCGAGGCTGGAAGTGGCGACCGGCCGTATTGTGACCGTCGAAGCGCTGCTGCGTTGGCAACATCCCATGCTGGGTCCGATCAGCCCGATGGAATTCATTCCCCTGGCGGAAAAGACCGCGCTGATTCGCTCCCTCAGCCTGTGGGTGCTGAAAAAGGCCGTTGCGCAAGCGGCGATCTGGCAGGCCCAGGGCTATGCCTTCAAAGTGGCGATGAACGTATCGGCGATCGACCTCGCGAACTCATCGTTCAGCGACGCGCTGTTCGAGCACTTGTCAGTCAGCGGTCTTGACCCGAGCGGCTTCGAGCTTGAATTCACCGAAAGCGCCCTGTGCGACAACCCTGAAGTGACCCGCCTGCAGCTGGAGCGACTGCGTGGATTGAACATCGACATCGCCATCGATGACTTCGGCACCGGTTACAGCAACTGGACCTACCTGCGGCAACTGCCGGCCACCACGGTCAAGCTCGACAAGTCGCTGGTGGAAAACATCGACAGCAATGACAAGGACCGAGGCCTGGTAGAAGCCATCGTCGACCTGGCAAAGCGCCTCGGCTATCGCGTCGTCGCGGAAGGCGCGGAAACCGAAGGCGTCTACGAAATTCTCTGCGAACTGGGCTGCCACGAAGTGCAAGGCTTCCTCGTCGCGCGGCCCATGACCGTCACCGCCCTCGAACACTGGATGAACGTCGAGCGACGCCGCAAGGTTCGGCAGCTGCGGTCACTGGCCCATTGAGCGTTACAGAGTGAGCAGCATCAACCGCTCAAAGCTGGCGTAAGCCGCATCGCTTTCGGGCAAATCCTGCCAACCCAGCGCCAGGTACAGCTGGCGCGCCGGGTGATTGCCGGCCTCCACGGCCAGCATCAATTGCTCCGTGTCTGGCCATAACGCTCGCGCCAACCTTGGCAGCGCGCGCAGGCATCGCTTGCCCAGTCCCAACCCCTGAAACCCTTTATCAATCATCAGCGCGTGCAATGTGGTGGTGATGCGCGGGCGGTCACGTGCCCAGTCCGGCAGCAGTGACCTGCGCTTGAGGACGAAAAAGCCCCGGGGGATGTCGTCGATCAGCAGCACGAAGCCTTGCCGGTCGACGGCGGGACGTGCAGTGAGCGTGTGCAGACCGCCATGAATGTCGCCGACGTGACGGATCTGCTCGGGGAGCAGTTCGATCTCCAGCAACTGGCGCTGTTGCGTGGGGGGGAGGGATTCGTATGGGGTGAGCGCGAAATGCATCGGTGGTTCCTGTGTCTTGCGCCCCGGCGGGGCCGGGCAGGGGGCGAGCCACTTGCTGGAGGGAGGTGAAAATGCAGGCGCCATTGTGCCGCATTCGGCCCCTCAGCCGCTGCATCGCGCAGGCGGCGAGGGGCTGATGACGCTCAAAATCTTAATCTGAAACAAGAGGTTGTAACTTCGCGCGAGACCGGTACAATGGCGCGGCTCGCCACTGGCGAGCGTCGTTATGGTGACCCCATCGGTCCCCCCGCAACGATTACCCGTGAACCTGGTCAGAGCCGGAAGGCAGCAGCCACAGCGGGAACATTGTGTGCCGGGGTGTGGCTGGTGGGGTTGCCTCCATAACGCAAGTCCTTGAATTCTCAAGGCTTTCTCAGTCAAAAATCTCGAAGTGTGACAGCGTTTAGGTACACTTAAGTGGTGCACCATGCTAGCGATCCTAGACGAGACCATCCTTGATGTCCAAGCTGCCTCGCCTTGGATGTAAATACAGACTTGGTGGCATCGTCGTCTTAGCTTGCTAATCCTGATGGCATTTTGGTAGCTTCAGTCTGCCAATTTTGCATTCCATCAAGGACGAGTAATGCCAGTCGATCTGATTCTGTTTGATCTTGACGATACCCTGCTTCGCACCGGTGACCTCGAACGTTTCCGAGGTCGTGAGTTTCTGAATAGGCAATCTCAGGCATATGTTCTGAGGCTTCGAGCACAGTTCGGTACATTGCCGAATCGAATCGTCTATTCCGAGGCTAGGCTTCTAGCGTTGCAAGAGCGATATGAGCGAGTCCAGCTCGGTGTGTTTACTAGATCGCCTAGACACTACGCAGAGACGCTTTTGACTATCGCGTACCCCAATGTCGAATGGGCCACAATAGTTGGTTTTGAGGACGTGACGCACACTAAGCCAAGTGGTGAGGGCGTGTCGCTTGCAATGCGAGCGGCGGGGATAGTTTCTTCTCAAAACGTTTGGCTGATTGGGGATGGAAAGTCTGACATACAGGCGGCATATGACGCCGGATGCTGGTGTGTGCTAGATCAAACCACTTGGCCGAATCCCCGTCGTGGTGATGACTGGAAAGCGTTGGAGCGTATGCCTGATGCAATCATTCAGACCCCAGATGACTTGCAGAGCGTGCTTGAAAGGCCAGCGGAATATTTGCCAATAGCCGAGCGTTTACAAATGCTCAACGGTCCGGCGGCTCAAGATGTGGGCTTGCGGTTTGAGAAGGCAAATTATTTTAATCCGCTAGTGCAGGGTGGCAGACCAACCCAAATTCATTTTCTTGGTCGGCATTTTTCTCGGGATGCTCAGAGACGGGTGGTTTGGCATGGGGTTACCAACGATATTCACCGGATGAAGGATTTGCTGATAGTTCCAGACTATTGGATACAGGCAGTGCGTAAGTTTATCCGAAATGTGGTTATAGGCCGCAATCCACTGTTCGCTTTCGGCGTGGGAGAGTTGGTAGTAGCTGTTGTGCCTGCTAAGCCGGGTCGTGTGCGACGTCTGGAGGCAATGCTGGCTCAGCTTGCGGCCTCGCACGAGGAGTCGCCAATCACAGGTGTGAATCTCGAGTTCATCCCGGACATCTTGGAGTATCGGGCTGGAGCTTTGTCGCATCACGGTAATGGCGGGCTAAACAGAGAGCAGCGTTTTGTAAACGTACGTGACCATCTCAGAGCGATCCCGGACTCTGGTTTTGCTCGGAAGCACGTCGTAGTGATTGACGACGTGGTGACCTCAGGAGCGTCCCTGATCTATGCCGAAACGGCTCTGCGAGCAGCGGGTGCTTCTGGTGTAACATTGCTCGCGTTGACAAAAAATGTAGGTAACAGATGACGGTTTCTATCGCAACAAGAAAGCTTTTGACGCTATCAATGCTTCCGGGTGTTGGGCCGGCGACATTAAAAAAGGTTGCGAACATTGCTGGTTTCGAAGAGCTACCCATTGATGCTCTAGTTCGGATAAATGGATCTCTTAATAAGGCGCTGTCCAATCCGGATGCTTGGTCTTTGGCAAACGAGCAAGCAGAAGTGCAAGTGGAGCTTGCTGAAAAGAACGAAGCGTTAATTATTAGTCAACTTGATTTCGGCTATCCGGCATTGCTGTCATCAACAAAGGATGATCCCTTCATTCTATATGTCCGTGGAAGCTTACATTCCAGTACGCTGAAATCTGTTGCCATAATTGGCACTAGGGAACCTACTCCGCATGGCCAAGTTATTACGCGCCGAATAACTGAGTACTTTGTTGAGAATCAATGGAGTATTGTGAGTGGATTAGCTCTAGGGTGCGATGGTCTGGCACACAGGGCTGCGCTTGACTCGGGCGGGCACACCGTTGCTGTATTAGCCCATGGTTTGCAGATGATAGCGCCGAGTCAGCATAAGAAACTTGCTGAGGATATTCTAGAGAGTGGCGGGGCGCTGATTTCAGAATATCCATTTGGACAAAAAGTTTTTCCGCAACAGTTTGTCAAGCGTGATCGCATTCAGGCGGGTATGGCTCAGGGTGTCGTGATGATTCAATCCGATATAAAGGGTGGGAGCTTGCATGCCTCACGCGCTGCCCTTGACTACGATAGATGGCTTGCAGTGCCTCTGCCCACTTCTGTGGATAGAAGCAATCAAGAGCCAAAGGTGATGGCTAACTTGCTAATCGCCGAAGGTGAATGGGTGGATAAAGCTAACTTGCTAAAGTGTAAGCGGGAAAAGCTCGGCAACATATTGGTGCTGAGGACAAAAGACGACTACCCAATAATGCTTTCCAATTCTCTATCCAACTCATCCCCGAAGGAAGCTTTGAGTGCAGCTGACAAGCCTCCGTTGCTTAGTGAGATGTTACAAGCATCGGAAAGCGATAGTCTCGAAGGGCCTGCTGACGATCATGATGGGAAACGGTTGGATGAGGAAAATGTATGTGTAACGAGTTCTGAGCCAGTAACTCGACAGAATAGTCTCTTGCAGACGAAACTACCGCATCAAGGGCCTGAAACGACAACGCTCCGAGTACATAAGACTGCGAAGAAGAGGGTTCACATCCACAACGATATATCCAATACGGCTCACCACCTCAAGACCCGTATAGAAGAAATGGAGGCAAAGGGGGAACGGCAAGGTATAGCCCTCGACATAACTGCCTGTCTCGTTATGTTAGCCTTCACTTTTGAATCGCGTCTGAATTTTATCGGCGAGCAAATCGTTGTGGATTTTAAAGAGCGGCGGGCTTTCGACAAGAAGGTCGAGACCGTGTTGAAGGTGCTCGGACTGAATCCTAACTTTTCAGAGCGTCCGTACTCGACAATCAAAGAGTTGAAGAGTTTTCGTGACACCATCGCTCATGGCAAGCCAGACACCATAGAAGTAGATGAAACAGTGGACTTTCAGGCAGGTACTAACTATGACGATTTCGATCTTAGGGGGGATTGGGAAGCGTATCTTACCATATCCTTTACAAGGCAATGCTCCGACGACATCGACCGAATCTGGAGCGAATGGGTTGCGGCTTCTAACATTGAATTGCATCAAACACTGACCCATGGCGAGTACAGCATTTCACTGATAGATGCAGTATGAGTGAGGTCAGGGCATGATGTATTGCAGCTTCTGTAGTGTTTTTGTTTCCACCGGCGAGACTGCCAATACTGCCCCGACTCCAACTGCCACAATTATTATTAGCGGGATTGTCGCTGTAGTGGCGGTTGCAAGTTTCGTCATAGGACTTGCGACTTATAGAGTAGTGCGCTCTCAGAAGGAAATTGCCAGCGCCAAGATAAAGCTAGATCTGTACAACAGACGATTCAATATCTATATTGCTGCTCTAGATTATCATCAAGCCGCATGGGGAAAGATAAAAAAAAGCA
Source organism: Pseudomonas sp. GW821-FHT07F05 (assembly GCF_059418765.1). Lineage (NCBI taxonomy): Bacteria > Pseudomonadati > Pseudomonadota > Gammaproteobacteria > Pseudomonadales > Pseudomonadaceae > Pseudomonas > Pseudomonas sp. GW821-FHT07F05. The sequence goes on from NZ_JBWKQL010000004.1 coordinate 87,764, forward strand.
TGACTGAAGCAGGTGCGGACTTCATAAGGGCGTTCAGGGAGTCTGTTTTTCTGTTTGACGATAATGACGGGATCCATAAGACTCTAGAAGAAATAAAAGACCTTGGAGCTGCTATAGCTTTCTATAAAAATTGTTTGGCTAGTCAGACATACCCTTTACAAAATGACCTTGCCCACATGGGCGCACTCAAGGATAAAAGTGACGCCGCCTTACGTGAGTTTGAACCAACTTTGCTAGTCCTAGAGCAGCAATTAGCTAAGTACATTAGCTTCAGCAGTGTCAATGGTTGGTAGTCTGCAAATGATGTTATTGGCCGGAACGAATTAATGACCTGCAAAACATTGATGCTAAGTTCCGGCAGGTTCAATGAGGGTCACATATTGAAGAGGAAGCACGTTATGAGTCTGGGGAGCTGAAGCGAGAAGGGTTAATGTTTAACCGAGAGACAGGCGAGGTGGAGCCTGCGTAGAAAGGGATGAAGTAAGCGAGGGGCAGCACATGAGAGAAGTAATCTATAATTTTTACCTTCTGATAAATCAAGGGATAGTGACGAATCTAGGGTATATTCTCTATGAGCGAGAGGGCACCGACGAAGAAAAGAATTCGTTTCTGAAAATGGCGGCGACAAGGGACTATAAGAAATCCACAATAACTAAAGCTCCGTCTGGCTTGACATTGGAAAAATATAATTCGATGTGTAGGCTAGGAACTCATTTGCGTTTATTTGAATATGTCTTCGAAAAGCATCAGTCAGCAAGACCTCTATCAATTATTACATGCGTTGTGGATGGGGAGGTAAGAATTAATTACGAGGCAAGCCATGCACCTCTGGATATGGACGATGTTCAACAGAAAACGGGAGCACTCGGAAAAATGGAGGATTGGCTTGTTAAATATACGGAAGGTAATAACTTCCACTTCACCCAGCTCATTAACGATGATTTCATCATCGCGTACAGGCTTTTATTCAATAATAGACTCTACGCATCTGCTGCCAAGTTATTGATGTCTTGCATCGATAGCCTTGCACATGTCGAATATGGATACGAAAAAACCCGAGCAGAACAGCCAGTTTTCAGGCGTTGGCTAGATACATACGTCGATCTCAAATCAGTATCGATTACATCTGATGAACTTTGGGAGCTGAGGAATGGATTGCTCCATATGTCGAACCTTAGCTCCACGAAGGTTGAAAGGAAGATCACTCGTAGAATCTCCATATCTATTGGGCATGTGCCCGCAGGACAGCAGACAGGTGAAGATGACACCTTCTACTTTGACTTACACACTCTCTATCTGGCTGTATGCGATGGGATATGTAAGTGGTTAGAAACCTACGCACAAGACTTTACTAAGTTTGAGGTTTTTGTTGAGCGTTGGGACAAAACAATATCTGACTCAAGGCTAGCGTTCCACTACATTGCGAAGTGATTCGTACACTTATTTATATTCGCGAATTGTGGGTTGAGCGGGCGGATAAAGTTGAGTCTGATGATCTGAAGTTAGGATCGCCATGAGAGCGCGCGATGAGGTGGCGATTGGTCCCGTCCAGAAGGTTCACCACTGTTCCCCGGCAGAATTTCCGCCGCCGCCCGGAGAGACCTTGCACTGTGCTGACAGCTTCGAATCTGTCTGGCAAAAATAATGTTGGAATGTATGGCATTTGGAAACGGGGTCATCACCTGAGCTATCAAGCAGGTTACTCGCTCACAAGCCGTGGCTCTGGGTAATCCAAAAGTAAGTCCTGACGGCCCCGTTGGGCTTGCTGACGGCGTGGTGATTGCTGAGGTTTGATCATAGTTGTCTCAGGAGTAGAGACGACAAAGCCCGCATAGCGGGCTCTGGTGTCATGTGTGTAGATCAGGCTTTCATTGCACGCTGTACAGTCGAGACGCCAACACCAAGGGCTTTAGCAACCTTGCGAAAGGTCGCCCCTTCCTGAGCCATTGCAGTGCGGATAGCAGCATCATCGATGGTCTTCACACGTCCTTTATAGACACCGTTCTCCTTGGCTTTGGCGATGCCTTCACGTTGGCGCTCACGGATCATCGAGCGTTCGAACTGGGCAACACTACCCAGTAGGGACAACATCAATTCCTGCATGGGATTGGCTTCGCCGGTGAAGTGCAACTGTTCTTTATGGAATCTGACGGCCACGCCCTTTGCGATCAATCCTTTGACCAATGACAGCAAGTCTTCAAGAGAGCGTGCGAGACGGTCGATGCTATGCACGTGGACACAATCACCCTTGCGGACGAATCGAAGCATGTCCTGCAATGCAGGGCGTTCAGTGGTAGCGCCTGACACCTTGTCTTCGAACACTTCGTCGAAGGTTTGGCCGTCCAACTGGCGAGCCGTGGATTGATCCAGCGACGATACCCGGCGATACGCTACCTGTGCCATTTGCTGTCTCCTGTGTTCATTAGGGTTTAGAGGCTTGCAGTATCTCTGTGTTCATTATCTAAATCAAGCCTATTGAACACGGCTAGCGTATTCATCGACCAGTGGTCCCAAGGGTGTACCCAATTGAACACGCCTAATCTCTTTGCAACCGTATATCTTTAAGGGATAACCCTACCGGTAGGCGAATTACCTATGGCAAAGAAGACCAAGAACGATGGCAAGCAGTTAGAAAACGTCGTCATATACATTGAAAGCTTGAAGCTACCACCGGACTGGACGATCACGCCCCGAGTGCTCAGCAATACTATTGAGGGAAGGCCAGCAGCAGAGCTGGATATAATGGTCGAAGGGAAAGTCGGTACTATCGACTTCAAGTGGCTCATTGAGTGTCGAGACCGCCCATCAGAGGGACCAGCCAACGCAGCTTGGATTGAGCAGCTGGTTGGCAGAAGACAACGATTCAATCTTTCCCGCGTTACAGCTGTGTCCACGTCCGGCTTCAGTGCTGCCGCAATCGAGGAGGCGGAGCGTTTTGCAATTGATACTCGGGAGTTCAAGAAGTTATCGCCATCTGAATTCGAGAGCTGGCCAGAGCTTGTCGGCATGCCTCACCGGACTGAGATTCGTAACCTTGATAGGGTCGAATTTGGCATAGAGTCACTGCCCCCGACAGTCAGCACAGACAGCTTGAACGAGGCCTTAGACGGGGATCAAGCAAACCTTACGCTTCGCAATTTGAATACCGGCGTGACCGTCACCCCGCGTGAAGTCTTTACGAAGACGCTTGGCAACCATCCGGAGTTATTGAATGCACTGGAGATAAATGGTCCAGCGGTTCCGGTGCATTTCAACGTCACATTGAATGAACCTCACGCTCTGGATACAGCCGAGGGCCCTGTGCCTGTGGCACTGCTGAGGTGTACAGGCAGCATTCAATGGCTTGAGGAGCATAAGCCCTTAGTGTTCTCAGGTGAGTATTCTCGCAGCCACACTGGCGAAACGATCTCTCGCCTGCGGATGTTTGAACCGCTGGAGGTTTTAGGTCTGAATCTACAGATGGAAATCCATGAATCTCCTGACATCACCGGCCCTACTGTCGTTTTTAGGAATGTGACGGAAGCTCCACGCAAGGGGATCAAGGGGCGCAAGTCTCGTTCCTTGAAAAAGGACCAGTGAATGCTTGTTGATCGACATGCGGGCCGTCACTCATCCGTATAGAGGTCGATTGCGATTTCCCTACCTGATGGCGTCAGACGCACTTCGATGTACTCGTCAGCGTCCTCGTCAGAAGCGTCCGCACCCGCTGCGTAACCCTTAGCGATTAATTGTCGGAGCGTATACACGTCCTCGCCTTTTACAACGGGCTGGCCAGCATGGATGGCGAGCAAAAGCTTGATTTCGACAGATAGCAGTTCCATGGTGCATTCTTCACGCAGAAAACACTGAGTCTGGCCTAGTTGGAACGGTTTTCCCGTCTGGAAACGTCCAGAAACCATCTTTCAACGTGGCCGCCTTGATCTGAGACCAGCACAGGCCTTTTCGTTACTGGGCTGCAGGCGTGCTACAACTTTCACCCCAGCTTGGAAACCTCATTCGGATGTACGTTTTCGATGGTGTTCAGGGGGTTTAGACACAGTTATCCTGCTGCTTCAAACATGGAGAATGCAGCACATGGATATTTACGAATGGAATGCTGTTTTCGTGCTCATGGGGGGGAGTGTCGTTTGCTCCGGCTGCATGGTTGCTCAGCCATTGAGTCAGTCAGAAGAAAGGTTCCCGCACTCGCCGGGGTGTAAGCATGCTGACGATCAGACGGAGCAGCCTTGGAAAACACTCCATGACCTTCTTGATCTGGCTAGAGGGTGAGTCGATAGTGAGTTAGCAAAATATCCCTTAGAGCTTTGGATGGTTATCCTCGGAAAGACGCTCCTCAAACTCCCCGATAAGCTCCACCAGCGTGATCCCCACGACCCTACATAGATCACGGATTTGCACGATGTCTAACCTTCGTGATCCGCTTTCCACATCGCTCATAAACGATTGAGGTCGTCCTAGCTCCTTCGAGCATTGCACCTGAGTCAGCTTTGCTTCCTTCCTATGTCGTTTCAGTATCGACAAAAAAATTTCGTGTTCGGTGCGATGGATCGTCTTTGGCATGGCTGTCTGCTACGGCGGGGTAGCTGCTCAACCTATATCTGCTTTCCGGATATCTGAATATCAGATATTATTGTCTTTACCTCCGTATTCTAGGATCGCTTGATGAACACCATTACTCGCGTGCTGTGCCTGCTGCCTCTGATCGCATCTACAGCGATGGCCGACACCTACCCTAAACGGACCCTCGTTGCTGGTTCGATGGTTTGTTACAAGGCAGGGGATTGGACCAAGATGGTTGAGGCGTCTCTAGATCAGGACGAAGATGAGGCTGGCCGCCTGATTGAGTCAGGTAAGTGCAGAACGATCTCAACTGCTACCAAGGTCAATTTCATCGAAGGTCCCAAGGACGGCGACAAGTCAGCATTGATTCAGCTTCCCAGCGGGAAAACAGCCATGACAGCTAATGGTTGGTTGCGTTGAATCTGCTCAAGAACTGACGTGAACTAATTACTCGGACCAACCTCCAGCCGAACAAGGACGAACATGAACGATCAGCACTACTATCTGACCAGTCAGAAGAGGAAGACCAATCACATCTTGCACCTGCTGCTCAGCATCCCGACTTGCGGTCTGTGGCTATTCATCTGGGGCATAACCATGCGTAGCAATGATTGGCACAACAGGAAGATCGACAAACAGATCAAACAAGTTATGCTGCGCCAGCGATAGGGGTCATCCCTTGGGAGGGGAGATGTGACGGCGATCAGTTTTCCGCCCAGCTTGGGTTTGTGCAGTCATCAGCCCACAATGCGGGGTGTCCACTACGGTCCTTGGGTCAATCTTCGCACCACTGAAGTTCCAACCTGTACGTCAGTACAGATGGATATCCCCATCAAGAAAAATACATAACAACCACACCAGATGAGCTTTCCGCTCTTGAGGGCATGGTGCAGAGAAAATCAACGGAGTTATTGAGGATGACTCTGTCTCGCAACGACACAGGTGATACTTGTCCTTTTTTGGGGAATTGATTGTCATCAATATTATTCCCCAGTAACACTTCTGAAGATTGAGCCCCCACCTCCGGTCAAGATGTTTCAAGCTTAGACCTATCGGTCTGAGGCATAAGCCTCATGCTGCAAATGCTTCACATCCATATCCGAGCGTAATTCATCAACCCGGTGCGATCTCTTACTCAGGCCGTTTGCTTCTCTTATCCTAGCGTAATTAAATCACGGCATTCCTTGCAGTAGCTCGATGTCGTCTTTTCGGCGGTACGAGGCGGCAAAATCCACTTCGAATCGTAGCTGCTGGAGTACAAGCGGATGCCGTTCAAGATAGAGTTCCATTCCGCCAATGGCAAGCCGTGCACACTGACAGATTCTCCGTGCTTGCTGGTCGCTCATGGTGCGCAATGCCTGAAGGCGAATCACGCGCTTTACGATTTCGACACTGATCGCATCCAGAAGGCACGCCAATAATACGTAGGAAGGGGTCACGTTCAGCGTCCCCTTGCTGTCGCCAGCCACGGTGTAGCAGGCACCAAAAACGTAATCATCAACCCAGCCATGGTGTTCAGCATATGCCATCTTGAATAGGCTCGCGTGCTGGTTGGATTTAACCTTGGGCTTGGGTCCGCGTTTGCTGCGCTCGGCGTCGAGGTCAACGACACCATCTGGCAAACTCTCCACTTCAATCTCGGCAACATCAGGGCGTAGAGCGGGATCAAGCTCATAGCAAGGATGTTCCGCTCGGGTTTTATTGATCTGAGGCTGTTCGTACTCGTAAGGAATCGGATCAAGATCATGAGTGGTGTAGCTGCCCAAGACCTCTCCAGTGGCCTTGTCGACGACGAATTGGTCGACTGTAGCGGTTCGGAGCTTGGTTAGTGTGCGACGGATGTCGGTAGATGATGCGGCGTGGGGAAGTGCGTTATTGCGGACGAGCGTGGTCATCAGTTCTCTCCTGTGTCAGTTCATTTCATAGGCGTTGGCCTCATTGGTGTTGTTTGCCGCAGGCTAAGGAGCAGCCTGCGGTAGAGCGTGGTGTGGATCAGTCGTGGATATGCCGGTAGCAGGTACGAAGGCGTTCAAGCACACGAGGGTCAACCATCCCTTCGTACTTATCCGCGATTTCAGAGCAGTATGCCGAAAATGCTTCTTTGTAAGCCTCGAAAGCACTAAAGACATCCCCATAAGTGCCGAGATGAACCTGTTTACCATATCTTGAGATGCGTGCAGTAAAGCCCTTGCGCCTTGGCCCTTCTTTCACTCCGATCGGCAGTCTGCCGCGCTGACTACGGGTGTCTCGAAACATCTGATTTATCAGCCTGGGAACCAGTGAACAGAATTCGGGTGAGTAGATTCTGTTGAGTGGGTCGAGAATATCTTTGTCCAGCTCCGCGTCCGGCTCATTCGCATAGGGCTGAGCAGTGAACCAGTCAGCAAACTCTTGAAAGTCATGCCACTTCCTACATACTGTGCATCCCGAATATGCCGGAGCATCTGATTCGTAGCAGCGACGAAGCATGTCAATCCAGCGCCTGTAAGCGCGACATGTGGTTGCGTGGTAGGTCAGGCCAATTGCTTTACGTCTGCTGATCGAGTTGTAGCCTACGCCACATACCAAAGTATCTGTCGGTAATGGGGCGAAGAGTGGAATCTCCTCACCAAGGCTGTAGTCGAGGTGGATTCCAGCGGCGCTGGGCAAGACGTAAATGGTTCGGGTGAAGTCATTGATGCTGTGTTGTTGCATGGTTTACCTCCGTTTGGTTGAAAAATGGGCAATAAAAAACCGACTCACGGTCGGCATCGGAGGCTCGTCATTCTTCTCACTCGGAGGGTCAGGAACTTAGCTATTCGATGTCGTTAACCTCATGTTGGTATTCAATTGCTTCGCAATGGTCATGGCAGTTCTCATGGTTTGCTGTGATCGTCAAATGGTGATCAGCCACAAATCAGGCGTTAAAAAACCTCCTGCGGTTTCATGCATTTTCAGCACTGGCCACGTAGAGGTTTCTCGGCGATCTGTTCTGCCCACTGAGGCAGGTCGTTAATACTACACGAATTCAGACGAAAAGCAACCCCTATGGGTTGACATTTTCGGTTGCCGCGTTTTGAAAACTGGTTTTCACGGTGAAGAACGCCCCTTGCTTAGTCCAGACCATCAATTCGCCTCGTAATCATTGGGTTTACCGTTTTGTGTGAGGTGGGGCAGTCGAGTGAGCGGGCAATTTCACTGTACTTTTCTGGAGTTTATCGGAGGTTATTGATGTGCCTTAATGCCTCGTTCATTGCCTTGATTGGTATCCTGCTGCCGTAGATACCGAAGGTGACGGAGCCGTCCTCATGTCCCACCATCCGCTTGATCAACGAGTCTTGAACCCCTGCATCCCGTAGGTCGTCAATAAACGAGTGACGGAAGCTGTGGAAGGTCTTGCGAGGATCGGTGACTCCGCGTTTCGTCTTGTACCTGCCAAACCATTTGGAGGGGGCATGACCAAGCTTTCCTCGCACAGCCTCAAGTTCAGGGAACAGTCTATCTGCACCGCTGGCTTTGACTGAATCAACATGCCGCAGGATGCCAAGTTCGACCATAGATGGGTGAAGGGGTATCGTGCGGCGGCTACTGGAGTTCTTCAGATTTTGGCCTTCGTTGCTGTCATCGATACGGATGCACGGAATGCCTTGAAACTGGATGAAGTCATCGATACGCAGTTGGCATAGCTCTTCCAATCGAGCGCCTGTAAACCTTCCAAGCAAGGGGAGCCAGAAGCGCCACGGATGCTTGCGGGCCTCAGTCATAAGCGCATCCAAATCGAGCAAGACCGTTAGGTCAGCTGATTCGAACGACAATCGAGCGTCCTTGGCAGCGCCCGTCATGACCTTGATCCCCATCAGCGGATTCTCCGCAACGTAGCCATTGGATTTACACCAGTTCATGAACGCCGAGAGCTTGCGAAGGCGGTTATTCACGGTCACGGCAGTGATGGTCTTGTATGTGACGCCGGACTCAATCACTTGGATTAACGTCTTGCCCTTGAATTGTGGCAGCAGAGCGAAGTATTGGGGGCACCGGCCTAAGCGTTCCTTTAAGAGTCGGGCTTGATGCGCGTCGAATGCACCAGCAGGCATGTCCCCCATGAGCTCGAACAAGTCTCGCAATGCCCGTTCAACCTCGTGCGTGCTGACTTCTCGCCACGTTCCTCCCGCTTTTCCTTCACTTAGGTACTTCTTTGAAAGCTCGCCAAGCATTGGGCCTCGGAAAGCCTGCTTCGGTAGTCGCTTCATTGTGTAATCTGGAGCGTTTGCCGAAGGAGGCGTAGGGGTTGCACTACGCCATTTCATGCACAGCGTGCGAAGCGTTTCGAGAGGCTCTGTAGGGTGGGTGGACAAGTGCTGATGCACCTGCTGAGCAATTGAGGCGGCAACAAATGTTGCAGCTTGTCGAGTCGTCAGGTTCAAGCTCAGGCGTAAGGTGTGACACCTTGGGAACAGGTGTTTGGGCAGCCGGAGATTCAGGTAATAGAAGGCTCCGCGACGGATCAGATATGCCATGTGTGTGACACCGATGTGTGACAGCAAAGTGTGACAATGCTGGCTACACCTCAGAGTTTTGACTGCCCGTGCAATGAATACGCACGATAGATATCTGGCAACCCCACTACCTTCAAACCCTTGCCCTAGAGCCCCCGCAACGATTACCCGTGAACCTGGTCAGAGCCGGAAGGCAGCAGCCACAGCGGGAACATTGTGTGCCGGGGTGTGGCTGGTGGGGTTGCCTCCATAACGCTCTCCTCTCTAGATTCCGCCGTTTCTTCTGCTTTTAGTAATTCCCACTGCACCGCGCATGATGCGACTGTCTGCGTCATTTGCGTTCCCCCGGCCCAACGTTTTCATTTTTCCGGAATCTTCCTTCCAATCCACTGCAACAGACCTGTTTCATGGTGATCCAGTCTTTGCGCGGGTTCCATCTGAAGGAATTGCAATGATCACGGCTTGTAAGCCTTTGAGCTTGTTTTGCGCTGAGTTTTAGCCAGCGCGTGATCGCGCTTTGTAGGACTGTGGTGGCGTTCGTGAAAGACGTCTCTGATTCTGAAAATTTCGTTTTGATTTTGAATTGCCGGTATGGGGTCTTGGTACTACTCTGATTTTCCCGAGCAAGGAGCGAGCTATGGAATTTCTAGCGAGAGTCAACGCGTTATCGGCCAAAATCCAGCAGCAATCTGCTGCCATCCAGACTGAGGAAGCAACCAAGACAGCATTTGTGATGCCGTTCATCAATTCTGTGCTTGGATATGATGTATTTGATCCGCTGGAAGTAGTCCCAGAATACATCTGCGATGTTGGAACCAAAAAAGGGGAGAAAATCGATTACGCATTATGAAAAATGGCGAGGTGCAAATCCTGATCGAGTGCAAAAAAATCGGCGAACCCCTTCATATCAATCATGCCAGTCAATTGTTTCGCTACTTCCACGTCACCAGTGCGCGAATTTCCATACTCACCAACGGCCGGGTCTACCGGTTTTATACCGACCTCGACGCGCCCAATAAAATGGACGACAAGCCGTTTCTGGAGCTGGATCTGCTCGATCTCGACGAACACGCCCTGCCCGAGCTGGAGAAGCTCACAAAATCCGCTTTTGACGTGGACTCCATCATCAGCGCGGCTGGGGAGCTGAAGTACGTAGGCCAGATTAAGAGGGAGATTGCCGCTCAATTCACCAAACCTGACGATGAATTTGTTAAGTTTTTCGCGGCCCGTGTTTACGAAGGAATCATCACCCAGAAAGTTCGTGAGCAATTCGCAGTGTTGACGCGAAAGGCTGCTGCGCAGTTCTTGGGCGATCAAGTCAATGACCGGCTTAAGTCCGCCATCAGTGGTCCGATCCAGCCGACATTCGCGATGGCCCCTGTTGATAGCAATCCAGCGAGTGAAACGGTGGAAGAGACAGAGGACGATCGGGTTCAAACCACGCTCGAAGAACTGGAAGGTTTCCATGTCGTTAAAGCTATCGTGAGATCGGTCGTTGACGCCAAGCGCATTGTGCACCGGGATACGCAGAGCTATTTCGGCATCCTGCTTGACGACAACAATAGGAAACCCATATGCCGGCTACATTTCAATCGGAGTCAAAAGTACATAGGTATTTTTGATCGCGAGAAAAACGAAACCCGGCATGCAATTGATTCGGTCGACGATATATATATAGCTTCTCCGATCACCTGAAGGGTGTGATTTCACACTACAGCTAATTCAGTCAGTCGGTACGAGATGCCTGCGCTGGCAAATGCTTAGGTGCGTTTCCAGCGTAGGGGGCGGGCGGACGAGCTAGCGCTATCGCAATGGTGACTCACATAGTCCGCGTTTGGCATCATGCCGCGCCCCACCCAAGAATTGACATGCGCCCAATCTGGTCAGTTTAATCCGACCAGCCCGTTGCCAACCCACGCTGAATCACAGAGTTAAGGCCGTAAAGTTCCTGACGACTGCCGCTAGAATGGTCCCACTCTGGCCGGAAGCAAAGGCGGGGCTGGAATCCCAGAAGTCTCATTACAAGCTGTCCTGCAATCATGCTCTCACCTCGCGCTCAGGCCGCTGGACTGTCATTCGTCTGTATATAGGTCGCTCACAACCTCCCGGCCTGATGGCGACAGGCGCACTTCGATGAACTCGTCCCCGTTTTCATCAGAAGCATCCTTACTCACTGCATACCCCTTGGTGATCAACTGGCGAAGTGTGTGCACATCGTCACCCTTGACCACAGACTGTCCTGCCTGAAGGGCGAGCAGAAGCTTGATTTCAGCTGATAGCAATTGCATACGGTGTTCCCCTCATCAATTGGAAATCTCACCGTACAGCCTAGCCTGAGGTAGGTTTTTCGGGACGAATTAAAGAGGTCTGCGGGCCCTGATGTCAGGTTCTGCGGCAGGGCCGCCATTCAGTTTCTCAGAAGCGGTTTCAGGCGTTTCAGCCAGATTCTGCAAGCCGAACCCGGCACCGTATCGTCTGGCCCTCGACACTCGGCGCAAAGCCAATCGCCCCGACAGACCCAAATAAATCTGCCCTCCATTTGGATCAATACGATAGTCTTCGCACCATTGTCGATACGGACACCTGACTGGAACGCGATTGATGGCCCCTGATGACTATCTGGTAATGAGCAGCGCGGAGTGGGCGGGGCTGCGCGCCAGTACGCCATTGACGTTGTCCGAAGAAGACCTCGCCGCATTGCGAGGCGTGAATGAGGACATCTCGCTGGAGGATGTCGCCAACATCTACCTGCCGTTGTCGCGCCTGATCAATCTGCATGTCAGTGCTGCACGCAACCTCGACAGCATCAAGGACACCTTTCTCGGACGCCCTGCCAAACGTCAGACCTATGTGGTGGCGGTGGCGGGCAGCGTCGCGGTGGGCAAGAGCACTTTCGCCCGGGTGCTGCAGGCGCTGATGGCGCGTTGGCCGGATCATCCCCGGGTGGATCTGATCACCACCGACGGCTTTCTGCACCCCAACGCCCGGCTCGTCGCCGACGGCATCATGCACCGCAAGGGTTTTCCGGAAAGCTACGATCGCAAGCGCATGGTCAAGTTTCTCTCCGACCTGAAGGCCGGCACGCCGGAAATCACCGCCCCGGTCTATTCCCACATCAGCTACGACATCGTCCCGGACCAGTTCTTCAAGGTCAGCCAGCCCGACATTCTGATTTTCGAAGGGCTGAATGTGCTGCAGACCGAGGGCAACGACGGGCAGAAGCCGGGCAGCATCGTCTCGGATTTCTTCGATTTCTCGATCTATCTGGACGCCGAAGAAGGCGACATCGAGCGCTGGTACGTTGAGCGTTTTCTGATGCTGCAACGCACCGCGTTTCGCGCGCGAGGCGCTTACTTCCGCGAGCTGGCCGACCTGCCGCCGGAGAAATCCCCGGACGCGGCGCGCAAGATCTGGCACGACATCAACCGTCCCAATCTGCTGGAAAACATCCTGCCGACCCGCGAGCGCGCCAGCCTTGTGGTGCGTAAGGCGTCGGATCATTCGGTGAAGGAACTGTGGCTACGCTGATGAGGAAGTCCATCGCGGCCGCGTCGGCGCTATTCGCGTTGTGCGTCAGCGCTGGCGCTCTGGCGGACGGCAACAAGTTGCTGCTTGAATGCCAGGACGGGATCAGCAGCATGAGCGGCGCCGTGGCGCAGAACGGCGTGGGTGTCGGCCATTGCGTCGGGGTGCTGCAAGCGACGATGGACACCCTGGACCTGTTCCACGAAGCGGGCGGATTGCCCCGACTGGTGTGCGTGCCCGAGGGCGGTATTCCGATGATTCAGTCGATGCGCATCATTGTGCAGTCCTTGCAGGCGCATCCCGAGAGTCTGCATCTGAATGAGTCCGTGCTGGTCGTCGCGGCGTTGAAAAACGCGTTTCCCTGCCAGTAACCCTCACGTTTTGCGCTAGCCTTTGCTTGATCCAGACGAGATGCTCCGGGTCGACCTGTGCCGCCGCGTCTGCGACGGCCTTCAGCAAGGATGCCGACGATGCGGATCAACGCACTGATTGTGTTACTGCTTACCGGTCTCGTGGCCGCGACATACGGTTTCGGGATTTACCTCTTTGCCCAACTGGTGCCGGACATGCGCGCCAGCCTGGGCTTCGATATCGCCTACGTGGGCACCATCACCGCAGCGGGGCAGGCCGGGTTTCTCGCCAGTGCGTTGCTGGCGGCATGGCTGACGCCTCGCGTTGGCGGCGGTTGGGTGATTTTCGGATCGGGCGCCGTGTGTGCGCTGGCCTTGCTCCTTATGCCCCTGGCACAGAACGTGGTGTTGATCGGTCTGCTGCTGACGATTCTGGCTGGCACGGCGGCGACGGTATTCGTGCCGATGGTCGACGTGATCGCGCGCGCCGTGCCCTACAAGTACCGCGGCATGGCCATGGGGCTGGTGTCGAGCGGCACCAGTTACGGCGTGTTCATCAATAGCCTGCTGGTGCCGTTTTATGCGCCCCAGGGCGAGTGGCGCACGGTGTGGTGGATCGTTGGGCTGATCACGGTCGTGCTGGCCGTCGGCGTGTTTCTGGTCTTCAAACGTGCGCTGCTCTTTATGAGCAACGATGAAAGTGCCAGTGATGGCGCGCCACGTGGAGGCGTTCTGCGTGAGGCGCTGCAGGGCTGGGTGTACGCAGTCTGGTCGATGAATTTTCTGATCGGCTTCTCGACCTTTCCCTTTCAGAACTACCTGTCGTCCTACTTGCGCACGGAGCTGCATTTCGGCGTCGAGTACACCGCGCAGATCTGGGCCAGCATCGGTTTCGTCGGCATGTTCAGCGGCCTGGCGCTCGGCGCGTTGTCGGACCGCATCGGCCTGCGGGCGGCGATGTTGCTGGTGTACGTCTGCGTGGCGACGGCGGCGTTGATTCTGGTCATCGCGCCGACCGGCTACTGGCCGCTCGTGGCAGGCGTCGTGTTCGCCGTGGCCTTCTACCCGATCTTCGGACTGATCCCGGCGTACGTGTCGAAGATGGCGTCCCGTGCGGCGCTGGCCGTGACCATCTTCGGCATCGCCAACATCATGCAAGGCGTCGGCGGCATGCTCGGAAATTACTGCGCCGGGCTATTGGCGAGCGTCAGCGGTTCGTTCGTTGCGGTGTATGGGGTGATTGCGGGGGTCGCGGTGGTGCTGGCGGTGCTAACGGTTTGCTTGCCGAACGAGCCCGGCGGTCGGCAGGCGGCTTGATTACATATAAGATCAGCCCACCTGCCAGCGATGGTTGCGCGCGCGGCTACACTGGAACGAGCTACACCGGAAACTGCAGCGCGTTGCTCAGATCACCCATCGGCGTTTGACCCCGTGCCGCCATGGCGTTGTCGCGCTCGGTCAATCCTTCCAGTTTCTCCAGACCATGCACCCGCGTAATCAGACGCAGTATCGAGGCAGTGTCGTACACCGTGTGGTCGACCGTGCCCTTGCGCGCGAACGGTGAGATGACAATCGCCGGCACCCGCGTGCCCGGTCCCCAGCGATCGCCCTTCGGCGGCGCGACGTGGTCCCACCAGCCGCCGTTTTCATCGACGGTGATGACGATCACCATGTTTTTCCACTGCGGGCTGTTGCGCAGCACTTTGATGGCGCGATCAATATGTCGATCACCCGCAGCCACGTCGGCGTAACCGGCGTGCATGTTGAGGTTGCCCTGGGGTTTGTAGAAGGTCACCGCGGGCAGCTTGCCGGCCTCGGCGTCGGCGAGGAATTTATTGGTGCTGGATTCATCCCCCAGGCCACCGTCGCGCAGTCGCTTCTTGCGCTCTGCCGGATTGTCCGGCCCTTGCTGCTTGAAGTAGTTGAACGGCTGGTGGTGGTACTGGAAGTTCGGAATCTTCGGAATGCCGGTCGAGTCCTTGTACTCGTCCAGCGTCACCTGCCAGGCGCCGGCGTACCAGGCCCAGTCGACGTTCTTCTTCGACAGCTTGTCGCCGATGTGGTCATGGGTTTGCGGCACCAGCACGTTGGCCAGCCCCGGCTGTGAGTAATCCGGCTTTTCCTTGTCCCGCAGCCAGGTCGGCCAGTAGGGCGGGGCCATGGTGTTGACGCCATAACCGTCCGGCGTCAACGCGCTCGGGCCGAATTGCGGCGGGCCGGTCATGGCGCTGGCGGGTGATTTCTCCAGCGGTTTGAGCCGGTAGTCCAGCGGATCGCTGCTTTCCAGCACGGCGATCTGTGACTTGGCGGGGGAGTTCACCGCGTCCGGGTAGAAGGGCGCCCGGGCCGAGATCAGGTACTGGTGGTTGAGAAACGAACCGCCGAAAGCGCCCTGGAAGAAGTTGTCGCAGAGCACGAACTCTTTGGCGACGTCCCACAGGCGCAGGGAATATTGGGTCTGGGCGTAGTAGCCCATGGTCAGACCGCCGGAATCCGCCCAGGCGACGAAGGCGTCGTTCTTGCCGCCGTTGATCTGCATCTGGTTCTGATAGAACACGTGCCACAGGTCGCGGGTGACGACGCTCAGGGGCAGGTCTTCGCCGCTCGGGCCTTTGAGGGGGAAGGGCGCGTTGGGCAGGTTTTCCTGATACTGCACGCCCGTCGCGTAGGTGACGCCGTCGACGCTTTGCGGGCCGATCTGGCAGACGCCCCCCCAGCACTGCGGCAGGCTGTCGAGGACCTTGCCGTCACGGTCGCGCTGGCGGTATTGCTCGGCTTTCACGGCTGAAAGAGGGTGCTCAACGCCCGGGAAATTGGCGAACAGGTTATTAAAGCTGCGGTTCTCGCCGTAGATCACCACGATGGTTTTGATGTTGTCCTGCAGCGCTTTGTCCAGCGCCGGGCCGGTCAACAGGGTGTCCGTCGCAGGCTTGCCTTCAGGGGCTGCTTCGGCCGCGCCCACCACACCGCTGAGGGTCGCGCCGGCGCCCAGTACCGCGACGCCGCCGAGGAAGCGTCGACGGCTGCCATCCACCGGTGTCTGGGGGGCCGAAGCCTGTGCGGGATCTTCCGGTTTCTTGGTCATGGCGGGCGCTCGCAGGTCGAGTTGTTACAACATGTGTCGCCGGAGCCTAGCGAGGGAATATGACGGGATTGCTACAGCGATGGGCGCGCCCCCCAGTGCGACTGGCATCAGCCGGGAAAGGGCCAGTGCAGGCGACATCCAATTTGCGGTGTGACGCGTGACGCTTTCCCGGCTAAAGCCGGTCCTACGATCGGCGCCAGCCCCACAATCGAAAGTCGCAGCCAGTCTCACAACAGGAAAGCGGCGCAGCCTCAATACGGGTCGTCGGGGTTGCCCGAATGCACCTGATACCGCTCGACAATCCGCTCGATCTCCCCGGACATCTTCATCCTCAGCAGCGTGCGCATGATGCGTTGCGCGGGTACGCTCGGGTCGTTGCGGGCGACGCAACCCACCGGCTGTTCATCGATGATCCACACGGCCCTGAGCTTCTCGTCGGCTTTCTGGTCGCGGTTGTACCAGTCCAGCGACCACTGGGTGTCCACGGCGTATCGGTAGCGATGGGCCGAGAGCTTTTGCAGGACCTGTTCCTGGAGTCTGGCGTCTTCGCGGATCAAATCGCGCGTGGCGAACAGTGGGTCCAGCACCGGGTAGGCATAGCCCAGCACGGTGCCGATGTGATCGCCGAGAATCGCGCTCAACTGAAAGGGTGCGGTGTCGTAGGCACTGCCGACCAGCACGTTGCGCTGGGTCAGCAGTGGCAGGCTCCAGGTGTAGTCGCCCGACATGTCCGGCAACCAGGATTGCGCGGCGTAACAGCGCACATCGACGTCACCGCGCTCGGTCGCCGCCTGCACCCGAAGCCGTGGATACACGCGATATTCGGCAGTCTGGCCGATCTGCCGGGCCAGGCTTTCCATGATGTCGAAAAGAATGCCGGTCTCAGGTCCGTCGGGACCCACTTGCATCAGCGGCATCGACCAACTGTCGGCCACGGCGAAACGCAGGGGCGGGCCTTGCGCCGCAGCAGGTGCGCTCAGTAACTCCACGGCGCCCAAAAGTCCCAAGCCACTCACCCACACTCGCATCCGGATCCCTCGAAGTAACAGTGCGACGCTTCAAGCCTGCTGTGTCTTCGGAATCCAGGTGCGGAACCTTATGGGGGAACCATCTCGCGGAGCCGTCTTGCGGAGCCAGGCCAGCCATAATAAAGCGATAAGCGTCGGACACCAGATGCAATTTTGCCCCTGCTCCGCTAGCATTGGCGGTCTTCCGCAACCCAGTCGCGACGGTTTTCAATGAGTTATCAGGTTCTTGCACGTAAATGGCGTCCGCGCTCGTTCCGCGAAATGGTCGGCCAGACCCATGTGCTCAAGGCCCTGATCAACGCGCTGGACAGCCAGCGCCTGCACCACGCCTATTTATTCACGGGCACAAGGGGGGTCGGCAAGACCACCATCGCGCGGATCATTGCCAAGTGCCTGAACTGTGAAACCGGTATCACTTCAACGCCCTGTGGCGAATGCTCGGTGTGCCGCGAGATCGATGAAGGCCGCTTTGTCGACCTGATCGAGATCGACGCCGCCAGCCGCACCAAGGTCGAGGACACTCGCGAGCTGCTCGACAACGTGCAATACGCACCCAGTCGCGGCCGCTTCAAGGTCTACCTGATCGACGAAGTGCACATGCTCTCCAGCCACTCGTTCAATGCGTTGCTCAAAACGCTGGAAGAGCCGCCGCCCTACGTCAAGTTCATCCTCGCCACCACCGATCCGCAGAAGCTGCCAGCGACCATTCTGTCCCGCTGCCTGCAGTTCTCCCTGAAAAACATGACGCCCGAGCGTGTAGTCGAGCATTTGACCCACGTCCTTGGCGTCGAAAACGTTCCGTTCGAAGACGACGCGCTGTGGCTGCTGGGCCGCGCGGCCGATGGCTCGATGCGTGACGCCATGAGCCTCACCGATCAGGCGATTGCCTTTGGCGAAGGCAAAGTGCTGGCGGCCGATGTGCGCGCCATGCTCGGTACGCTGGATCACGGCCAGGTGTTCGACGTGCTGGCTGCGTTGATCGAGGGCGATGCCCGCTCGTTGCTTGAAGCCGTGCGCCATCTGGCCGAACAGGGCCCTGACTGGAGCGGCGTGCTGTCGGAGATTCTCAACGTGTTGCACCGGGTCGCCATCGCCCAGGCGCTGCCTGAAGGTGTCGACAACGGCCATGGCGATCGGGATCGCGTGCTGGCTCTGGCCCAGTCATTGCCCGCCGAAGACGTGCAGTTCTATTACCAGATGGGCCTGATCGGTCGCCGCGATCTGCCCTTGGCGCCGGACCCCCGAGGCGGCTTCGAGATGGTGCTGCTGCGCATGCTGGCGTTCCGGCCCGCAGACGCCGACAACGCGCCGACGCAGCCGTTAAAGTCAGTGGGGATCAACCCGGCCACGGTTGATTCCCGGACAGCGGTGGCGAGTTCAGCATCCGCAGCACCCAACCCCGTCACCGCCCCGTCGCCAGCGCCTGTTATCGACAAGCCTGCTCCGGTGGCCGTGCCCGATGCTCAACCTGCTAAGCCAAAGGCTGAGGAGGAGATCGACCTGCCCTGGAACGAGCCGAAGGTTACGCCGCCAGCCGCTGCTGCCGAGCCCGAAGCAGAGCCTGAACCAGAGCCGTCCTCGCAGCCCGCTTCCGAATCCGTCGCCGAGATTCCCGAGCCCGTCCTCGACACCGTGGCCGAGCAGCCTGATCTGACGCCAATGCCGGCGCCGGTCCCCGCGAGCCCTGTGCCTGAGGCGCCTGAAGTCGAGTCGTTAGAGCAACGGCAAGCCGCCGCCGACGCCGTGACATTGCAGATGATTGAGCACGTGCCCGACGCGACGCCTTATGTGCCTGCGCCCATGGAGCGTGACGACGAGCCGCCGCCCGATGACGACTACAACGAGCCGGACATCGACATCGACCCGGCATCGTTCGCTTATCTTGACGACCTGGCCCACGAAGCGGTCGAAGCGGTGGAGAAGGAGCCCGAGCTGTTGCCGGCCGCCAAGCCCGCCACCGGGCTGGCAGCCGACTGGCTTGAGCTGTTCCCGAAACTGCCGATTTCCGGCATGACCGGCAGCATCGCCGCCAACTGCACGCTGATTTCGGTGGAGGGCGACAACTGGCTGCTGCACCTGGACCCGGCCCACAGCGCGCTGTTCAACTCGACGCAGCAGCGCCGTCTGAACGACGCGCTGAACCAATACCATGAACGCACCCTCAACCTGAGTATCGAACTGATCAAGCCCGAGCAGGAAACCCCGGCTCAGGCAGCGGCGCGTCGGCGTGCCGATCGGCAGAAGCAGGCCGAGGCGGCGATTCACGGCGATCCGTTCATTCAGCAGATGATGCAGCAGTTCGGTGCGTCCATTCGCGAGGACACGATTGTGCCGGTGGATGCGCCGGCGCAGGCGCCGGTCTAGATGCTGATTCAGGACCAATGATTTCCGGGGGCGCTAAGCTGATGGGGCGCCCCGATTGTTCAACGACTTTCTATCCAATGACTTCCGAGGAGTAACTCCCATGATGAAAGGTGGCATGGCAGGCCTGATGAAGCAGGCTCAGCAGATGCAGGAAAAAATGGCCAAGATGCAGGAAGAGCTGGCCAACGCTGAAGTGACGGGCCAATCCGGCGCCGGTCTGGTCAGCGTGGTCATGACCGGGCGTCATGACGTCAAGCGCGTCAGCCTGGACGACAGCCTGATGCAGGAAGAGAAGGAAATTCTCGAAGACCTGATCGCTGCAGCCGTCAACGACGCCGTGCGCAAGATCGAAGCGGCCAGCCAGGAGAAGACCGCCAGCATGACCGCCGGCATGCAGCTGCCCCCGGGCATGAAACTGCCGTTCTGATCGGACTGCCGTTGTGACACCCGAATGCCAGGCCCTCGTGCCTGGCATTTTTGTGTGGGGACGGCGCCAGGGCCGCCCCGGATTACGCGCGTCATATGGAGCCCCACATTCGACCGAACCCGTCCGGCTGCCCACGGTCTGCTGTCTATACCCTCGCAACCCTTCATCATGGAGCCCATTCCGATGACGCAAGAATTGATCCTCAACCAGCGTGTGGTCCTGGCATCCCGTCCACAGGGCGCACCGACCCCGGAAAACTTCCGACTTGAGCGCGAGGCGTTGCCTGACCTGCAAGACGGCCAGGTGCAATTGCGCACCCTCTACCTGTCCCTTGACCCCTACATGCGCGGTCGCATGAGTGACGCCCCGTCCTACGCGGCACCGGTGGAAATCGATGCGGTGATGGAAGGCGGCGCGGTCAGCGTGGTCGAGCAGTCGCGCAACCCGAAATTCAAGGAAGGCGATCTGGTGGTGGGTCAGACCGGCTGGCAGACCCATAGCATTTCCGACGGCAGCAACCTATTGATGGCGCCGAAAGATCTGCCCAGCCCGTCGATGGCGGTGGGCGTGCTCGGCATGCCGGGCATCACCGGTTACATGGGTTTGATGGACATCGGCAAACCGAAAGCGGGCGAGACCCTGGTCGTCGCCGCGGCTTCCGGGGCGGTCGGCTCGGTGGTGGGTCAGGTGGCCAAGCTCAATGGCCTGCGCGTGGTGGGTGTTGCCGGTGGTGAAGACAAATGCCGTTATGTGGTCGACGAGCTGGGCTTCGATGCCTGCATTGATCACCGCAGTGATGATTTCGCCGAGCAGCTGAAAGCGGCCGTCCCGAACGGCATCGACATCTATTTCGAACTGGTCGGCGGCAAGGTGCTTGAAGCGGTCATCCCGCTGCTCAATGAGCGTGCGCGGGTGCCGTTGTGCGGACTGATCGCCCATTACAACGCCCAAAGCCAGCCGGAAGGGCCGAATCAACTGCCGTTGTTAATGCGCACGCTGCTGACCAAGCGCGCTAAGATTCAGGGCTTCATCGTCTACGAAGAGTATTACCACCGTCTGGAAGAATTCATGCAGGCCATGATTCCGCTGGTAAAGGACGGCAAGGTGAAATTCCGCGAAGACGTGGTGGAAGGTCTGGAGCACGCGCCGGACGCGTTCATTGGCCTGCTCGACGGCAAGAACTTCGGCAAGCTGGTGGTCAAGGTCTCGTGACCCTGATTTGACGGTAATCGGAGGCGCGGGTATAAACCGCGTCTCGTGTTTTTGTCGGACGTTTCTCCAATGAGCTTCAGCCCCCTGATTCGCCAGTTGATTGACTCCCTGCGCATTCTGCCTGGCGTCGGTCAGAAAACCGCCCAGCGCATGGCGTTGCAGCTGCTGGAGCGTGATCGCAGCGGTGGCTCGCGTCTGTCCCAGGCACTGAGTCAGGCGATGGAAGGCGTTGGTCACTGCAAACAATGCCGCACCCTCACCGAAGAAGAACTTTGCCCGCAATGCTCGGACGTCCGTCGCGACGACACGCTGCTGTGCGTGGTCGAGGGCCCGATGGATGTGTATGCGGTGGAGCAGACCGGTTACCGCGGGCGCTACTTCGTGCTCAAGGGCCACTTGTCGCCACTGGACGGTCTGGGGCCTGAAGCCATTGGCATCCCGCAGCTGGTCGCTCGGATCGAGGAGCAGGGCTCGTTCACCGAAGTCATCCTCGCCACCAACCCGACGGTGGAAGGCGAAGCGACGGCGCACTACATCGCCCAACTGCTGACCAATAAAGGTCTTATCACCTCGCGCATTGCCCACGGCGTGCCGCTGGGTGGCGAGCTGGAACTGGTCGACGGCGGCACGCTCGCCCACTCGTTCGCAGGGCGCAAGCCGATTCAGTTGTAGGTGAGTTCCCTGTCTTCAATACGCGCCGCTGTCTTGCAGCGAATGAGGACCTGTGGGAGCGAGCTTGCTCGCGAAGGTGGCCTTCCTACCGCTAGATATCTGGCGGCGGTACCGGCCTCTTCGTGAGCAAGCTCACTCCCACAATATCGTGTTCGCTCACGAGCAGCAGTGCCAGCTGGCCTGACGTCTGGTGCTGTGATCAGACGTCTTCCATTGGTGGCTTCCTACTTATCCGTCAACGCAAACTCGGTCAAACAGAACGTCGGGATTTCCATGTCGCGCAGACGTTGTGAGCCGCCCAGTTCAGGCAGATCGATAATCGCAGCGGCTTCGTGAACCTTCGCGCCCATGCGGCGGATCAGGTTGGCGGCGGCGACCAGCGTGCCGCCGGTGGCGATCAGGTCATCGAACATCACCACCGAATCCCCGTCGCACAAGCTGTCGGCGTGGACTTCCAGCAGCGCTTCGCCGTATTCGGTCTGGTAGGCCTCGGCCAACACGTCCGCCGGCAATTTCCCCTGCTTGCGAAACAGCACCAGCGGTTTGTTCAGCTCATACGCAACGATCGAGCCGATGAGAAACCCGCGCGCGTCCATGGCGCCGACGTGGGTGAACTCGGCATCAATGTAACGCTGGATAAAGCTGTCGATGACCAGGCGCAGGGCCTTGGGTGACTGGAACAGCGGGGTGATGTCACGAAAAATAACGCCGGGCTTGGGGAAATCCACCACAGGGCGGATGAGGGATTTGATGCTGAATTCATCGAAAATCATATGGATCTCGGGCAGGACATGACTCAAAAGACGCCAGTCTAAGCCCGCCCGGACCATCATGCATCAGCTTTCCAGCGATCCCCCGGCCAGCGCGCAGAGCTGAATCGGATCGAGGATGCGGATTTCCTTGCCCTCGGCGGCAATCAACTCGTTCTGCTGAAAGCGGGTGAACACCCGGGACACGGTTTCCACTGCCAGGCCCAGGTAGTTGCCGATCTCGTTGCGCGACATGCTCAGGCGGAACTGGTTGGCGGAGAAGCCCCGGGCGCGGAAGCGGGCGGAGAGGTTGACCAGAAACGTGGCGATGCGCTCGTCGGCGGTTTTCTTCGAGAGCAGCAGCATCATCTGTTGGTCATCGCGAATTTCCCGGCTCATCACGCGCATCAACTGGCGACGCAATTGCGGCAGTTGCACCGACAGTTCGTCCAGCCGTTCGAAGGGGATTTCGCACACCGATGTGGTTTCAAGGGCCTGCGCCGTGACGGGATACGCCTCGGCGTCCATCCCGGACAGCCCGACCAGTTCGCTGGGCAGGTGAAAGCCGGTGAGTTGTTCTTCGCCGCTGTCGCTGAGGCTGAAGGTTTTCAGCGCGCCGGAACGGACGGCGTAGACGGAAGCGAAGGTGTCGCCCTGACGAAACAGAAAATCGCCTTTCTTCAACGGCCGGCCGCGTTTGACGATCTCGTCCAGTGCATCCATGTCTTCCAGGTTCAATGAAAGCGGAAGGCACAACGGGGCCAGGCTGCAGTCCTTGCAGTGAGCCTGGGTGGGAGCGCGCAGTTTGACTGGCTCAGACATCGGGTAATTCCTTTTGCAGAAACACACATAAGTCGTAAGGGTAACTCAGCGGTTAACCCTGCGACTACCACGCGCCTCCATGGCCAGAAATGATTCCTCCGCTCCAGGCGGAAATGCCTGGATCACGCGGGCCTATATCACCCGGGAATAGCGCTGACGGTTTTGCGCGCCCAGATACCCGTCGAACACCATGCAGATCGAGCGCACCAGCAGACGTCCCGCCGGGGTGACGGTGATGCCTTTCGAATCCAGGTGAATCAGCCCATCCGTGGCCATGGTCAGCAACTGCGGCCACTGCTCGCGGAAATATTCCCGAAAGTGGATGGAAAATTCGTCCTCGACGGGGGCGAAATCGAGGCGGCAGTGGCAGATCAGTTGGCTGATGATGGTGCGCCGTAGCTGATCGTCCTCGTTGCAACGCAAGCCGCGCTTGGTCGCCAGTTGGTCGCTGGCCAGCAGGGTCTGGTATTCGGTGAGATCGTTGGTGTTCTGCGCATAAAGCCCACCGATCCGGCTGATGGCCGAGACGCCGAGGCCGATCAGGTCGCAGTGACCGTGGGTGGTGTAGCCCTGAAAATTGCGCTGCAGCGTGCCTTCTTCCTGAGCGATGGCCAGGTCGTCATCGGGCAGGGCGAAGTGGTCCATGCCGATGTAGCGATAGCCGGCGCCGGTCAGTTGCTCGATGGTGCGCTGGAGCATCTCCAGCTTGTGCTCAGGGCTGGGCAACTGCGCCGTGTCAATGCGCCGCTGGGGCATGAATCGCTCGGGCAGGTGGGCGTAGTTGAACACCGAAAGACGGTCGGGCTGCAGGGCGATGACGTGCTCGACGGTACGGGCAAAACCCTCCGGGGTTTGCAGCGGCAGGCCGTAAATGAGGTCAATGTTCACCGAACGAAACTGCAAGGTGCGCGCGGCCTCAACGATGGCGCGGGTTTCTTCCAGGCTCTGCAAACGGTTGATCGCCCGCTGCACCAGCGGATCGAGGTCCTGCACGCCGAGGCTGACGCGGTTGAAACCCAGTTCGCGCAACAGGCCCATGGTCGACCAGTCGGCCTCGCGGGGGTCGATTTCGATGCCGTAGTCGCCGGAGTGGTCATCCAGCAGGGTGAAGTGCTGGCGCAAATGGGCCATGAGCTGACGCAGTTCGACGTGACTGAGGAAGGTCGGCGTGCCACCGCCGAAGTGCAACTGCTCGACCACTTGGCGATCATCGACATGAGCGGCGATCAGGCTGATCTCGCGCTCGAGGCGCTGCAGATAGAGCTGGGCGCGACCGCGGTCCTTGGTGATGACTTTGTTGCAGGCGCAGTAATAGCAAATGTTGGCGCAGAACGGGATGTGCACGTAAAGCGACAATGGCCGCGACGCCATGCGGCTGTCGCGCAGTGCCTGCAGCAGATCGAAGGCGCCAACCTGCGTATGAAACTGCACGGCGGTGGGGTAGGACGTGTAACGCGGCCCTGCCAGATCGTAGCGGCGGATGAGTTCAGAATCCCAACGAAGGTCGTCGAGCATGGGGGCGTTCCCGTGAAGGCTGGCGGTGCGGGAAGTGTAAGGCGCGCGCAGATCAAGGCGTTGATCTGGGTCAATGGATGGGGCAGCGATTACTCGTGGGCCATGTCTGCATGGTTCATGTGAGGATTCATCGTGTGATCCATCCCGTGACTCATCGTGTGAGGCGTGTGGCCCATCAGCCACTGTTGATGGGGGCCGGGGAGTGTCCACAGGCCGAACAGAATCACCAGCATCCCGCCGGCCACGCGCACGCTGCGCCGACGGAGCAGGGCGGTGATGCGCTCGGCGGCCAGCCCCGTGGCGAGCAGTACCGGCCAGGTGCCGACGCCGAACGCGAGCATTAATAATCCGCTGTGCAGCGCATTGCCCTGGCTCGCCGACCACAGCAGCGTGCTGTAAACCAGTCCGCAGGGCAGCCAGCCCCACACCGCGCCAAGCAGTAAAGCCCGAGGCATCGTCGACACCGGCATCAGGCGGCTGGCCAGCGGTTGCAGGTGACGCCAGACCCCGCGGCCCAATCCTTCGATGCGGGTCAGGCCGCTCCACCATCCGGCCAGGTACAGGCCCATGGTGATCATCAGCAGCCCGGCGATCACCCGCAACAGCATCGCCCCCGGACTGTTGGCGGCCGCCCAGCCGAGCATGCCCGTCAGCAAACCGGCGCAGGCGTAGCTGAAAACACGTCCGACGTTGTAGGCCATCAGCAGGCGCAAGCGTCGTCCGCGTTGCTCCTTGGGAATGGCAAAGGTGAGCGCGCCCATCAGCCCGCCGCACATGCCCAGGCAATGGCCGCCGCCGAGCAGGCCCAGCACGAGGGCGGAGAAAAGTTGGGGGATGAGGTCATGCATGGGCATTATCCGAAAGCGTTCCGGTGAGTGTTATTACGCCATCGCGACAGATATCCCGCGGTCGATAGTCAGCCATCGTTAGCAAGCTCACTCTCATCAAACATGACAACACCGCAGATCTACCTGCGGACATAAAAATTGTGGGAGCGAGCTTGCTCGCGAAGGGGTCGAGATAGCCGCTGCATCTCTAGCGGCTGGAACGCCGTCTTCGTGAGCAAGCTCACTCCCACAGGGGTTGTGTTTGCTGCGAGACAGCGCGTCGTCTGGACGACGGGAGATCTTCCACAGGGACCGGGTTCACTTGGCCGAATCCTTTTTATCGCCCGATTTCTCTTTCCCCGACATCTCATCCACTCCGGCCTTGTGCCCCGGATCCTGATCGTCGAACAAAATGCTGTGAGCCGGGCCGTCGAGGTCGTCGTACTGACCGCTGTCCACTGCCCAGAAAAAAACGTAAATCGCCACCGCCACAATCAGCAGCGCCACCGGAATCATGATGTAGAGCGCAGGCATCGGGCCTCCGGCTTGGGTCGTGCATTCATGGGGTCACCGTCTGATGGGCAGGTAGGGATTCTGCAGAAAGCGGTTTCATCCGCGTCAGACGCAACGCATTCAACACCACCACCAGCGAACTCACCGACATCCCCGCCGCTGCCCACAACGGCGTGACCCAGCCCAGCGCCGCGAAGGGCAGCACCAGCCCGTTGTACAGCCCGGCCCACGCCAGGTTTTCCAGAATGATCCGCCGTGTGCGCCGAGCGAGGCCAAACGCATCGACCAACACGGGCAGACGGTTCGACAACAACACCGCGTCCGCGCTGGTCTTGGCCAGGTCGGTGGCCGAACCCATGGCGATGCTGATGTCGGCCGCCGCCAGCATCGGCACATCATTAACCCCGTCGCCGATCACCAGAATGGTCCGGCCCTCCGCCCGCAGCCGTTGCAGAATGGCGAGCTTGTCATCCGGCCGCAGGCTGCCTCGGGCGTCATCGATCTGCAACTGAGTCGCGACGCTGGAGACCATGGGTGAGCTGTCGCCGGACAATAACAACGTCTGCCAGCCGCGCTGTTTGCACGCGGTGACCAGCCTTGCCGCGTCGTCCCGCAGCCGATCATCCAGTACCAGCCAGGCGAGTGCCTGCGTGTCATCCCCCAGCAACAACCACTGACCGGGCTCGTCGGGCATCAATGGCACGGCGACGCCACTCAAGGCGCAGACAAACCCGGGTTGACCGATGCGTAACGGGCGCCCATCAACGACGCCTTCGAGCCCCAGCCCTGGCGTGGCGACGACCCCTTCAGCGGTCAGCGGCGTCTTACCGAACGCCCGGGCAATCGGGTGTTCAGACCGACTTTCCAGTGCCGCCGCCAGGCTCAAACAGTCGTCACTGCTCAGCGCGCCGAGGCTGCGAATGGCCCTTAACGTCAGGCGTCCTTCGGTCAGCGTGCCGGTCTTGTCGAAGATCACCGTGTCGATCCGGTTCAGCCCTTCCAGGACATGGCCGCGGGTGAGCAGCAGCCCGAGTTTATGCAGCGTGCCGGTGGCGGCGGTCAGGGCGGTCGGCGTCGCCAGTGACAAGGCGCACGGGCAGGTGGCGACCAGCATCGCCAGCACAATCCAGAACGCGCGGCTTGCGTCGAGCTGCCACCAGACGACGCCGACACACGCCGCCAGCACCAGCGAGATCAGCAGGAACCACTGCGCTGCGCGGTCCGCCATTTGCGCGAGGGGCGGCTTCTCCGATTGGGCGCGCTCCAGCAATCGGACGACGGCAGAGAGTCGCGTGTCAGCGCCGAGGGCGAGTACTTCCACCGTCAGCACGCTTTCCACATTGGCGGTGCCAGCGGTGACGGCGTCTCCCACCTGACGGGGCTGCGGCAGGTACTCGCCGGTGAGCAGCGATTCGTCGATGCTCGAGCGGCCCGCGATGATTCGGCCGTCCGCCGGCAACAAAGCGCCGGGGTGCACCAGCACGTGATCGTGCAAACGCAACTGATGGGTCAAGACGCGCTCGGTCTGGCCGTCCGCGTTCAACCGCAGGCAGGAAGCCGGCAGCAGATTGACCAGTTGCGCCGTCGCCGCGCTGGTGCGTTCCCGGGCGCGGCGTTCCAGGTAGCGGCCGGTGAGCAGGAACAGCGCGAACATGCCGACCGCGTCGAAATACAATTCGCCCACGCCGGTGACCGCTGTCCAGAGGCCCGCGAGGTACGCCGCGCCAATTGCCAGTGACACCGAAACATCCATGGTCAGATGGCGCGCGCGCAGGTCGCGCAGCGCCCCTTTGAAGAACGGCGCACAGCTGTAAAACACGATGGGCGTCGTCAGAAACATCGCCACCCAGCGCAGGATCGTGTGCATCTCGGGGCTGAGGTCGATGTTGAATTCGGGCCAGGTCGCCATGGTCGCCATCATCGCCTGAAACCACAGCAGCCCGGCGACGCCCAGTTGACGGAGGCTGCGGCGGTTTTCCCGGGCCAGCTGCTCGGTCGCCTTGTCCGCCTGATAAGGGTGGCCGGCGTAACCGATGCTGCGCAGCTCGGCCAGCACCTCGCTCAAGGGCAACCCCACGTCATGCCATCGCAAGTGGAGGCGATGATTGGACAGGTTCAGCCGCGCCTCGACCACGGCGGGCAACGTGCGCAGATGTCGCTCGATCAACCAGCCGCAGGCCGCGCAGGTGATGCCCTCGATCATCAGCGTCGTTTCAGCCACATCGCCGGCGGGGGACTCATGGCGGACAAAGGGCGCCTGCACGTCGGGACGATCAAGGAGGGCTTGTTCGTCGGCCAGAGGCGTCGGTAATACCTGAGGATTGATCGATGCTTCGCTGCGGTGCAGGTAATAGCTTTCCAGGCCGCCGGCGACGATGGCGTGGGCCACGGCCTGACAACCGGGGCAGCAGAACTCCCGCGCCTCGCCCAGCACCGACGTGATGAAGCGCCCGCCCGGAGGGACCGGCAACGTGCAGTGGTAGCAAGACCGCAGGTGTTTGATCTCGGTGGTCGGCATTTGAGTGGCGTTCACATCAATGCCTGCCCGCGCCCTGAATCGGCTCGTCGCCCAGGGTCAGTGGCTGGCCGGGGACGATCCGTTCTTCCTCGAACAGGCGCCAGGTCTGGCCGTTTTCCACCCCCAGCAATTCGACAAAACGCCGGCCTTCGACCCTGTCGCTCAACTGCCCGACATAACGCCCCGGTTGCGAAGGATTACGCGCCAGCACGATTTTGCGGTCCTTGTCCGGCTGAGTCGGAGAAATCAGGTTCAGCACCAGGGTTTCCGGCTGACTGGCGCCGCTCAGCTGCACATCCACTTCGCCGGTCAGCTCATCCAGGCCCACGCGGGCTTGCAGGTTGAGGGACTGGCCCAGCAACTCGCGATCCAGGGAGCGGTTGATGCCTTTCCCGGCCTCATAATAGTTGTCGGTAACGAGGTTGTCCGGGTGGGTGACGGCGATGGTCACCATGGCCAGGGTCAATGCCACCGAGCAGGTCAGAATGCCGATGATGATCCACGGCCATAAATGCCGGTGCCAAGGTGTTGCTGCGGTGACTGGGGTCATTTCCGACCTCTCTCAGCGAATGGACGGGCCGATGAAACGGCTCTGGGCGTGGACTTCAGTGTCGCTTTGCTCGATGTCCCTGAGAACGAAACTGACCTCGTTGGTGCCCGACGGCAGTTGCTCGGGCGCGACCGACAGCTCCACCGGCAGGCTGACGATCTCGCCAGCCGGCACCTTGATCTCGCGGCGGCCTTGCAGCTTCAGGTCCGGCAGCCCGGTGGCGTCGAGCACATACGTGTGGTCGATCTGGTCCTTGTTCATGATCTTGAGGCTGTAGACGTTTTCGATCCGTCCCTCGGCGTTTTCCCGGTACAGCACGCGGTCCTTGCTGACGTCGAAACCCACCAGCGAGCGCATGTAAAACGCACTGGTCAGCACGCCGATCATTACCAGCAGCACCAGGCCATAGCCGATCAAACGGGGCCGCAGTGTATGGGTCACTTGCCCGGAAAGGTTGTGCTCGGTGGTGTAGCTGATCAAGCCGCGCGGGTAGTCCATCTTGTCCATGATCGAGTCGCAGGCGTCGATGCACGCCGCGCAGCCGATGCATTCAATCTGCAAGCCATCGCGAATGTCGATGCCGGTAGGGCAGACTTGCACGCACATCGTGCAGTCGATGCAATCGCCGAGGCCTTCAGCCTTGTAGTCCGTTTCCTTCTTGCGTGCGCCCCGTTGCTCGCCACGCCGTGGGTCGTAGGAAACGATGAGGGTGTCCTTGTCGAACATCACGCTCTGGAAACGCGCGTAGGGGCACATATAAATGCACACCTGCTCCCGCAGCCAGCCGGCGTTGGCGTAGGTGGCGAGGGTGAAGAAACCGACCCAGAAATACGACCAGCCATCGGCCTCGCCGGTGAAGAACGCCTGCAGCAGTTGGCGGACGGGCGAGAAGTAGCCGACGAAGGTCAGGCCGGTGACAAGGCCGATCAGCAGCCAGAGGCTGTGCTTGGCACACTTGCGCGCGAACTTGTTGCCGTTCATGGGCGCCTTGTCGAGTTTGATGCGCTGATGGCGGTCGCCTTCGGTGACCTTTTCGCACCACATGAACACCCACGTCCACACGCTTTGCGGGCAGGTGTAACCGCACCAGACCCGCCCGGCGAACACGGTGATGAAGAACAGCCCGAACGCGCTGACGATGAGGATGCCCGACAGCAGAATGAAATCCTGGGGCCAGAACGTCGCGCCGAAGATGTAGAACTTGCGCTCCGGCAGGTTCCACCACACCGCCTGATGGGCGCCCCAGTTAAGCCAGACCGTGCCGAAATACAGCAGGAACAGCACAACGCCGCCCCCCATGCGCACATTGCGGAACACCCCGGTGAACGCGCGGGTGTAGATCTTCTCCCGCGAGGCATACAGGTCGACGGTGTCGCCGTCCTTTTCAGTCGGCGGCGTGACGTTGTGCAGCGGAATCTGATTGCTCATGGCAGCGTCCTGCGCCCTTCGGGCCGAATCATCAGCGTGTGCGACGGCGATATCCTTCACTCGGGCTTAGCCGCCGGTTCGTCCCCATGGGACAGGCTATACACGTAAGCCGCCAGCAGGTGCACCCGGTCGTTTCCCTGCAGCAAAGCCTGTGCCGGCATCTGGCCCTGGCGGCCGTACTGGATGGTCTGCTGCAACTGGGCAAAGCTGGCGCCGTAAATGAACGCGCCGGGGTGGGTCAGGTCTGGCGCGCCTAATGCGACAACGCCTTTGCCCTGCGGACCGTGGCAGGCCACGCAGGTGGTGGCGTAGATTTTCTGGCCCGCCGCCGGGTCGGCGTTCGCGTCGGCGGGCAGCGTACGGCCACCCAGTTGCGTCAGCACATAGGCCGACACGTCGCGCACGCCTTGATCGCCAATCACCGCACCCCACGCCGGCATCACGGCGTGACGGCCGTTCATGATGGTGGTTTTGAGGGACTGCGGATCGCCGCCCCAGCGCCAGTCAGCGTCGGTGAGGTTGGGGAAGCCATAGGCGCCTTTGGCGTCGGAGCCGTGGCAAACCGAGCAGTTCGACGCGAACAGCCGACCGCCCATCTTCAGCGCTTGTGGGTCTTTGGCCACTTCCTCGATCGGCATCGCCGCGAATTTTGCGAATATCGGCCCGAAGCGCGCCTCGGATTGCGCCATCTCCTTCTCCCATTCGTGCACGCCGGTCCAGCCGGTTGTGCCGTCGGAAAACGGGATTTTTTTGTCGTTGTCGGCGTAGTCGTAACCCGGCAGCAGCCCCGCCCAGTTGCCCAGCCCAGGGTAGAACGCGAGGTAGCCCAGGGCGAAAATAATAGTGCCGATGAACAACCAGAACCACCACTTGGGCAGCGGGTTGTCGTATTCCTCGATGCCATCGAACGCATGGCCGACGGTTTCATCGGTGGTGTCGGCGCGCTGGCCCCTGCGCGTGGCGATCAGCAGCCAGCCCATCGCGAAGATCGTGCCCAGCGTCAGCACCGTGACGTAAATGCTCCAGAAGGCGCTCATGGTTTCTGGCTCCTTTCGGGTGTTGACGGGGCGTGGGCTTTGCTCTGGTCTTGAGCCTGCCTGACCTGCGCAATCGCCTCCGGATCGTCGGCAAACGGCAGCAACGTCGCATCGTCGAATTCCGCTTTGCGCCGCGGGCTGTACACCCACAGCGCCAGACCAATGAAGGCCACCATCACGACGACGGTGCCCAGGCCTCGTATTGTTCCCATGTCCATGGCGATCACCGTTTGCTCTTGATGAGGGTACCCAGGCCCTGAAGGTAGGCCACCAGCGCATCCATTTCGGTCTTGCCCTTCACCGCGTCGGCTGCGCCGGCGATGTCGGCATCGGTGTAGGGCACGCCCAGGCTGCGCAGCACTTCCATCTTCTTGCCGGTCAGCGTGCCGTCGATCCTGGTGTCCGCCAGGAAGGGGTAGGCCGGCATGATCGACTCCGGCACCAGGTC
Source organism: Pseudomonas sp. GW821-FHT07F05 (assembly GCF_059418765.1). Lineage (NCBI taxonomy): Bacteria > Pseudomonadati > Pseudomonadota > Gammaproteobacteria > Pseudomonadales > Pseudomonadaceae > Pseudomonas > Pseudomonas sp. GW821-FHT07F05. The sequence continues at coordinate 119,869 of NZ_JBWKQL010000004.1, forward strand.
CCGCGGATTGTTTAAATGGGCGCGGTGCCAGTCGTCCGAGTAGCGACCGCCGACCCGGGCCAGGTCCGGCCCGGTGCGTTTGGAACCCCAGAGAAATGGGTGATCCCAGACGCTTTCACCGGCCACCGAGTAGTGCCCGTAGCGTTCGGTTTCGGCGCGGAACGGCCGGATCATCTGCGAATGGCAACCGACGCAGCCGTTGGCGATATAGACGTCGCGGCCTTCGAGTTCCAGCGCCGGGCGCGGCTTCATGCCTTCGACGGGCAGGGTGGTGACGTCCTGAAAGAACAGCGGAACGATCTGGGTCAGCCCGCCGACCGCGACCGCGATGACCATGAAGATCGACAGCAGGCCGATGTTTTTTTCCAGTGCTTCGTGCTTGATCATCAGTGAGCCCCCACGACGGCAATCTGGGCGGCGGCTTCCGCTTCTTCCGTGTTCGCTGCACGAATGGTGCGGAACACGTTGTAGGCCATGAACAGCATGCCGCTGGCGAAAATCCCTCCGCCCAACGCGCGGACGATGTACCCCGGATGACTGGCCTGCAGGGCCTCGACAAACGAGTAGGTGAGGGTGCCGTCGTCGTTGATGGCGCGCCACATCAGGCCTTGGGTGATGCCGTTGACCCACATCGCGGCGATATAGAGGACGGTGCCGACCGTCGCGAGCCAGAAGTGCGTGTTGATCAGCGCGACGCTGTGCATCTGCGCCCGGCCGTAGAGTTTCGGGATCATGTGGTAGACGGCGCCGATGGAGATCATCGCCACCCAGCCCAGCGCGCCGGCGTGAACATGGCCGATGGTCCAGTCGGTGTAGTGGGAGAGGGAGTTGACGGTCTTGATCGCCATCATCGGCCCCTCGAACGTCGACATCCCGTAGAACGCCAGCGACAGCACGAGGAACCGCAGAATTGGATCAGTGCGCAATTTATGCCACGCGCCTGATAGGGTCATCATGCCGTTGATCATGCCGCCCCAGCTTGGCACGAGCAGGATGATCGACATCACCATGCCCAGTGATTGCGCCCAGTCGGGCAGGGCGGTGTAGTGCAGATGGTGCGGGCCGGCCCAGATGTACAGGGTGATCAGCGCCCAGAAATGCACGATGGACAGGCGATAGGAATAGATCGGGCGTTCGGCCTGTTTCGGCACGAAGTAATACATCATCCCGAGAAAGCCAGTGGTGAGGAAAAAGCCCACGGCGTTGTGCCCGTACCACCACTGGATCATGGCGTCGGTAGCGCCGGCATAGGCCGAGTACGACTTGAACAGGCTCACCGGCAGCGAGATGTGGTTGACGATGTGCAGCATTGCCGTCACCACGATGAACGCGCCGTAAAACCAGTTGGCGACGTAAATGTGTCGGGTCTTGCGCTTGACGATGGTGCCGAAGAACACCGCGCCGTAGGCGATCCAGACAATCGCCAGCAGGATCGCGATCGGCCATTCGAGCTCGGCGTACTCCTTGGTGGTGGTGTAGCCCATCGGCAGGGTGACGATGGCGCCGATGATCACCGCCTGCCAGCCCCAGAAATGAAAGGCCGCCAGGCCGTCGGAAATCAACCGGGCCTGACAGGTGCGCTGGACGACGTAATAGGACGTGCCGAACAAGGCACAGCCGCCGAACGCGAAAATCACCAGGTTGGTATGGAGGGGGCGCAGTCGACCGAATGTGGTCCACGGCAAACCGAAATTCAGGTCAGGCCACACGAGTTGGGCGGCGATGAAGACGCCCAGGCCCATGCCGATGATGCCCCAGACCACCGTCATGATGGCGAACTGGCGGACGACCTTGTAGTTATAAGCAGTCGGGCTGGGTGCTGTGCTCATGTCAGGTTCCACGGTGTGTATTTTATTAGTGTGGTCACAGCCGCACCTTCGATCGCGCGTAACCCATCACGCAGTGGCGTGGCTGGGGATCGACGGAAGCGAGGGACGCGGTGCACGCAGAGGCCCGTTTGCCGAAGCGCAATTGGGTTCTGACTGAGTGGCCTGAGGGAAGGAAGACAGGTCGAGCTGGATCGCGCGCGTGAGTGGGAGGGATTGGATACAACCCTGCGGGTGAAAACAGCGCTGGGGCTGCTTGTCTGCAAGAGGGCTGCGTTGCCGGGCACAATCTTGTTGCTGGGCCTGTGGCTAGCTGTCGCCGGTCCACTGTGCGGACACAGCTTAGACGCGAATGATCGCGGAGGGAAGGCTTTGGAACAGCGCCTGCGACACTTGGCCGCGCTCGACGGAAAGTTGCCGCGTCCTTGGCGGGACGCGGCGATCAACCATTTCCGGAGATAGCTGAAACGCTTCTCTGCCTGCCGTTCCTGTGCATCGAGAGAGCATTTCGACTGCAAAGTTGTATACAAAAAGCCGCTGACATTGGCACTTTTATCTGCCCAAAAAATATTTGGCCCGAGCTGGCAGAAAGGCCGGCGATCGTCACGGGTGATCGTCCGGAGCGGACAAAAAGCATATTCCGTCGATGAAACCGCCCGGTTGTGTGCAGGTTGGGGCGCTCAGGATTCGGTGCTCGTTGCCGAAGTGCCGGGCCAGACTAACGCCCGGGAGCTGAACCCTTGCTGTCGGAGCAGGGCAAACGGCGGGCAGGCTCATGGCACGCCGACGTTGCTGCATAATGCCGGCCGTGGTGCTCGCCTCAGTCGGCGGGTGGTCGATGTTTTGGTAAAAGAGACCTGCATGAGCAAACAACACGCGGCGAAGCGAACGGCGGATCACTGCGCCCAGTTGGCGCAAGAACACGGCTGGATCTGGGATGCGCCGACCGGCCAGGCAGCGGACGCGCCATCGACGCTGATTCTCGCCCACGGCGCGGGCGCCCCGATGGACAGCGACTTCATGAACGACATCGCCACGCGCCTGGCGGCCTTGGGTGTTGGCGTGCTGCGTTTTGAATTCCCCTACATGGCCCAGCGCCGAATCGACGGGCGCAGACGACCGCCCAATCCCCAACCGAAGTTGCTGGAGTGCTGGCATGGGGTGCACGCCGCCGTGCGTGGGGGTGTGAGCGGGCGAGTGGCGATCGGGGGCAAATCCATGGGCGGACGCATGGCCAGCGTCATCGCTGACGAAGTCGAAGCCGATGGGTTGTTCTGTCTGGGCTATCCGTTCTACGCGGCGGGAAAACCCGAGAAACCGCGGGTCGCGCACCTGGCGGGACTGCGGACGCCGACGCTGATCGTGCAGGGCGAACGCGATGCGTTGGGCAACCGAGAGGTGGTTGAAGGGTATGAGCTGTCGAAAGTCATCGAGGTGCATTGGGTGCCGACGGCCAACCATGACCTCAAGCCGTTGAAATCATCGGGGCTCAGTGTCGAGGCGTGCATGCAGGAAATCGCCGAGCTTATGGCGCGTCGGTTGATCGGATAGCGGGATGTTCCTCGGCGTTCAGGTCGCAGACCAGGTCGAACAGGCCGTCGGTCACGTGAAAGTCCTTGGTCGGGACCGCAAACTCGAAGTTGCCGTGCAGCAGTCCTGAAGTGGCATCGCAGCCCACCAGCGTCAGGTTGCCTTGCTGCAGATCGCGGGAGTGATAAATCTTCGCCATCCGCGTGGGCGTCAGGTGGTAGATGACGGTGATCTGTTCGTTGCGCAGCAAGTTGTAGCTGCCGGGTTGCACTGTCTGGTCAATGAACAGGCCGATCATGGTGCGGTGCCGGCGTACCGTGCCGGTGGCGAGGATCTTCCAGATTCGGCAGGTGAGCGGATCCGACCGACCCGGACGCAGGCACGCTATGGCGCTCAGGCGGTGGGTGATGAAGGGGTGGCCGTTGACTATTGCGCTGAACGTGCCGCGCGCCGCCGGTGCCTGCGGGCGTTGAAGAGGAGGTTTTGCGGGCATTTTTCTGAGGTTTCCTTGAGTGGATTTTAAGGGCGGCGTGGGCGCTGCACGTGTAAGACGCCGTCGGGTTGCGACGACGTCTTTGAAAGGGGGTGCTGCTTAGGTGTCTGAAGCGTGCTGACGCGCGTGAGTGGCTGATTCGCGAATCAGCGGATTAGCGGATTAGCGAATAGCAACGCCCAGGCTGGAATTGATGTGGAGCAGTTTGTAGTCCTTGCCGGTGTTGAGGTTCTTCACGTAATACCACTTCGCGCCGAGCACGTTTTTGGCGACGGTGGAGGACCAATATTTGGCATTGCCCATCGGCCAGCGGTTGCCGTAGGCGTTATAGATCTCGATCAACTCGTGGATGCTCGGGATGCGCGCGCCGATGCGGTTGGCGGCGTTGGAGATCTGGGTGTAGTTGCCGGAGCCCACGCCGTGGCATTCGATGACGCCGGTGACGGTTACGTCGTAACTCTGCTGTTCGCCCGCTGAATCGGTGACCGTGATGGTTGCCACGCCGTTGCCGCGCACCGACGTCCAGCCGGAAGCTGCTGCGACGGCCACCTTCGCATCGCTGGTCAAATAGGTATAAGGAGGGCGACCGCCGCTGGCGATGCGATGGACCGTGGTGCCCGTTGGAAAGGTCGGGAGCAACGCAGGGTGGGCGGGTAGCAGGTAAATTTTACCGGCCAGGGTAACCGGTGATGTGTCGAACATCATGCCCTCGCGCACCGACAGCTGAAGCGGCACAGACTCCATGTCGATGCCATTGCGCGTCACGATGTAGGTCAGCGTCGCGGTGCTGCCGATGCTCATCTCGATCAGCATTTTGGGCACGCCGAAAACCAGTTCGGTCATGCCACCGACGTTCATCATCATGGTTTCAAACGTACGTGCACCAACCCATCGCACTCGCACCAGATCCCGAGGGTCCATCCCGCGATAACTGACACGCACGATCGCTTCCCAGCCGGTAATCAGTGAAGGACGCAGAATGCCGTCCGGGCCGACTGTGTCGACGGTTGGCGCGGGCAGTTCCAGCGCGGCGCTCATGATCTTCAGCGCAAGTTTGGCCGACTCCTGCACGATGCCGCTGCCGCGCGTCACGGTGTAGGCCACCTCGATATTTTGCCCGTCATTGACCGTGACTACACTGTTAGGGAACACCAGGGCCAGCACCTGACCGGCTTCGGCGGCCGAAATAATCTTCTCCTGGCGATCGTTGCCCTTCGGACCGTTCCACTGAGCAACGACCGTTTCGCCCTCGCGCAGATCAGCCGTGGCATCGATCACCAAGGTGGCGCCATTCGCCGCATCGGCGGGGTCCAGAACCTGACCCTTGGCTTCGCGGATCACCGGTGCCGGCAGAGGTCGGCGCATGCCCAGGTCAAGCTGGATCATCACCGGATCAGAGACCATCGACACATTGCCCGCACGGTCGGTCACGGTGTAGGTGACCGGAGAAGTCTGGCAGTCCGACAGTTCCATGAACGGACGCGTGAAGTCCACCATCACCCGGTTCAGGCCCATGTCGTTGGCATCAACGAGCGTCATCGGACCTTCCATCGGACCCCAGTAGGTGCGGATTTCGTCCCCTGCGGCCATGCCGCTGTAGCCCGCGATCTTGCCGGGAAGGACGTTGTTGAGGCCTTCCAGTTCGGAGGAGGTGAGGCCGTTCTGGATAACGTCGGGGAAAATGATGGGGCCGAGTTGCGGTGCGCCTGGGGCGGTTCGGTCGATTTGGATTGGGGTTGTGCCGGAGAAAACTTCTGAATCGCTGAACGGGCTATAGACTCGGTAAGAGACGGCGTGAGTGCCCTCTGAGAGAAGCGAAACAGGGATGTGTACGGTCAGCAAGTCGCCGGGCTTGTCAGTCGGTAGAATTTCCTTTTCTGGCAAGACGCGCTCCCCATCAAATACAAGCTGATAAGTGTATTGCGGCTCAGCTGCCTGCCAAACCGGAAAGTTGACAGTAATCGGCGCGCTCAACGCATCGTTAGGGATTAATCCTTCCGCAAGCGCTGCTGGAATAGTTGGCAGCGCTAGCAGAACGGGAGCGGTTGCACGGGTGAGTTGCTGCGATGTCATTGATATTACCTCTTGATGATAGGCATACAGGTCCGGTTGAACCGGTCCTGTCCGCTAATTCGATTAGTTAATTGAACAGACTGCTTCGTTTGACTCGCGCATCTCGACAGGTACGCGAGTGGTCTTAGATGTGACTGAGCTTTGGTTACTATCGGGGGCTGGATCAACCCTGATATAGGCTTCACAAAATCCGCGGCAAATGGTTCTCAAGATATTGTACGGAACTCGAAAGCTGTACCCGTTTAGAATGTCTTGATCATCGAGCTCACGACTTGCGGTGTAGGTGGCGGAATCGATCGGATTGTTTTCTCTATCAAAACCTCTGAAGGTAAAAAACAACTTTTGATTCTCTGCGATATTAGCGTAAGGCACAACGTACCCATCAGTACCGTCAGGCGCTACGCTCTGAGAGATATAGCCAGCCGGGTTCAACTTAAATGTCGGGCCTTCGATGCCTTCGGGACCACCTGGAAGATTTTCTTTTGAGCGGACGGTAACCCGCTGATTTGGGGATAGGGTCAAGTTAGGGTTGCCCTGTCGAGCTACGGCGTAACGGACCGGGATTTCGGCTCCGGTGCCCTGCGCTTTCATAATCGAGTTGGCGACTGGAATAACGAGATCCGAGGCCGCAATCAGATCTTCTTCTTTAATTTGGTACCATTGCAGTCGCTGCTGATCTCCCCAAAAAAGATGGATGTCATCATTCACTTTGAATGAATCGGTCCAGCGGATGATCGCCCTGCTGTTGTATTCGTAATCTTCCTCATCAATGAAATTATCGTCCTTGTTTGGACTTGCAAGGCTGGTCCCCTGAATAATTGGCGCCTCTGAGGGTTCAGGTACTGGCAAGGTCAGATACACGTCTACGGCAGTAGGCAGAGAAGTACCATTTAATTGATTTTGTCGAGTGACGGTGTAGCTGATCGAAACATTGCCTATCGGCGCCACCGCTAAGGTTTCGTAAGGAACCTTTAGGGAAAGCACAATATCTTCGCTTTCGTTGCCGGGGGGGATTTGGACCGGAAGCATCGGATAATCCTCACCCCAGTGCAGTGTAATTTGATCAAACGCTGCCGCCGCTGGGTAATGTGGAATATCAACTTGTACTCCGGGTTTGGCTTCCATGTAGTCGATCAATGATCCGATACCAGGGTCAAGTAGAGGGGCAGGGTAGTTTTCCGGAATCTCCTCAAGCAACAGCAACACGTTTACCGCAAGCGACTCCTCAGAAATGTTGCCCGCCCTGTCTACGACCCGATAAATTACATCGTGGCTTCCGGATGTAATTGATTCAAGAAAGTCCCGCTCGAAGTCGAACACAACTTTGTTGAGGCCCATGTCATTTTGGTCTACGACAGCTATCGGACCGGCGACCTCACCCCAGTACGTATGGATGACGTCATGCTTCGCCATGCCAGTGTACCCAGCAACCTGAACCTCAAGCTTATTGCCCAACTGGGTCAACTCAACGGCCGTCAGGCCATTCTGAACTTCCACAGGGAACTGGATCGCGGCGAGCTGAGGCATGCCAGGAGCTGTACGGTCGATAACTATCGGAAACTCGTCGGAAAAATTTTCTGAGTCGGCTGCAGGACTGTAGGTCCGGTACGTCAGTCGATGGACGCCCTCTTTGAGAAAGTCGACGGGTATCTCGAGGGTAAGGGGATCGCCCGGTTTCTCACTTGCCTGAATGACCTTTTCCGGTCCGGACGGAGTTCCGTTCCATGTTAATTGATAGGTATATCCTGGTTCGGCGGCCTCCCACACTTCGAGGTCGACAATTACAGGCGCATTCAGGTTCGTCACGGGAATCAACCCGAGATTGTCGGCGTCGTGAAATGCTACTGCGACGTCGGGTGCTTTTAATGGCAGCGGCTCTCGACTGGTACGAGGGTGGATGATGGTCGGTGCTGTTTTAATGTTGGACATGTTGATTCCTTGAGTTCGTTTTTTTTGTTCGGACTGGGGTGCGTCCGACAGGATCTTTATGAAGTGGTGGAGTGCCAATTCCTGATTTAAATAATAGCTTTTTCTCGGGCCTGTCAACGAAGCAAAAACCTCGTTTTTGTAGGAAAGCCAGGCCGGTGTAAGATGAATATTTGTATGTCGTAATAAAGTCATGCGCTTTTCAGGTCGCGAATCTTCGGTTTTGCTAGCGTTTCAGAGCCGGGGATGTAGTCCGCGGACTTCGTACTTTTCGGATATTTCCTACTCAATATTTTTTGGCCAATTTCCCTAGTTGTCGGTAGCGCGCCCATACTCGTCGCTTTCCATGTACAGATATCGGAGGCGATGTGTCGTCACTCAGGGAAGTTTTGCTATTGGGAGCTAAGCCAAATATTTTAGCGTTGGCGATGGGCGTGATTTCGCCAGCGCTTTGGGCTGAACAAGTTAGTTATTTGCCTAAGGCGCTTGAGCTCACCAAATTCGCGGATGTCGAAAGTTATGACCTCCCAAAGCCCAAGAAATCCGACGAATCCTTCGTGCCAGTCGACGACACTATTGTTAGCGTGGGTTCTTCGGCGCCCTCTCAGAGTTATTTGGTGACGAACGGTGGGGTATTAAATGTCTTGGAAGGCGGAGTCGTTAACTCCATCGCTATGAGTCATTCGGAGGTTAGTGTTCATGCTGGATTAGTCAAGAACGGGATTGCTGTAAGCTCTGGAGACCTGAAACTAGACGGCACAACGGTTGAGAATGCACAAGGGCTGGGTTTACAACTTTTGCTTACTGAAACCGATCTGATCACGCGCTCTCAAGCTCATGTTAATAATAGCTCTATCACTGGGAGTTTTTACGGACTGGGTGTCGGCGCAACCGGGGAGATTTGGCTCGCCAATTCAGTCGTAAAGGGCGTGAGTACTGATGGTGCGCCTAAGGCCGGAGGTATGCGTCTTAGCGGCGGTGTCGCACATGTTACGGATAACAGCAGCATCATTGGTGAAGTTAACGGCATCTACATAGTTAACGGTGCATCTAACATAACCACGCAGGAAAACCGTCTGGATATTACTAATTCCTCAATAAGCGCTGGGACTGGGGCCGCGGTAGTGGTTGATAGGCTTTCCAGCAGGGCTCAACAAACGACAGCGGACATAATAATTCGCGATGGATCCAGCCTTGAGTCAGATTCGGGATTACTCATTAGTGTCCAGTCAGAAAGCACCGCGAACGTCAAAGTGATCAACAGCACCCTCTCCGGTGATTTCGTCGCCGACGACACCAGCACCCTCAATGTGGTGCTGCGCAATCACGGGCAGTTGAACGGGAATATCGTCAATGGCAATTCCGTGACCATCGATTCCAGTGGCCGCTGGCAGCTTGCGGCGGATAACAGCGTTAACTCGCTTGCGATGGACGGCGGCAGCGTTGGTTTCACCGGAGACGGCTTTCATTCGCTTTCGCTGGGCAAGCTGTCCGGCTCTGGGCTGTTCGATATGCGTATCAACCTGGACGACGGCACCGGTGATTTGCTCAGCGTGAATGGGGAAGCCTCGGGCAGGCATCGTCTGCGTGTTCAGAAGACCGGCACCGAAGCCGTCCCTGCCGAGTTCGACCCGCTGCGGGTGGTCCACACCGAAAGCGGGGATGCCGAGTTCGGGCTGGTGGGCGGTCGGGCGGATCTTGGGGTGTATTCCTACGAGCTTGAGCGACAGGGGACGGACTGGTTCATCGTCGGGTCCGGCAAGGAGATCAGCCCGTCCACGAAAAGTGCGCTGGCGTTGTTCAACACAGCACCGACAGTGTGGAACAGCGAGTTGACGACGTTGCGCAGTCGCATGGGTGAAGTGCGTGGCCAGGAGCAGGGCGGCGGCTGGATGCGGACGTATGGCAGTCGCTTCAATGCGGCGCTGGATTCCGGCGTTGACTACAGCCAGAAGCAGCAGGGGCTGTCTTTCGGTGCGGATGCGCCGGTGCCGGTGGGCAACGGTCAGCTGTTGCTCGGTTTGATGGGGGGTTACAGCAAGTCGGATCTGGACATCGGCCGAGGCACTTCGGGCCAGGTCGACAGCTACTACATGGGCGCGTATGGCACGTGGTTGTCGGAGGGCGGTTATTACCTGGACGGCGTGCTGAAACTCAACCAGTTCCATAACGAGTCGAAGGTGGCGATGAGCGATGGCACCAAGGCCAAGGGCGATTACAGCAGCAAGGCGTTGGGCGGATCGCTGGAAGTCGGCAAGCATATAAAGCTGGCCGATGAGTATTTCGTGGAGCCTTTTGCGCAGGTGTCCAGCGTCTGGATCGATGGCAGCAGTTACACGCTGGACAACGGCATGCAGGCCAGAACCACCCAGACGCAGTCGGTGCTGGGTAAAGTCGGCAGTACCGTGGGACGCAGCTTCGCCCTGAAGGACGGCGGCGTTGTCAAACCGTACGCACGGGTGGCTTGGGCCCACGAGTTCTCCCGCAGTAATGACGTCAGCGTGAACGGTCAGCGTTTCGACAACGATCTGTTTGGCTCCCGGGCGGAACTGGGCGCCGGCGTTTCGGTGTCGCTGTCCGAGCGACTTCAGGTGCACGCTGATTTCGATTACATGAAGGGTGAGCATGTCGAGCAGCCTTGGGGTGCGAACGTGGGCGTGCGTCTGGCGTTCTGACGCGCGCGTCAGCTAGTTGAAACGCGGTTTTGAAGCCCCGGCTGCAGCGATGCAGTCGGGGCTTTTTTACGTGGGCTTAGGGTTTTGGCTGCATCCGGCGCCGTCGCGGTGGACGGCCCGAAGGCGAGCCTTTGCCGCGTCGCTTCCTCAGGCGCGGCAAGTTGACGGTCAGCGTTTCCGAAATGCCGACGAGCTTGGCGCGCCGTACCACTTCATAGCGGACCTCGACGCATCCGCTTTCGTAGTCCGCCAAGGTTTCATTGTTGAGGTACTGAACCAGGCGAGGGCCTTTGCGGCCTTCTACCTTGCCAATGGTGGTGTAGAAGGTGTTGTGGCCCCAGCGCAGCTTCAGGTGATCCCCGAACCACAGCTTCGGTGAGCGCGGGATATTGATGTAGATGCCCACGTGCAGCTGTGCGTCGGTCGGGCCTTCGGGGTCGGCACCGGTGATGAAAGGCGCTTCGAATACCGGCGCCGGAGGCGGGTGCTTCATCTCGTGATGCCAGGGAAATCCCGGGGCATTCTGAAGCTGGCCGGCGTAGACCAACGCCTGTTCAGCCGCACTCTTGCCCGCGGGCGGTATTGCCTGCAGATCTTCGTAGAGCGGAATTGAACTCTTGTCGGGTGATTTGCCTTTCTTCCTGCGGGTCGTTCTCGGGTTAGGCAGTGTTACCTTGTTATCGTTATCGGACTCATTGGGCTGTGAACAGTGAGGCGGCTGGATATCCGTTTCATCTTCCATTGGAACTCCTTGATCAGATCGCTAGTGCGAGGATTACAGGATTGGGTGTTGGCGCTTGCTTGTAGGACTGCGGCGCTGCACATGCCTATGATCGATTCGAAAAATAGGACTGTCAAACAAGCGAAGTGCATGGGATTGCATGGCTTCTCCGAAAAAAATTCGTGGTTGAATATATTTTTGATATGTGAATTCGGCGCTTTTCACGGTGTTTTTCAGCGATTTAAATAATTATGTATCGCGCGTAGTCTATAAAATTTTGATAGTCCATCAGACGCTTCCTACGGAGATGTAGGTTCTGTGGAATCGAGATGCCAAAAAATAATTTAAATTATTTTTTGCTGGCAATTTTGTTGACAAAACCTCCACGCATTAGCGTGGAGGTGGTTCCTTTTGGTATTCAGTTGAATAGCGGGAAAGCTGGTTACAATTTAAGTGAAACCAGGGTCGGCAGGCTGGTGATGGATGCATTCCCGGCCCGGTCGGTAACGACGTACTCGATGGACACGGTTTCGGCTGCATGGGTTAGCAGGTCTTCGCGGCTGAAAGCGATTTCGACGGGCCGGAGGGTGAGCTCATCCGTCTCGACCAGATGGGACGGGCCTTCAACGCCGTTGAGTAATGTCTGGATGACATCGCCCGGTTCCATGCCGGCGTAGCCAGGGAGGAGGCCAATGAGTTGATCGCCGAAGGTGGCGGTGGGGAAGATGAGGGGAGCGAGGAGGGTGGCGCCGGGTTTGGTACGGTCGACTATTAATCTAATTGTCGGGGAGTAATCAGATACTTGCGTATTGGGGCTGGTTGTTTTGTAGCCCAGCGCGTAAGTGCCCTCATGATCGAGCAAGGCTTCATCAAGGAAAACCGTAATCATATCTCCCGCCCGATCGTCTGTTGTGATTACTCGAATGTCGCCGAGAGGTACATCATCCAGCACCAACTGAAAGTAATATCCAGGTTCGGCTGCTTCCCACACTTGCACTTCAACCGGGAGCGGGTTCTCGAGCGCCGAGATGTAGAGCAGACCGTCTTCAGGGTGAGCCATAGGCACAATTGGGGGAGGCAGAGGGATTGGGTATTTCAAAATCGCTTCAGTCATAACAAAACTCCATCAAGCACACCCCTCCACTTCCATCCGCAGAAAGAGTGCACATTAAATTAATTATCCAGATCAACAAATACTCCACCCGTGGTGGTATCTATTTATCGTCTTTCAATAATCAACTAATAGAGGTCGACAAATCCTGTCAACAGCCAAACCCCTGCTCCAAACCAAAAAAAGCTTCCCCAAATGATTTTCAGAAATGTCCTACTTAAACCCCAACACAAACAAAAAGGCCCCGGCAGACAATCTGCCGGGGCCTTCGCATAACCCACCAATCACTCAGCGGTTGAAGCGCTCCACCAAGGAGTATTGCGTGTGAGCAGTTTGGGTCAGTTCGGCACTGAGCGTGGCAGAGCGACGGGCTTCGTCGGAGGTCTGGTCCGCCAGGTGCGCGATGGTGCTGATGTTGCGGCTGACCTCTTCTGCCACCGAGCTTTGCTCTTCGGTGGCGGCGGCGATCTGCGTGGTCATGTCGGTAATGTTGGCCACTGCGTCGCTGATGCCTACCAACGCCCTGTCGGCTTCCATGACCTGCTCGACGCCTTCTTCGGCCTGGCGCCGGCCTGTGTTCATGGTCTGAACCGCGTTGGTAGCCGTCTGTTGCAGCTGGGCGATGAGGGCGTGGATCTGGCCGGTCGACTCGGTGGTGCGTTGCGCCAGTTGGCGGACTTCATCGGCGACGACAGCAAAGCCGCGACCCATTTCGCCCGCGCGGGCAGCTTCGATGGCGGCGTTAAGGGCCAACAGGTTGGTCTGGTCGGCGATGCCTTTGATGACATCGACAACGCCACCGATCTCGTCGCTGTCTTTCGCGAGCTGAGTCACGGTCAGGCCGGTTTCGCCCACCGAAGCCGAGAGACGCTGGATGGCTTCGCGGGTGTCGCTGGCGATCTCGCGGCCGCGACGGGTCAGTTCGTTGGCCTGTTGCGTGGCGTCAGCGGTGCGCTGCACGTGATTGGCCACTTCCTGGGTGGTCGCGGCCATCTGGTTGACAGCGGTGGCGACCTGTTCGGTTTCGACGCGCTGACGTTCCAGGCCGGTGGAGCTGGCCTGCGCGAGGGTGTCGGACTGACGGGCCTGGTCGTTGAGGTGTTCGGCGGTGTCCTGCAGGCGGGTGAGGCAGGTCTTGAGACGCGCTTCCTGGCTGAGGATCGACATCTCCAGCCGCGCCTGTGCGCCGCGACTGTCGGTGTACATCTGCGCGATCAACGGGTCGGAGGTGGTTTGCTCGGCCAGACGCAGCAGGCGCTTGAGGCCACGCTGTTGCCAGCTCAACCCCAGCAGGCCAAGCGGTACGGACACTGCGGCGGCGAGCAGGAAGCCCCAATGGGAATTCAGCCACACGCCAATCAAAAAGCTCACCTGGCTCACCAGGATGAACGGCAGCCAGTCCTGCAACAGCGGCAGCCACTTGTCACGACTTGGCACCGCACTTTTGCCGCTGTTCAGGCGTTTGTAGAGCGCTTCGGCCCGACGCACCTGTTCAGCGGTCGGCTTGATGCGCACGGACTCGAAGCCCACAACCTGTTTGTTCTCGAAGACCGGCGTGACGTAAGCGTTGACCCAATAGTGGTCGCCGTTCTTGCAGCGGTTCTTGACGATCCCCATCCACGGCTGGCCCTGCTTGAGGGTGGCCCACATGTGTTCGAATACCGCCGTCGGCACGTCCGGATGGCGCACGGTGTTGTGCGGCGACTTGATCAATTCATCTTGGGAAAAACCGCTGATTTCAATGAAGGCGTCGTTGCAATAGGTGATGACGCCGCGCGCATCGGTGGTGGAGATCAACCGTTGCTGCGCCGGGAAGGTCCGTTCGCGTTGAGTGATGGGCTGGTTATTTCGCATGAGCTATTCGATCCAGGAAGGCTGTGAAGAGTTATCGGCCCGAAGCGAAAAAAATTAAGCTTTTGTGAACTGCGTCATAGGTTGGGTGTCGCGGGCGGTCGCTTCAGCGATCGAACATCGCATAGGTGAACAGGCTGAAATGCAGCAGGTTCAGGCCGAAGTGGGTGAGCACGGCAGCGGGCAGGCCGCCCAGTCGATAGGCAACGCCATAACCCACACCTGCGAGGCCCGCCAGAAGCGCCCATTCCCAGCCAGCACCGATGTGCGCAAGACCGAACAGCAGCGAGGCTGTCCCGATGGCCAGGGCGTCGTGGCAGGGCAAGTGTTGCAGCCATCTTTTCAGGCTGCCTTGCAGGTAACCGCGAAAGAGCAGTTCCTCGGTCAGCGCGACCAATAGCAGGTTGTTCAGCGCCCAGATGCCCGTTTGCTCGGGCCACTTAGGCGACCAGCCGACGAGGCCCATCAGCAGCGCCGTTGATAGACACGCTGCGGCGGTGACGGGCAAGGCGATGCTGGTGACGCCCAGCCAGCGTCGGGGACTGAATGCGATAAACACCCAGGGGCAGGCGATGGCGATCCAGAAGCCGATAAGGGGCTTGTCGAGATTCAGGTACATCGAATACGGCGCGGCCTCGGGGCTGAGGCGCACGCCGGCAATCGCCCTTGCGCTGAGGAAACCGGGCAGCCAGTGACTGGCCAGCCCCGCTGCCATGGCAATAAACAGGGCGTGGCCGAAGAGGCGCACGGCGCGGTGCTGGAAATGGCTGACGCAGATGCCGGCCATGATCAGCAGTCCGAACGTGATGACCACGGGAACGCTGAGCTGGCCGTAAAGCAGCGCCAGGCAGTAGCCGAGAGAGAGCAGGAGGAGGGAAGTCCAGCGTTGCACCGACATGAAGTCGTCCTTGGGTGTCGGAATAGGCTGGCGATTTTAACGTTGATTAAACGCGTGTGTATGTCGGATCAACGGGGAGCGGGTCCGATTGTTTCGTGGATGCAGGGCGAAGGTCGTGTAGGGCGTTTCTGATAACAAGGGATTTGGGTTAGACGCTGGCAATTTGCGGTGAGGCAGACGACGCCTTCCCGGCTAAAGCCGGTCCCACTAAAAGCGCGCGGTGTGCCCGTAGGACCGGCTTCAGCCGGGAAGAGGCCAGTGTGAACACCATAAGATTTTGGGAGAGGCAGACAACGCCTTCCCGGCTAAAGCCGGTCCCACTAACAGCACGCGATGTGCCCGTAGGACCGGCTTCAGCCGGGAAGAGGCCGGTTTGAGCACCATTGATATTGCGTTGTGGCATCTGACGCCTTCCCGGCTAAAGCCGGTCCCACTGACAGCGAGACCGGCTTCAGCCGGGATGAGGTTCAGGACGCAATCAACTGCCGCAGCACGTAATGCAGAATCCCTCCCGCCTTGAAGTACTCCACTTCATTCAGGGTATCGATCCGGCACAGCACGTTGATGTTTTCCTGCTGCCCGTCCTCCCGGGTGATCTGCACCGCCAGGCTCATGCCCGGTTGCAGCGTGGCGCCGGTGAGCCCGGTGATGTTCAGCACTTCCTTGCCGGTCAGGCCCAGGGTTTTGCGGCTTTCGCCTGCCTTGAACTGCAGCGGCAGGACACCCATGCCGACCAGATTGGACCGGTGAATGCGCTCGAAGCTCTCGGCGATGACTGCCTTGACGCCCAGCAGATTCGTGCCTTTCGCCGCCCAGTCGCGACTGGAGCCCGTGCCGTATTCCTGACCGGCAATGACCACCAGCGGCGTGCCTTCTTCCTGATAACGCATGGCCGCGTCATAGATCGGCAGCTTCTCGTCGGTGGGCACGTGCAGCGTGTAGCCGCCTTCTTCACCGCCGAGCATTTCGTTGCGAATGCGGATGTTGGCGAAGGTGCCGCGCATCATCACTTCATGGTTGCCGCGCCGCGAGCCGTAGGAGTTGAAGTCCTTGTATTCCACGCCCTTGCTGCGCAGATAACGCCCGGCCGGGCTGTCGAGTTTGATGTTGCCCGCGGGGGAGATGTGGTCGGTGGTCACCGAGTCGCCCAGCACCGCCAGCACGCGAGCCTGCTGCACGTCGGCGATGACTGGCAGCGGGCCGGCGACGTCCTCGAAAAACGGCGGGTGCTGAATGTACGTCGAGTCCGGCTGCCAGACGTAGGTCGCCGCCTCGGGCACCTCAATGGCCTGCCACTGCTCGTCACCGGCAAACACCTCGGCGTATTCCTTGTGAAACATGCTGGTGCTGACGTTCAAGACCGCCTCGGCGATTTCCTGCTGGGTTGGCCAGATATCGCGCAGGTACACCGGCTGGCCGTCGCTGCCTTCGCCCAGGGGTTCGCTGCTCAGGTCGGTGCGCACGGTGCCGGCCAAGGCGTAAGCGACCACCAGCGGCGGCGAGGCCAGCCAGTTGGTTTTCACCAGCGGGTGCACGCGGCCTTCGAAATTGCGGTTGCCCGACAGCACCGACGCAACGGTCAGGTCCGACTGCTGAATGGCCTTTTCGATCGGGTCAGGAAGCGGCCCCGAGTTGCCGATGCAGGTGGTGCAGCCATAGCCCACCAGGTCGAAGCCCAACTGATCGAGATAGTGGGTGAGACCAGCCGCGTTGTAGTAGTCGGTCACCACCTTCGAGCCCGGCGCCAGCGAACTCTTCACCCACGGTTTGCGCTGCAGGCCTTTCTCCACGGCTTTTTTCGCCAGCAGCCCTGCCGCCATCATCACGCTGGGGTTGGAGGTGTTGGTGCAGGACGTGATCGCCGCAATGACCACCGCGCCGTTCCTCAGGCGATAGGTCTGGCCGTTATATTCATACTCAGCCTCGCCCACCTGCGCGGCGTTGCCCACCGCGACACCGCCGCCGCCTTCGCTTTCCAGTCGGCCTTCTTCGTGTTTGCTCGGGCTGACCGCCAGGCCCAGGAAGTCGCTGAAGGCCTTGGACACATCGGGAAGGGCGACGCGGTCTTGCGGACGTTTTGGCCCCGCAAGGCTGGCCACGACAGAGCCCATGTCCAACTCCAGCGCATCGGTGAACGCCGGTTCCTGACCGGGCAGGCGCCACAGGCCCTGGGCCTTGCAATAGGCCTCAACCAATTGCACCGTTTCGTCCGGACGGCCCGACAGGCGCAGGTAATCCAGCGTGACGTCGTCGACTGGGAAGAACCCGCACGTCGCGCCGTATTCCGGGGCCATGTTGGCAATGGTGGCCCGATCCGCCAGCGGCAAGTCTGCGAGCCCATCGCCATAAAATTCGACGAACTTACCGACCACGCCTTTCTTGCGCAGCATTTGCGTCACGGTCAGCACCAGGTCAGTGGCGGTGATGCCTTCGCGCAGTTTGCCGGTGAGCTTGAAGCCGATGACTTCCGGAATCAGCATCGACACCGGTTGGCCGAGCATGGCCGCTTCCGCCTCGATACCGCCAACTCCCCAGCCCAGTACGCCGAGGCCGTTGATCATTGTGGTGTGGGAATCGGTACCGACCAGCGTATCCGGGAAGGCGTAGGTGCGGCCGTCTTCTTCCTTGGTCCACACGGTGCGGCCGAGGTATTCCAGGTTGACCTGGTGGCAGATCCCGGTGCCCGGCGGCACCACGCTGAAGTTATCGAACGCATTCTGGCCCCAGCGCAGGAACGCGTAACGCTCACCGTTGCGCTGCATCTCGATGTCGACGTTCTCGCCGAAGGCCTTGTCGTCGCCGAAGCGGTCGACCATGACCGAGTGATCGATGACCAGATCCACCGGCGACAACGGGTTGATGCGCTGAGGATCGCCACCGGCCTTGGCCACGGCGGCGCGCATGGCGGCGAGGTCAACCACCGCCGGCACGCCGGTGAAATCCTGCATCAGCACGCGGGCGGGGCGGTACTGGATTTCCCGATGGGATTTGCGCTCGACCAGCCAGTCGGCGAGGGCCTTGAGGTCGTCGCCGGTCACCGTGTGGTTGTCTTCCCAGCGCAGCAGGTTTTCCAGCAGCACCTTGAGCGACATCGGCAGTTTGTCGAGATCGCCCAGCGTGCGCGCGGCATCCGGGAGGCTGAAGTAGTGGTAGGTCTTGTTGCTGACTTCGAGGGTTTTGAGGCTTTTCAGGCTATCGAGGGAGGGCATGACTGACTCCTTGACGGTCCGTGCAGTACGCGCGGACGGGCGATCGACGGTAAGACGGGTCTTGCTTCGGCGCTCTGGGCGGCGCCTTCAAATGATCGTTGAGTAGTACTGGACCCGCCGGCTGAGCCAGTGGTTCCTGATTCGGCTATCATGCGCCGCTTTCGAGTCATTGAGGTTAATCCTCATGTACAGCTTGCGCCGCGACCTGATTCGTGGCGCGCGAGGAGACCGTCCCGTGAACACCCTTTTCATGCATTGCCGCCCCGGCTTCGAAAGCGAGGTCTGCTCGGAACTCAGCGAGCACGCCGCCCGCCTTGAGGTGTCCGGCTACGCCAAGGCCAAGACCGACGCCGCCTTTGCCGAATTCATCTGCACCGAGGCCCACGGCGCGGAGCGGCTGATGAACAGCCTGAAGTTCCGCGAGCTGATTTTTCCCCGGCAGTGGGCCCGTGGCGTGTTTGTCCAGCTTCCCGAAACCGACCGCATCAGCGTGATCCTCGAGCACATGGCCGGGTATGCGCCGTGCGGCAGCCTGTGGCTGGAAGTGGTCGACACCAACGACGGCAAGGAGCTTTCGACCTTCTGCCGCAAGTTCGAAGCGCCGTTGCGCAAGGCGCTGGAGAAGGCTGGCAAACTGGTCGACAACCCGAGCCTGCCGCGTTTGCTGCTGACGTTCAAAAGCGGGCGCGAAGTGTTCCTCGGGCTGGCTGACGCGGACAACTCGGCGATGTGGCCCATGGGCATTCCGCGCCTGAAATTTCCCCGGGAAGCGCCGAGCCGCTCCACCCTCAAGCTCGAAGAGGCCTGGCACCACTTCATCCCCCGGGATCAGTGGGACGAGCGCCTGTCGGGCGACATGACCGGCGTCGACCTCGGTGCAGCACCCGGTGGCTGGACCTATCAGCTGGTGCGGCGCGGCATGCTGGTCACCGCCATCGATAACGGACCGATGGCCGAAAGCCTGATGGACACCGGGCTGGTGCAGCACTTGATGGCGGACGGATTCACCTTCAAGCCGCGTCAGCCGGTGGACTGGATGGTCTGCGACATCGTCGAGAAGCCCGCACGCAACGCCGCGCTGCTGGAAACCTGGCTGGGCGAAGGTCTGTGCCGCGAGGCCGTGGTCAATCTGAAGTTGCCGATGAAACAGCGCTACGCCGAAGTGCGACGCCTGCTGGAGCGCATCGAAGACGGCTTCAAGGCGCGCGGCGTCAAGGTCTCGATTGGTTGCAAGCAGCTTTACCACGACCGCGAAGAAGTGACCTGCCATCTGCGGCGGCTGGACATGAAACGCAAGGGCTGACGTCGGCTTGAATCCGCTGCCACGCTGTCCATAATCAGCGGTGCGCGCCTGCGGGGCGAAGAGAAGGGGAGACGCAATGAGCGCTGCACACAATGGACCTGACGCCGACATCCTCATCGTCGGCGGTGGCCTCAGCGGCACGATGCTGGCGGTGCAGCTGCTGCGCCTGCCGGGGCAACGGCGCATCGTCATCGTCGAATCACGCAGCGAGTTGGGCCGGGGTGAGGCCTACAGCGCCACCGAGCTGGGCCACACGCTGAATGGCAACGCCGCGCGCATGAGCGTCGACCCGGACGATATCGACGATCTGACCCGCTGGCTGACCGACTACATCGCCGCCGGCGGCTGGCCGGAGTCTGATCAGCAGCACGTGCCGGTGGCCGAGCTGTTTCCGCCGCGCGGGATCTTCGGTCTGTACGTTCAGCAGCGCCTGGACGAGGCCCGGGTGATCGGCGAGCGCTGCGGTTCGACCGTCGACCACGTGCGCGGCGAAGTCACCGACCTGCAGACTGACGCAGCCGGCATACGCCTGACCCTCGCCAACGGTGAGCACCTGACCGGCCGCTTCGGCGTACTGGCGACGGGCATGTTCGCCGCCGCGCGCACGCCCCAGCGCGATTCAAACGCCCTTAATGCCGCCGCTGTTGATCCGTGGGACGTCAACGCCATGGGCCAGCTCGACCCCCAGGGCCGCGTGCTGATCATCGGCTCGGGCCTGACCATGGTCGACGCCGTGGTGTCCCTTGAGCAAGCCGGTCACCGTGGGCCCATCGACGTGTTTTCCCGCCACGGCCTGCTGCCCCACGTGCGCCGTCAGCCGCCAACGTGGCCGGACTTCCTCGCCGCCGACCCGAACATTCGCAGTACCCGGCAACTGGTCAGGGTTTTGCGCGAGCAGTGCGCGCAGGCGGCGGAGCAGGGCATCGACTGGCAGGCGCCGCTCGACACCGTGCGCGTGCATATTCCACGGCTGTGGAGTCAGGCCTCTGACCTGCAGCGCCGCCAATTCGTACGCCATGTCCGTCCGTGGTGGGAAAGCCATCACCACCGCTCGCCGCCGCCCAGCGCGCACTTGCTGGACCGGCTGATCGACGAAGGGCGCCTGCACATCCACGCCGCCTCGTTGCTCAGCGTTGAGGGCGCCGAGGCCGGACAGGTCTCCATCAGCGTTCGCTATCGCGGCCAGGACACGGCCAGCAAAGAGAGCGGCGCAGCGCTGATTAACTCGACCGGCATTCAATACGACTGGCGCCGGGTCGACCGTGCCCTCCCGCGCAATCTGCTGGCGCGCGGCCTGATTCAGCCGGGGCCGCTGGCGCTGGGGATTGCCGCCGATGCGGGGGGCGCGGTCATGGACGCCGAAGGGCGTGCCTCAACGCGGCTTTATGCCATGGGCCCGCCCTTGCGTGGTCTGTGGTGGGAAAGCACCGCCGTAACCGACGTGGCGTTGCAGGCCAAAGCGCTGGCGGCACGATTGGCGGCGTTGAGCACCGTACCGTCGTGAAGCCGCAGGAAATTGTGTCGACCACGACACAATTTCCGCAACCCCTCCTAAAGCACGCTCCGAACGAGCCGAAAGCCCGTTATCGACCCGGTAAGACCGCCCGCTTTTCATCAAGAGGCGACAGGGACGTCAGCGAGTGCACAGGGCTATGGAGGCCATCGTTCATGTTGAGCTTGAGTTTCAGAAATCCTGCGGAGGCAGCACTGCTGCTGCTGCCGCCCTCCGTCGTGTCCACTTCTACAGCCGCCGACGACGCAAGTCAGACCGCCAGCGCCGCCGAGCAGGTGCGCCAGGGTATCGAAGTGCTGCTCTCGCCGGACGCGCAGAGGGTGCCGAAGAAGGGTGACAAGAACGCCGACATCGACGCCACCCACTTGCCTGACCGGATCAAGGAGCAGCTCAAGCTGATCCGCTCGATTCAGGAGCGCATTGCCAAGCGCATGCAGGACATGCAGGCGTTCATGAGCGACCGGTCGCTCTCGCCCCGCGCCCGGGAGGGCAAAATGCGCCAGTTGCAGATGGAAATCATGGCCATGACCAACTCGCTCATTCAGGCCACCAACCAGCTCAATCAAGCGATGCAGCAGATGCATCTGTCACTGGCGGACCAGACGTTGGCCGGCACCCTGGTCAGTCCGCAGAACCTTCAATCCTGATCCAGCAGGCGCGGCCCGGCGCCTTGCTCGCTCAGGCTGTCGCCGAAGTTGCGCAGCGGGCAGGCCTCCATCGACAGGCAGCCGCAACCGATGCAGCCATTGAGTTGGTCGCGCAGGGCGGTGAGGCGGTTGATGCGTTCATCCAGATCGGTTTTCCAGCGCTCGGATAACCGGGTCCAGTCGTCAAGGCTGGGCGGTCGGTCCTGAGGCAGGGTCTGCAGCGCGGTCTGGATGGTCGCCAGCGGAATGCCCAGGCGCTGGGCGGTTTTGATCAAGGCCACCCGACGCAGCACGTCCCTGGGGTAGCGACGCTGATTGCCGGCGTTGCGCTGGCTGCTGATCAGGCCTTTGGCTTCGTAAAAGCGCAGCGCGGTGATGGCCACGCCGCTGCGGGCGGACAGCTGGCCGACGGTGAGTTCCCGGGCGATGGGCGGGATGTCCTGGGTAAGCATGCAATCTTCCTGTGTGCCGAACGACGCTTGACCTCCAGTTAACTGGAGGTTTTATCCTGCGCAGCATCCCTTGGCCGGACCGGCTTGGCAAGTGGGGCACCGGCGCAAGAAACGTAGGGGGCCATACCGGTTCGCGCAGCATCCTGTTCAGCAACAACCGTCATCTGTGGAGAACGTTCATGACACCAGCAGCCGCTACTCTTCCGTTCAGTCAGTTCGTTGAGTTCGCCGTCGATCCGCAGCATCAGGCCGGGCTGGTCAGTGCGCTCAACGAGCGTTTCGAGCAGTTTACGCGCACCTACCCAGGCTTTGTCCGCGCCAGCGTGCAGGTCAGTGAAGACCGTCAGCGGGTGTTGAGCCATGTGCAATGGCTATCGAAGACCGACTGTGAGCGTGCGTTCAAAAACGCCGAGCAGGGCGAAGGGGACATGTGGGAGTTGATTCGGCGCCACCGGGCCACGTCGATGATCTTCAACGCGTACGAAGTGGCAGGGGAAATCGTAGGACCGCGTCAGGGGTGAGCGCAGTCCTACAGGTTGCATCGCTGAGGGATCATACCGACAAATGCAGCATCTGCTCACCCTGGGTCTGTTCACCGGGACGGCGCTTGTTGACGGCCAGTTCGCCGATCTTGATCAGCCGCGCGCGCACGACGTTGCGACTCAACCCCAGCAATTGCGCGGTGTGCACCTGGTTGTAGTGGCTGAAGCGATAGGCCGCGCGCAACAGGGCGTCTTCGACCTTCTCGTGCAGCGCGCCGGCCTGCTCCTCGAACAGACGCTGGAACGCCCGGGCCAGCAGGGCGTCGGTGGAATCGTCGACGGCGGGGGCTGAATCTTCCTGGCGCTCAAGGCGCAGGTTCGACAGGCGCAGATCGCTGGACTGAATCACGCCGTTGCGGCAGATCAGCAGGGTGTGGTGAATGACGTTTTCCAGCTCGCGGATATTCCCCGGCCAGCCGTAGGTGCGCAGCTTGTGCTCGGCATCCGCGCTGATCTGAATCGGTCCGCAACCCAGACGCTGGCTGTAGACGTCGATGAAGTGCCGGCTCAGCGGCATGATGTCGCCCGGCCGTTCGCGCAGCGTGCTCAGCTCCAGATTGACGACGTTCAGGCGATAGAACAGGTCCTCGCGGAAGTGCCCGGCGTTGATCGCGCGTTCCAGTTGCACGTTGGTCGCGGCCAGCACCCGCACGTTGATCGGCGTGCTTTTGCGCGAACCCAGCCGCACCACTTCGCGCTCCTGCAGGACGCGCAGCAGCTTGACCTGAATCGCCAGGGGCAGATCGCCGATTTCGTCGAGAAACAGCGTGCCGCCGTTGGCTTCTTCGAACCAGCCGGCCTTGGCGGTGAGGGCGCCGGTGAACGCGCCTTTTTCCTGGCCGAACAGCTCGGCTTCCACCAGCGATTCTGAAAACGCACCGCAGTTGACGGCCACGAACGGCTGGTGACGACGGCTGCTCAGGTTGTGAATGTGCCGCGCCACCAGCTCTTTGCCGGTGCCGGTTTCGCCGATGATCAGCACGCTGGCATCGCTGGGCGCGACTTGTTCAATGTGGGCCAGCAGCGCCTGGGACCTCGGGTCCTCGAACACCTGCGCGGTGGCGCGGATCGAAGTGGCCAGGGCCGGCGAGGGCGGTAGGGTCAATAGCTGCATGGGGATCACTTGTGGTTGGAACGGTAAGCTGGCTGTCATGAAGGACTCCTTGTCGCGATGGCCGTTGTCGCGCTGGCAGATCAACCGCTTCCCACATGCTGCGCGGGCGCGCAGCAGGCGGTTGTTTTCCAGGGGGGGCGGTGAAACTTACTTCTGCGGCGGCAAGTCGTTGGCAATCATCTCGCCGAACGGGCCGGTGAGGTTGGTGATGCCGCGGCCTGCGAGGCTCCGATACGGCTCGGGCAACAGCGGGAACACCAGCTCGGCGAAGCGATAGGCTTCTTCCAGGTGCGGGTAGCCGGAGAAGATGAAGCTTTCGATGCCCAGGTCCGCGTATTCCTTGATGCGTGCGGCGACTTCCTGGGGATTGCCCACCAGCGCTGTGCCCGCACCGCCCCGTACCAGGCCGACGCCGGCCCACAGGTTCGGGGCGATTTCCAGGTTGTCGCGACGACCGTCGTGCAGCGCGGCCATGCGGCGCTGGCCTTCGGAGTCGAACCGCGAGAAGGATTTCTGCGCGGCGGCGATGGTTTCGTCGCTGATGTGCTCGATCAGGGTGTCCGCAGCTTTCCAGGCTTCTTCGCTGGTCTCGCGGACGATCACGTGCAGACGGATGCCGAATTTGACGGTCCGACCGTTGCGTGCGGCGCGCTCACGCACATCCGCCAGTTTCTCGGCCACGGCGGCAGGGGGCTCGCCCCAGGTGAGATAAACGTCGACCTGCTCGGCGGCCAGTTCGTGGGCTGCCTCGGAGGAACCACCAAAATACAGCGGCGGATAGGGCTTCTGGATCGGCGGGTACAGGGCTTTGGCGTTCTGCACTCTCAGGTGCTTGCCTTCGAATTCCACGGCTTCGCCCTGCAAGACACGGCGCCAGATCTTCAGGAATTCGTCGGTGACTTCGTAGCGCTCGCTGTGATCGAGGAAGCTGCCGTCGCCACGGTTTTCATCCGGGTCGCCACCGGTCACGACGTTGATCAGCAGGCGTCCACCGGACAAACGATCCAGCGTCGCGGCCATGCGCGCGGAGACGGTCGGAGAAATGATCCCCGGTCGGATCGCCACCAGGTAACGCAAACGCTCGGTCAGCGGCACGAGGGCCGATGCGATCACCCAGGAGTCTTCGCAGGAACGGCCGGTCGGAATCAGCACGCCGTGGTAACCCAGATCATCGGCGGCCTGGGCGACCTGCTTCAGGTAATTGAGCGTGACCGGGCGCGCGCCCTTGGTCGTGCCCAGGTAATGGCCGTCGCCGTGTGTCGGTAGAAACCAGAAAACATCCATGAGAAATCCTTCGAGCGGAATCGGTGGGCTTGTGACAAGTGCACCCGTTATAAAGGCTCCGATTTATTCCGTAAAAGAACTGAATCCCATATTTTTATAACCGTTAGAGATATGCCCCGGATTTGTACCCTTTGAAGATGCAGCTGACGGGTAAGATCTTGTGGGAGTGAGCTTGCTCACGAGGGAGCCGGAACAACCGCTGCATTCTCGGCGCCTGAAACGCCGTCTTCGTGAGCAAGCTCACTCCCACAAGTCGTGCATTCCACGCGAATCTGCAGTGGGCCTGTCAAACCCGCCTACCTGATTTAGGGCGAGTTACAGACCTGCGCCGGGTCAGAACACCGCGCAAAAAAACAGGCGCCGAAGCGCCTGAAGGAGAGTACGGGAGACTCTTGGACATCAGAAAATCTGGGTGAACAGCCAGTACAGGCTGCCCGACAACAGAATCGCGGCAGGCAGAGTCAGCACCCACGCCATCGCCAGATTGCGCAGGGTGCGCATCTGCAGGCCGGAGCCGTTGGCGACCATGCTGCCGGCCACCCCCGAGGACAGAACGTGGGTGGTCGAGACCGGCAATCCATACATGTCCGCCGCGCCAATGGTCAGCATCGCAACGACTTCAGCCGATGCGCCCTGGGCGTAGGTCAGGTGAGTCTTGCCGATCTTTTCCCCGACCGTGATCACGATGCGTTTCCAGCCCACCATGGTGCCCAGGCCCAACGCGATGGCCACAGCCACCTTGACCCACAGCGGGATGAAGCGCGTCGCGGTATCAATTTGCTCCTTGAACGTGTCGACTTTGGCCTGGGTGTCGGCGTCGAAGTTACCGACCTTGTTCTTGTCCATCACACGGATGGCTTCCGACGTCAGATACATGTCGTTTCGTACGTTGGCGGTGGCCTCGGCGGGCACCTTGGCCAGTGATCCGTAACTGGCGACCTGATCGCCGATCTTGCCGGCCATTACCGCCAGCGCTGGAATCAAGTCAGGCGTGGCCTGCTTGTCGCGGATGTAAGTCGACAGCGTCTGGCGGGAATCGGCCGGCGCGGGCAGCGGCGCCGCTTTGGTCAGGGCCTGTTGAGTAACCTGGGCGACTGCAGCGAATTGCACCGATTGATCGGCCGGCATGGCGCGGTTCAGCGCGTAAGCCATCGGCAGCGTACCCACCAGAATCAGCATGATCAGGCCCATGCCTTTCTGACCGTCGTTCGAGCCGTGGGCGAAGGACACGCCGGTGCAGGTCAGGATCAACAGACCACGAATCCAGATCGGCGGCGGCTTGTTGCCTTCCGGCGCTTTGTACAGCGCGCGATTCTTCACGAACATGCGCAGCGCCATGAGCAACAGCGCGGCGCAGGTGAAGCCCACCAGCGGCGAGAGCAGCAGCGAATAACCGACTTTGGTCGCCTGGGACCAATCCACACCGCTGGTGCCGTCGCGTCCATGCATCAACGCGTTGGCAATGCCGACGCCGATGATCGAACCGATCAGCGTGTGGGAAGACGAGGCCGGCAGACCCAGCCACCAAGTGCCGAGGTTCCACAGGATCGCGGCGATGAGCAGGGCGAAGATCATCGCGTAACCCGCCGATGAACCGACCTGCAGGATTAGTTCGACCGGCAGCAGGGCAATGATACCGAACGCCACCGCGCCGCTGGAAAACAGCACACCCAAGAAGTTGAAGGTTCCCGACCAGACCACGGCGAAGTTCGGTGGCAGGGAGTGGGTGTAAATGACCGTCGCGACAGCATTGGCGGTGTCGTGGAAACCGTTGACGAACTCAAAGCCCAGCGCGATGACCAATGCGACGCCAAGCAGAATGAACGGCGTCCAGGTCAGCACGACGGTACCCAGATCGTCCATGTCTTGCTTGAGGCTGTAGCCGGTATAGAACAGGCCCAATGCCAGCACAACGAAGAAAATCACCATCGTCGTCATGCCAGGCTTGCGCCCGAATTGAGCACTCAGTCCGGGTCCCTGTTGCAGAGAGCCTTGAGCCAGTGTGGGGGTCGCCATGGGGCACAATCCTGTTGATGAGGGATAGTGACCATGATCATTACAAAATGTGACAGAGATGCGACACGGGTCACGTTTTGCGCGGATTTGCTGGGGTTAGGGACCAATGGACACGCCTTAAACGCTGTCGTTAATAATCCCGACTCTTGCGAAACGCCCACCTTCCCGCAATAAACGTAAACGTCGCCACCAGCGCAACCAGCACCCAGAACCCATGGGGATCGGACGCCAGTGGTATACCGCCGACGTTCATGCCGAAGAAACCCGCGACGATGTTGATCGGCAGCGCCAGCACGGTGACGACGGTGAGGGTGAACAGCGTGCGGCTGCTCTGTTCGTTAAGGTTGGCAGCGATTTCTTCCTGCAGCAGTTTGATCCGTTCGCCGAGGGCGGTGAGGTCGCTGATCACCAGCGCCGACTCTTCGGTGGATTGCCGCAGCTCCTGCAAATCCTCCTCCAGCAGCCACTGCGGCGGTCGGTGCAGCAGGCGCATCAGCGAGCCGGGTTCCAGGGCCAGCAGCCGTTGCAGGCGCACCAGCACCCGACGCATGGCGCCCAGTTCCGAGCGGTTGTTGCTCAGGCGTTGGGACAGAAGCTGGTCTTCGATTTTGTCGACGCTGATGCTGGTCTTGCGCATGAACTGGCTCAGCACGTCGCTCTGGTCGCGCAGCAGGTGGGCGAGCAGTTCCAGCGGGGAGCGGAAGGTTTCGCCCTGTTTCACCGACGAGCGCAGCCGGTCCACTGAACGCAACGGCTGATGGCGCGCGGAGATCATCAGGTTGCTGCGCACGCAGACCCACATCGTGGCGATGTCGGTGGAGACGCGGTTGAAGTCGAAGACCACGTCGTTGACCACGGCGAGCAGGGCAGAGTCGACGTGTTCGATGCGCGTGGAGCGCGACCCTTCGTGCAGGGCTTCGAGGAACTCGTCGGGCAGGTCGAGGTTGGTTTTCAGCCAGCGTTCACAGCTGGCGTGGGTCAGGTTCAGGTGCAGCCAGACAAACTCGTCCGGCGCGGTGGGCTGGCGCAGGCATTCAAGCGCCGCCGTCGAATCCAGTTCGCGGCCGGGTTCCTCGGGACGGAAGCGGAACCCGTACAGCAAGCCAAACAGATCGGAGTCCTGATGGTGGGCGATGCGTTGATTCATGAAGGCTCGCAGACGGGAAGTGCCCCGCAGGGCACGAGATCGAAAGCGGCATCATCGCAAGGGGTTTTGACAGTTTTGTGACGGTTTGTGTCGGCCAGTAGTCTTGTTCAGACCATTGACAGGCGCGTCTTGCGCAGGGGCGCCGGCCATGAGGAATCAATCAACAATTCATCCTCGATGGACAGCTCGATCTCAACCGCAGCGGCGTTCAATTCCAGGTGATGGGGCGTGACGGCCTTGGGAATGGCGATCACGCCGTCCTGACGCAGCACCCACGCCAGGCTGATTTGCGCCGGGGTGGCGTCGTGGCGTTCGGCGACTTCAAGGATGGCAGGGTTCATCAGCAAGTTGCCGGCCTGACCGATCGGGCAGTACGCCATCAGCGGCATCCGGGCGGTTTGCATCCAGGGCAGCAGGTCATATTCGATTCCGCGTTCTTCCGGGTTGTACAGCACCTGATTGGTGGCACATCCGCCGCCGAGGCCGAGCTCGTCCAGCTCAAGCAGGTCGGACACGTCGAAGTTGGACACGCCCCAGCGGCCGATCTTGCCCGCTTCGCGCAGACGCTCGAAGGCCTCGACGGTTTCTTCCAGCGGGTACTGACCGGCCCAGTGAAGCAAATACAGATCGATGTAGTCGGTCTTCATGCGCTTGAGGCTGCGCTCGCACGCCGCCGGAATGCCCGCGCGGCTGGCGTTGTGCGGGTAGACCTTGCTCACCAGCATGACCTCGTCGCGGCGCCCGGCAATGGCCTGGCCGACCACTTCCTCGGCGCCGCCTTCGCCGTACATCTCGGCGGTGTCGATCAGCGTCAGGCCCAGATCGATGCCCAGTTGCAGCGCCGAGACCTCCGCCTCGAACTGATGGCGGTCCTCACCCATGTGCCAGGTGCCCTGACCGATAACGGGGACGGTTTTGTCTGCCAGTTCAAGCGTGCGCATCGGGGGTGCCTCCGGGCGGATAGGACTGAATGATTAAAAACTCAGGCAGTGCTGGCCGGCAGGGGTTCAATCGCAAGCGAATGCGCGGTGCGTGAGTGGGACTGCGTATCTACTGTAGGACCGGCTTCAGCCGGGAAGAGGCCGGTATGAACGACATCAATTTTGCGGTGTGACCACCGACGCATTCCCGGCTAAAGCCGGTCCCACAATGGTGTTCCAGCCAGTGCCACTGGATGTACGCGGTCAATTAGTGGGACCGGCTTCAGCCGGGAAGAGGCCAGTCAGAACACCATGCATCTCACTTATGCCCGTTCTCCCAACCCCCACCCAGCGCCAGGAACAGGTCGATCTGTCCCATCGCCACCTGGGTGTTCGCCGCCGCCAGTTGCGCGGTGACGTCGGTGTAGGTGCGGGTGGCTTGCAGGTCGGCGAGGAAGGATTCGCGGCCGGCCAGGAAGAACCGGTGCGTCTGGTCCGCCGCCTGTCGCGCCGACTCCTCGGTTTCCACCAGCGCATCGCGGCGTTGCAGCAGCGCGGTGTACTGGGATAAACCGGTCTGCGCCTCGCGGATGGCGTTGAGCACTACGCCATCAAAATGCGCCAGCGCCGCCTGATTTGACGCTTCGGCGATGTGAATCCGCGCCCGCGCACCATTGGACGGGATGGTCCAGTTGATCACCCCGCCGAAGCCCCAACGATTGGTCGACGGATCACCCAGTTCATCGAGAATCCCCACAGTACCCACCGTCGCGCCGATGCTGATGTCGGGATACAGCTCGCCCGTTGCCACACCAATGGCCGCCGTCGACATCGCCAGTCGGCGTTCAGCCTGGCGCACATCGGGGCGACGCTTGAGCAGCGCGGCGCCATCGCCCACTGGCATGACCTGGGCAATGTGCGGCAGCTCGGCGCATTCAGCCACCCCTTGGGGCAGCTGATTCAGCGGACGGGCAAGGAGCATCGACAGGCGATACAGCGCCGACTTCTGCGCCGCTTCGTAACGCGGCAAGTCAGCACGCAGCGAGCGGAACTGGGTTTGCGAGCGCGTCACCTGGGTTTCATCGCCGCGGCCGGCGTCGCGCAGGCGTTGGGTCAGGCTCAGGCTCTGCTTCTGCAGGTCAAGGGAGTGCAGGGCGATGTTGCGTTCTTCGTTGGCGGCACACACTTGGGTGTACGCACGGACCACATCGGCCACCAGCGTGATGCGTGCCGTGTCGGCAGCGGCCTGGGTCGCGTCGGCGTTGGCCTGGGCGGCTTCGATGCCGCGCTGCAACACGCCAAACAGATCGAACTGGTACGAGGTGGTCAGGCCGACATCGCCGACGTTCGCGACCGGTACTTTTTCCGGCAGCAGATAGGCCTGACCGGCTTCCTGCAAGCGCTGCGCCCCGGCTTTGGCCGTGCCGCTCCAGCCACCGGCCGCATCCGCCTCGCTCATCTGAAAGCGCGCCCGTTGCAGGTTTGCCGCCGCGACGCGCAGGTCAGTGCTCGACACCAGCGCCTGACCCACCAGTTCGTCGAGTTTCGGGTCGTGATACAGCCGCCACCAGTCAGCCGGTACCGGCGCCGACACCACGTTGGACGACGAACCGGCCAGCTCGCCCTGCAAGTCGGGGCGGTTCACGGCGGCTTTATCGGGCAGCGTGTAATCCGGGCCGACCACGGTGCAAGCCGACAGCAGCAAGCCCATGCTCATGCCCACCGTCAGCAGGCGTGCGCGGTGTTTCATTTCGGCGCTCCTGGCTGGACGGGTTGGTCATTTCCCTGAGCATCTGCGCGGGCGTCATCGATGATCGACACCGTCGCCGTGCGCCCGGCAATCATGCGGAAGTCCGCCGGTACTTCATCAAAGGCGATGCGCACCGGAATCCGCTGGGCCAGACGCACCCAGCTGAAAGCCGGATTGACGTTGGGCAGTAGGTTCGAGCCGCTGCTGCGGTCGCGGTCTTCGATCGCCGCGACAATGCTCACCACATGACCACGCAGGCGGGCGTTGTCGCCGATCACGCGGATGTCCACGCCGGAGCCGATGTGAATTCCGTCCAGTTTGGTTTCTTCAAAGTAACCGTCGATGTGGAACGAGTTGCTGTCTACCACCGACAGCACCGGGTGCCCGGCGCTGACGAATTCGCGGTCGCGGGGCGCGCGGTCGTTGAGGTAGCCGTCCACCGGGCTGCGGATCACCGAGCGGTCCAGGTTCAGTTGCGCCGAATCTACCGCGACCTGCGCTTCATTCAGGGCCGACAACGCACGGGTTTCCTTGGACTGGCTTCCTTCCAGCTGCTCGCGGGCGACCAGATTGCCGAGGCTGCGGTTACGACGGTTCTCGCGCTGGGCCTGCTCCCAGGTCTCCTTGCGCTCGGCGACCGTGGCCTGGGCCTGGCGCAGGGCAAGGCGGAAGCGGTCCTGATCGATGGTGAACAGCAACTGGCCTTTCTTGACCAATTGGTTGTCGCTCACCGCGACCTTCTCGATCAGCCCTGAAACGTCCGGCGCGATCTGGATCACGTCGGCGCGGATGTGCCCGTCGCGGGTCCAGGGCGCGTACATGTAATACATCACCATGCGCCAGACGACGATCGCGGCGAGGGTGACAACCAGCAGGGTCAGGACCACGCGGCCCAGCGTCAGAAGAGGTTTTTTCATTTCATCAGGTATCGACTTAGGGTATCCACGACGCCGAGCAGCAGAGCGTATAGACCGACGTTGAACAAAGCCCGGTGCCAGACCAGGCGGTAGAAGCGGGCGCGCGTCAACACGGCGTGCACCACCAGAAAAATCAGGTAAGCGATGCCCATCAGCACCAGAAAGGTCGGCAGGAAAATCCCGCTGATGTCCACATCACCGATCATAACGGCGCTCCATCGATGCCATAGGGCGGTTGTTCTTCCTGCTCGGCGAGCACATCGACGATCTCCACCCCCGGCAGCAGCGCTAGGCGCAAGCCACTGAGGGCGTGCAGCAGATTCATCCGCGCCGCGTCATCCCCCTCACCATTGAAGGTCAGCGCGCGGCGGGCGCGGTCCATGGTCATCAACAGACCTTTGGGCGCCGGCAAACGCTCCCGGGCTTTCAGGCAGGCGCGGAAATGCGCACCGACTTCGGTCGCCACTTGGCGCAGCAACTCGCGCGGCACTGGGTCAACCCGCGGCATATACGCCAGCAAATCCAGCATGTTCAGGGCGACCCGTGCTTCACGCAGCGCGCTGGTGGAATCCTGCGCAGTGATCGCCAGACGCGGAAGATGCTGCATCAGCCGGTCGAGCATGCGCACGCCCATTTGCCGGTGCTCGGCCAAGGTGGCCTCTTCGCTGAGGGAGACGATGTCGCGCCAACTGAAGCGGGTCATGCGCTTGGCCGCCACTTCGGTGCCGAACGGCCTGACGATCAGGGTCCAGACGAAGGCGAACGCCAGACCCGCCGGCCCGGCCAGGTTGGAATTGACGAAGTTGACGAAGTCGGCGTCGTAGGCGCTCTGGATGCTGATAAAGGACGAGGTATTGACGATGGTCAGCAGCGTGCCGAGGTAGAACTTCGGTTGCACGGTAAGGGTGCCAACGCAAATAAACGGCACCGAAAACGCCAGGACCAGCATCGGGAAGTCGTGCAGGTTGGGCAGCACCACGAACAGATAGAGGCTGGCGAAGATCACCGACATCATGGTCCAGAAGAAGAAGCGGTAGATCTGCGGCGCCGGGTCGTCCATCGCCGCGAAGAAGCTGCACGACACCGCCGCCAGCGCCACCGCGCTCGCGCCGTCCTGCCAGCCCAGCATGATCCACAGCACTGACGCGACGATGATGGCGCTGACCGAGGTCGCCACCGAATAAAGCATCATCCCGCGATCGAGAAACGGCGACAGTCGCCCCAGCCGCCAATGGCGGTACACCGCGCGCCATGCCGAGTGATCGTCGGTCTCGATGGCGTGTTGCAGGCTGCGGCAGTCCTGCCACAGGTCGATCCATTCGCGCAGCCGATACAGCGCGTTCGACAGCAGCAGTTGCCGGCGATCGTCGATCTGCGCGGGTGTCGGTTGCAGGCGGTCGAGCTCGGCGTGCAGCGCCTTCCAGTACTTGATCGGCGCGCCTTCGGCGGTCTGCTCGACCCAGTCGCGGCACTCGATCAACAGCGGCGCAAGGTCGGCGACGTGCTCGGGCGAGCGCCGCTCCAGCGCCCAGAGTGCATCGTCCAACGCATCGATGACCGGCAGCAGGTGAATCATCCGGCCGCGCAGTTCCTTGGCATTGCGCACGGTCTGGCGATGGGCGCCTTCGTGGGGCAACTGGCCAATCATCAGTTCCAGGCTGTTGAAGGTGCCGACCATGGCCGTGCGCAGACCGCCAACCGCTTCCGGCGTGGCGCTGCGGGAGAGAAACAGGTCGCTGTAGGCCGAGGCGTCCTTGAACCACTTGCCCATGGCATCGACCAGCACCGGCGCCAGCCGACGTGGCCAGAACATCGCACCGACCACGGCGGCGCAGACGATGCCGAGGAAGATCTCCTCGGTGCGCGAGACGGCGATGTCGAACACCGCCTGCGGGTTGTCGACCACGGGAAAGGAAATCAGCGGCATGGTGTAGCCGGCCAGCATCAGCGCGTAGCTGTTGGCGGTGCGCAAATGCAGGGACAGAAACAGCAGGGTGCCGGTCCACAGCG
Organism: Pseudomonas sp. GW821-FHT07F05; assembly: GCF_059418765.1. Lineage (NCBI taxonomy): Bacteria > Pseudomonadati > Pseudomonadota > Gammaproteobacteria > Pseudomonadales > Pseudomonadaceae > Pseudomonas > Pseudomonas sp. GW821-FHT07F05. Next base: position 153,797 of record NZ_JBWKQL010000004.1, read on the forward strand.
CAATGACCACCGCCAGCAAAAACGGCGTCTGCACGAACATCGGCACCAGCACCACCGAAGCGGCGGCGCCAAGCAACGTGCCGGCCGCGCGGTACAGCGCCTTGGAACTGGTCGGCGCTACGAACGGGCTGGAGACGATGTACACCGTTGCCATCGCCCAGTAAGGGCGGGGCAGTTCCATCATCAGCGCGATGTACAGCGCCAGCATCGAAGCCGCGAACGTGCGCACGCCGTAGAACCAGTCGCGGCCCGGCGGTACTCCGTCGAAAAAGCCCTTGAACAGGCCGCTCAAGATGACGACTCCGGCGCCATCGGTGTGGCCTGGGCAATGGCGTTGAACACGCGCAACGTCGCCTCAAGATCCGCCGGGTCGACGTGACTGAAGATGTCGCGGCGCAGGCGGATCAGCTCTTCCTCGATGGAATTGGCCAAAGCGCGGCCCTCGTCGGTCAGGCTCAAGGCCTTGGCGCGGCGGTCGGTGGGGTCTTCGGTGCGTTGCACCAGTCCGGCTTTGCACAGCTGATCGAGCAGGCGCACCAGTGACGGGCTTTCCAGCCCGCAGGCCTGGGCCACCGTCACTTGGCGCACGCCCTCACCCAGGCGCGCGATCATCAGCAACGGGCCCGCGCAGGCTTCGCTCACGCCGACGTTCATCAACGTGGTCTGGCAGACGCGGCGCCACTGCCGGGAGGCCGCGACGACGCCGCCGGTGATGCGCATTTGCAGGGTGTCAGGGTTCATGAAAAGGCCATTGGGGCGGTGTGGGTTTGGTTAGGAACTGAATGATTAGGCGCTGCATTATTAGGCTGCTAACTAATAATATCTTGTTACACCCTGGTATCGTCAAATGGAATGTTGGCAGACCTGCCCGGCGGATTGTCGCAGGCGGGCGTGTCCAGATTTTCAGTTGAGCGGGAGGGGCCTGCCAGGCGCTCACGACCGCGGAGCACGATGGAAGAGGGTACGTGTGAAGGAATTTATCGTACCGTCTGTCGGGTGGGTGCTCGCCAGCTGAACTATTTTTTTGAGGGCCGTCTAAGCGTCCTCCAAAAAAATGGCGCCAAATAATTAGCCTTCATCGCCCGGTTTACGCTGGCTGGGCAAATCTGGAAGGCAATGGGCCACTTTTACCCAGTAATGGCATTGTGCTGGCCTTAACCGCCTCTTCAGGTGGCTCGGCGGTTTCTTGACTCCGGGGACGACTAAAGATCAAACGGTTCAGCCGATAGCAAAGATGACGGGAACGGCAGTGACAGGCCTGTTCCAGACACCTCCTTTGCTGTGCGCATCGCGCACCATGAGTGCACCATGATTGATCTCGCCATCTGGAATCTTTCTGTACCGGTCGGTATCCCAGCCGCCACCATCGACACGCCAAAACTGGTGGCCGGCTACAAGGATGGTTACTTCCGTTCAGGGGACACTTTGTTCTTCTGGGCACCGGTGACCGGGTCAAGGACTGACAACGCGATCTATCCCCGTACCGAATTGCGTGAGACCTACGCCAACGGTGCGGTGCACAACTGGGTTTACTCCCAGGCGGACAATTTCCTGCGCGCGGCGCTGACCGTGGACCAGGTGCCCTCGACGGGCAAGATCGTCATCGGCCAGATCCACTGCTATGGCAGCACCGAGCCGCTGATCAAGCTTGAGTACCAGTACAAGGAAAAACTCAAGAGCGGCAACATCGTCGTCAAGTTTCGCCTGACGCCGACCTCCGAGCCCGAGGTGATTCAGGTCGCGACCGGCGTGCTGCTCAAGGAGCGCTTCACCTACACCATCCACCTGACCGCCGCCGGCAACCTCACGGTCAACGCCCACGAGATGCAATGGGGCACCAAGCTCGACCCGTCGTGGAGCGGCAAGCCGCTGTACTTCAAGGCCGGCGTGTACACCCAGGACAACACCGGCTACGCCACCGAAGGCGGGGCAGCGACGTTCTACAAACTGCAGGCGACCCACGACAAAAAAGCGTGAGGCTTGGGGCAGACTGCTGTCTCGCCTTAAACACCGCCCTTGTGGGAGCTTGCTCACGAAGACGGTATTTCAACCACTGGATATGTAGTGGATGTACCGGCCCCTTCGTGAGCAAGCTCACTCCCACAGGTCCCGCAGCGTGACCAAGATTCCGAGTCGATCACCGATCCGGTGGGAGCGAGCTTGCTCGCGAAGGCTTACTTTCAGCCGCCGGAGGACGCGACTGAATGCCCCGGCCTCTTCGTGAGCAAGCTCACTTCCACAGGTCCCGCACCATGACCAAGATTCCGAGTCGATCACCGATCCCGAGGGAGCGAGCTTGCTCGCGAAGGCTTAATTCCAACCGCTGAAGATCCAGCGGATGTATCGGCCTCTTCGTGAGCAAGCTCACTCCCACAGGTTCTGCAGCAACCTGAAATTCCGACGCGAACCACCATCCCGTGGGAGTCGAGCTTGCTCGCGAAGGCTTACTTTCAGCCGCCGGAGGACGCGACTGAATGCCCCGGCCTCTTCGCGAGCAAGCTCACTCCTACAGGTCCCGCAGCATGACCAAGATCCCGAGTCGATCACCGATCCGGTGGGAGCGAGCTTGCTCGCGAAGGCTTAATTCCAACCGCTGAAGATCTAGCGGATGTACCGGCCTCTTCGTGAGCAAGCTCACTCCTACAGGTTCTGCGACATGCCCAATATCTCAGGCAGAATCACGGTCTTGTGGGAGCGAGCTTGCTCGCGAAGACTGAGTGTTAGCTTCAGAAAATGTGGCTGAATGTCCCGGCCTCTTCGTGAGCAAGCTCAATCCTACAGGTCCCGCAGCATGACCAAAATGCCGAGTCGATCACTGATCCGGTGGGAGCGGGCTTGCTCGCGAAGGCTTACTTTCAGCCGCCGGAGGACGCGACTGAATGCCCCGGCCTCTTCGTGAGCAAGCTCAATCCTACAGGTCCCGCAGCGTGACCAAGATTCCGAGTCGATCACCGATCCCGTGGGAGCGAGCTTGCTCGCGAAGGCTTAATTCCAACCGCTGAAGATCCAGCGGATGTCCCGGCCCCTTCGCGAGCAAGCTCACTCCCACAGGTCCCGCACCATGACCAAGATTCCGAGTCGATCACCGATTCGGTGGGAGCGAGCTTGCTCGCGAAGGCTTAATTCCAACCGCTGAAGATCTAGCGGATGTACCGGCCTCTTCGTGAGCAAGCTCACTCCTACAGTTCATCTGCCGGCAGGTGACAGTCTGCGCTGCGCGCTATCGTGGAAACACCAGCCCGAAACAGATCCGTCCCGGCGTCGGTTGGTTGACCGCCACTTCGCCGCCATGCAGCTGCATGATCGCGGCGACGATCGCCAAGCCCAGTCCATTGGAGTCGGAGCTCTGGTGGCGTGAGGCATCGCCGCGGTAGAAGCGGTCGAACAGTTTGCCCAGCGTCGCGTCGTCCAGCGTCGGGCCCTGGTTCTCCACTTCGATGCGGCAGTGCCTGGCACTTTCAACCACACGAACATCGATGACGCTGCCTTCATCGGCGTAGCGAATCGCGTTCGCCACCAGATTACTCAGCGCCCTGCGCAGCAACAGGGGATCAGCCTCAATCCGAGCGTCGCCTTCGGTGTGCAGGGCGATGTCCCGTTCTTCCGCCAGCCCTTCGAAATAGCCCGTAACCCGTTGCATCTCGTCCGCCAGGTCCAGCGTCTGGCGATTGAGCGCGGCTTGCGCTTCATCGGCGCGCGCGAGGAACAGGATGCTTTCGACCATCCGCGAGATGCGTTCCAGCTCCTCCAGATTGGAGGCCAGCAGCGCCTGGTATTCATCCTCGGTGCGCGGTTGCCGCAGCGCCACCTGGCAATGCCCCATCAGCGAACCCACTGGCGTGCGGATTTCATGGGCCAGGTCGGCGGAAAACTGCGTCAGCCGCTGATAGCCATCGGCAAGCCGGTCGAGCATCGCGTTGTACGCCTCGCCCAGTTGCTGCAGCTCCACCGGCGTGTCGCGGTTGTCCATGCGGCTGTCCAGTTGCGCCGGGGTGATGGCCGCGGCATGGCTGGCCATCCTGCGCAAGGGGCGCAGACCCCGGCGCAGCAACACATATCCGAGCAGCGCCGTGAGCACGAAGGCCAGCGCCACGGCGAACAGGATGCGGTTACGGAAGCCCGCCAGGGTGGCCATTTCCTTGACCGCGATGTGCGCCGCCGTCAGATGCACAGTCTTGCCGCCGGACACGGCTTCGATCGTCGCCGCGCGCATCGGCACCCCTGAATCCAGCATGCCGCTGCGCATGTCGGCCACGCTCAGCGGCATGTCGGCTGGCACCACCGGCATCTCCGGCAGCGGCGCGTGCAGCGGATTGACCATGATCACCGCCGGCTTGCCCGGCTCGGCGATGATGAAAATGTCGTCCTCGCTGTCGAGCATGTTCTCGAACAGCTGCGGGCTGCTTTGCAGCGTGGTCAGGGTCAGGTCGTATTGCAGCAGTTTGCGAAAGTGGTCCAGCCGCGCCAGCACCGCATGGTCGCTGCGGGTCATGACCGCGCCCTTCATGGTCTCGTAGAGGTACATGCCGGCGCTGGTGACGGCGAGCATGGCCACCACCGAAAACGCCAGGGTCGCGCGCAGGGTCAGGGATGGCTGGCGTCGGGCTCGCATGGCCGCACCTCGCAGACGTAACCGATGCCGCGCACGGTGTGGATGAGTTTGATCGGGTAGGGCGTGTCGACCTTGCTGCGCAGGCGCTTGATCGCCACGTCGACGACGTTGGTGTCGCTGTCGAAATTCATGTCCCACACTTCCGAAGCGATCTGCGCCCTCGACAGCACGTCACCCTCGCGGCGCAGAAACAGATGCAGCAGCGCGAATTCCTTGTTGGTCAGGGTGATGACCTGTTGCTGACGCGTGACCCGTCGGCGCAGCAGGTCGAGTTCCAGATCGGCCAGATGAAAATGATCGGCCTCGCGCACCACGCCGCGACGCAGGATGGTGCGGATGCGCAGGAGCAATTCGGTGAAGGAAAACGGCTTGACCAGGTAATCGTCGGCGCCCAGTTCCAGGCCCCGAATGCGGTCCTGCAACTGATCCCGGGCGGTGAGAAACAGCACCGGCACATCCTGCTTCGCCCGCAGGATTTCGATGATCTGCCAGCCGTCGATGCCGGGCAGCATGACGTCGAGCACCAGCAAGTCGTAGCTGTGCTCCAGAGCCATGTGCAGGCCGTCGGTGCCGTGCTGGGTCCAGTCCACTTTGTAACCGGACTCGGTAAGACCTTTCTTCAGGTACTCGCCGGTCTTGGTGTCGTCTTCGATAAGCAGAATGTGCATCGTCGGTCAGGCTCGCTTCACGTCATTGGCAGCGTCGCCGGCGTGGGGTGTCGGATGATTCATCAGATTGGGTCAGAACAGGCGCGAAGGGCTGCAGGCCGCGCCGGATGTGGAGTGTAACCAACGGATGGCGCGCGGTCGGTTACATTTTTGTCATTGATCGGCGCAGTGACGAACCTGCCGCCCGAATGACAAAAATGTAATCGGGCGGTCATTGTCGGGTGCCGGTTACGGGTACAGGATGGTGGTCATGCAACACATGACGTTCCGCTTCAACTTTCCCCAACTGCCTGAAGGAATCCACCGATGAAGATGAAGACAGCCCTGACCACCACGTTCGGCATGCTGATGCTCAGCGCCTCCGTCATGGCCTCTGCCGCCGGCATGGCTGCGGGTGACATGCCTGTGGTCAAGCCACTGCGCGGGACGGTCGACAGCGTCGACAGCAACACCCTGAATTTCACCACCCGTTCCGGCGCCCATCAGAGCATCGGCCTGACCGACAAGACCGGCATCCGTCTGGTCTCCAAGACTGACATCGCATCGATCAAAGCGGACAGCTTCATCGGCTCCGCCGCGACCCCACAGGCCGACGGCACGCTGAAAGCCCTGGAAGTGACGGTGTTCGAACCCAGCCTGAAAGGCAGCGGTGAAGGCCACTACGGTTGGGAAAACGCGGACGGCAGCACCGGCACCATGACCAATGGCACCGTTGGCAAGCTGAGCGGCAAGGCCAACGGTCGTACCTTGAGCGTCGGCTACAAAGGCGGCGAGAAGCAGCTGGTCGTGCCGGAAGACGTGCCCATTGCCTACGTGCAGCCGGGCAAGGTCGATGAGCTGGTCAAGGGCGCGAAAATCGTCGTGTTCCCGGGCGAAGACGGCAAGACCGCACGCGGTGTCGCGGTCGGCAAAGACGGCTTCCAGCCGCCGATGTAAGCGGGTTGCGGCGTCTCACGGCGCCGCTTTCACCGAATCCGTGATGAGTCTCGCCCCATGAAAAAAACCAGAATTCATCCATGGCCCATCCGCCTGACGCACTGGATTAATGCCTTCGGCATGGTCTGCATGTTCATGAGCGGGTGGGGCATCTATAACGCTTCGCCGCTGTTTCGCTTCTCTTTCCCCCGGGATTTCACCCTGGGCGGCTGGCTGGGCGGCGCGCTGGCGTGGCACTTCGCAGTGATGTGGCTGTTGGTAATCAACGGCCTGATCTACGTGCTGTATGGCCTGTTCACGCGGCATTTCAAGCGCGACTTTTTGCCGGTCACCCCCACGGCGGTCAAGCGCGACATGCTTGACGCGCTGCGTTTTCGTCTCAAGCACGAGAAGGGCGTCTACAACGCCGTGCAGCGTCTGATGTATTGGCTGGTGCTGGCTGCCGGCGTGTTGATCGTGCTCACGGGGCTGGCGATCTGGAAGCCGATTCAGTTGCAGGAATTGACCGCTGTGTTCGGCGGATACGACTTCGCCCGTTACGTGCATTTTGCGGCGATGGCGTTCATTGGCGCGTTCGTGGTGGTGCATCTGGCCCTGGTGCTGATGGTGCCGAAAACCCTGATGCCGATGATCACCGGCGGTACGCGTGGGATTGAGAGCGGGAAGGTCGAGCATGATTGAGCCTAAAAAACGCGCCATTGCGCGCATCAAACTGGAGCCGGCCCAGCAGATCCAGCTGGAGAGCCTGCAGCGTCGGCATTTCCTCAAAGGCGGGCTGACCGTGGGCGCGATGGCGATGCTCACCGGTTGCAACCTGCAGGACGGCGATCAGGTGGATAAGGTGCTGTGGAGCATGTCGCGCTGGAACGACCGGGTTCAGGCCTGGCTGTTCAGCGGGCAGAAACTGGCGCCGACGTTCAGCAAGGATCAGGTCCGTAATCCGTTTCCGTTCAATGCGTTTTACAGCGAGGATGATATTCCGGAGCTGGACACGGCGGACTGGAAGCTGGGTGTGTCGGGGCTGGTGCGCGACAAGGCGCCGTGGACGCTGGAGGGGTTGCGCAAGTTGCCCCAGCGCAGCGATATCACGCGCCTGATCTGTGTTGAGGGGTGGAGCGCGATCGGGCAGTGGGGCGGTGTGCCGTTGCGGACGTTTCTGGAGCATGTGGGGGCGGATACGACGGCGAAGTTTGTCGGGTTCAAGTGCGCGGATCGGTATTACTCGAGTCTGGATATGCCGACGGCGTTGCATCCGCAGACGCTGCTGGCGCTGGATTTCGCCGAGGTGGCGTTGCCGCCGGAGTATGGTTATCCGTTGCGGGTGAGGGTGCCGACGAAGCTGGGGTTCAAGAATCCGAAGCATATCGTCGAGATTGTGGTGAGTAATGATAATCCCGGGGGGTATTGGGAGGATCAGGGGTACAACTGGTTTAGCGGGATATGATCCCGTTCGTTTCAGAATCAAGATCAAGATCAAGATCTAAAGCGTCGGCCTAACGGCCTCGGGTTTCGCCTTCGGCGAGTTACTTGGAAAAGCACCCCAAGTAACCAAGGGTGCTTGCTCCTGGTTGGGTTCCTCCTTCGTCGGAATACCCTCACTCCGACGACGCTCCGTGGGCCCGCGCCGAACGGACATCCATGTCCTAGCGGCGCTCTCGCGGCATCCATGCCGCTCGGCCCACTCCGCGTCGTCTGCGTTCGGCCTGCACCCAAGTCGCGATTGGCGGTGTTTGATCTTTTTGCGTAGGAAGATCAAGAGCAGATCAGAAGCAGATCAAGAGCGGATCAAGGGCGGATTGCGGGCTAAGGATGCTGGGGACTTGTGGGAGCGAGCTTGCTCGCGAAGGCATTGGTACATCCGCCGAATAATTGGTGTTTGAAATGCAGCATTCGCGAGCAAGCTCGCTCCCACAGGATGGGTGTGCGATCAGCAAAAATGCTGGCGCCTGGGCTGGCCTCTTCCCGGCTGAAGCCGGTCCTACTGAATGCACCGCGTACACCCCGTGGGACCTGCTTTGCTGATCGTGCCCTCGCTCCGCGTGGGTATGCATCCCAGGACGCTCCGCGTCCATTCCCGGCTGAAGCCGGTCCCACTGAATGCACGCGGTGTCCTGTAGGACCTGCTTCAGCAGGGAAGGCGTCGATCGTCATGCCGCAAACTGATAGCGAACATTCCGGCCTCTTCCCGGCTAAAGCCAGTCCTAAAAACACCGCGGTCACCGTAGGACCGGCTTCAGCCGGGAAGCCCTTGATCTGCTCTTGATGTGCTTTTGATCTTCGGACACAAAAGGCTCAAACACCGCCAATCGCGACTTGGGTGCAGGCTGGACGCAGGTTTCGCGGAGTGGGCCGAGCCGCCTTGATGCGGCGAGAGCGCCGTTGCGGACATGGATGTACGTTCGGCGCGGGCCCACGGAGCGGGACCGGAGTGAAGGAACCCGACGAAGTCGGGCCCAACCGGGAGCAAAGCGTTTTTGGTTACTTTTGGCTGGGCCGGCAATCCGGGCGCTTTTGCCAAAAGTGACCCGCCGTAAGGGCGGAACCATAATTTCAGCAACCACAAATTACGGATATGTCCCCAATCCTCAACAACAAAAAAGCCCGCCTGCCGATCTCTCGGCAAGCGGGCTCTTGAGTACCTGACGAATCAGTTCAGGCCCAATTTCCCGCGCATCTGCGACAGATCTTCAGCCAACGTATTGACCGGACCTGCCAGCGCCTTGCGATCCTGCTCCTTCACCTTATCGTATGTCTCGTAGCCACCGTCCTTGGTCTTGTACTTCGCCAGGATCTTGTCCACGGTCGCAAAGTTCTTCTCGACCTTCGCCACGAACGCCTTGTCCGACTCCTCCAGCTGCGGCTTGAACAAATCAACGATCTTCTTCGAACCGTCAACGTTGCCCTGGAAATCATACAGATCGGTATGGCTATAACGATCTTCCTCGCCCGACAGCTTCGTCGCCGCCACTTCTTCCATCAGCGCAGCAGCACCGCCCACGACTTTCTCTGGCGGGAAGGTGATGCCAGCGATACGCGACTGCAGCTCTTTGACATCAGCCAACAGCTTGTCCGCGAACACGCCCTGATCCTTGGTGGTGTTCTGCGAGAACAACGCATATTCCAGGCGGTGGAAACCGGTGAAATCGTCGGCCTTCACACCGTTCTCATGATCGTCTTCACGGGAGTCGATCGACGCGTCCAGGTCGCTGAACAGTTCGGCGATCGGCTCGATCGACTCGTACGACAGGCGCGTGGTCGGGAACAGCTTTTTCGCCGTTGCCAGGTCGCCCTTCTTGATCGCGTCGGTGAACTTCTGCGTGTCGGCGGCCAGGGTGTCGACGTTTTCGGTCACGTAGATCTTGTAATCCGAAACCGGCGTGACCAGATCCAGCGGCGCGGTGGCGGCGAACGCGGACATCGATGTCTGCAACAGGCCAAAGGTCAGCAACAAAGCGAGGGGCGACTTTTTCATAGAGCTCTTCCTGTGAGGTAAGGGTTGTCAGGCAGTTTTTGTTGTGTGGGCAGAGGCGGCCAGCAAGGACCGGCCAATGAAATCGTTGCTGTCGACCACGCCCGGCAGGGTGAAGAAATACCCGCCGCCCACCGGCTTGAGGTACTCCTCAAGCGGCTCGCCGTTGAGGCGCGTCTGCACAGTAATGAAGCCTTTCTCCAGGTCCGCCTGATAGCAGATGAACAGCAGACCCATGTCCAGCTGACCGTTCTTGTTCACGCCGTTCGAGTAGTTGAACGGGCGACGCAGGATCAGGTTGCGCTGGGTTTCGGCCGTGCGCGGGTTGGCCAGGCGGATGTGGGAGTCCAGCTTGGTGATCTTGCCTTCCGGATCGTTCTGGAAATCCGGGACGTCGGTTTCGGTCTTGCCATGCATCGGCGCGCCAGTGGTTTTGACCCGGCCGATGATCGATTCCTGCTCCTGCAGCGGGGTGCGGTCCCAGCGCTCGACGAAGTTGCGGATGATGCGCACCGCCTGATAGCTGCCGTTGGCGGCCCAGGCCGGTTCGTCGCTGCCCGGTTGCACCCAGACCAGCTCGTTCATGGTCTTCTGGTTGTTCGAATCGGGGTTGGCCGAGCCGTCGCGGAAGCCCAGGAAGTTGCGCGCGCTTTCCGGCGGCTGGCCCGGTTTCAGCGGGGCTTGGGCGGGCACGGTGCCTTCCTGTTTCCAGCGCACCAGCAGCAGGTCCGGCAGGTTTTTCACGATATCGCGCAGGGCGTGAATGTTGCTGTCCGGGGCGTTCGAGCAGAACTGAATGCTCAAATCGCCGTGGCAGCAATCGGCTTCCAGCGCGTCGTTGGAGAAACCGACCATGCGCTGCAGACGCTTGGGCTTGACGGGTTCCAGACCAAAGCGGTCGTCGAACAGCGAGTCACCCACCGACACGGTAATGGTCAGGTTGTCCGGCGTAACCACCGGGCCGAGGATGCCGGAATCCAGTGGCGGCAGTTTCGGGTCGACCTGGGGCACGGGGCCTCCGGTCATCAGAAACGCAATGCGCTCGTTCAGCGTGCGGAACATGCGCTCAAGATCTTCGCGGTCCTGGGCCAGCACGTCGAAGGAGACCATCATCCCGGCGGTTGGGCGCGGGGTGACGATGCCGCTCTGATGCGGGCCGTGGAACGCGTTGTGGTCCTGGGTTTTTTCGCTTTTCGGTGCTTCGGTGACCTGCGCCGGCGCGGTGGCGGCGAACGCGTTGCCGGTCAGGCTGGCACCGGCCACCGCTGCGCCCGCAGCGCCAAGGCCCAGCAGGACGCGGCGACGGTCAGTGGAGATCGGCGCGTTTTTTGAATCGGAGTCTTTCATGTGAATGCTGTCTTCGCTCTGGTTTCAGGGCCGGGCGGGTGCATGGGGCACCCGCCTGGGCACGCTCACAGGCCTGAGAGGCCGAGGGCCGGATCGATTCCATCGAGTGCGTCGGCCAGTGCCTTGGCCTTGTCTGCTACTTGTTTTCGTTGTTCGGTGCTGACCTGGTCGTACGGCTTGAAGCCGTCGGCGGTCTTGAGCATCAGCAACTGGTCATCCAGGGCGGTGCTCGCGGTGTCGATCTTTTTCAGCATGTCGCCGGAGGACTTGGCCAGCAGCGGACGCAGCAGGTCGATGACCTTGCGCGTGCCTTCCAGGTTGGCGGCAAAGCCGTTCACGTCGAGGTGGCTATAGCGTTCTTCTTCGCCGTTGCTGCGGACTTCGGCGATGCTGCGCATGTTGCGCACGACCATGCTCGCCAGTTGTTCCGGGGCAATGCTCTGGGCCAGCAATTGCTGTTTCAGGCTGGCGATGTCGGTTTGCAGCTTCTGCACGACCGGCGTCAGGCCATCGACGGATTTCTGCGAGAACAGGCCGAATTCCAGGCGGTGGAAGCCGCCGAAGCCCGGGTCCTGTTCGCGTTTTTCGTAGTAATCGGCGCGGGCGTTGATCGCGTTGTCCAGCTCGGACAGGCGCTGGGCCGCAGGGGCGATGCGCTGATAGGCAGCACGGGCCGGCGCGTAGGCGTTCTGCGCCTGGGCCAGATCGCCGCTGTCGATGGCTTGTTGCAGATCATTCACTGCGCGGATCAACGCGCTGCTCTGGGTGCTCAGGTAGACGCGGTATTCGGACAGCGGGCCGATGAAGGCGACCATCGACGGACGCGCTTTGGCAGCGGCATCGGATTCAGCGGTCGGCGTCACGTGCAGGGTGCCGCGCGGGTTGCTCAGCAGGCCGCAGGTGATGGCGTAGTCGCCCGGCTGCAGGTTGGCGTTGATGATCTGGCTCAGGCCCGGAACGATGTTTTCGCGTTCTTCCACCACGAACACGCCGTCGAGGATTTCCCATTCCACGGCGCGATCCGAAGCGTTGACGATGCGGAAAGCGTTCTTCCCGGCCGGCACGGTGATCGAATTCGGCTCGCAGCTTTTGGCGTTGATGGTCACGACGGTTTCATTGCCGCTGTTGGCGATGCGCTTTTGCTGCGCGGCCTGGGAGGCGAAATAAAACATGGCGCCGGCGGCGATCATCAAAATCACCGAGCCTGCAACGGCGAACTGCAAGGCGCGAGGGGGCTTGGCTTTCTTGGGAGGAAGGCCGTTGGCAGTGGAGTTCATGGGAGCCCTTATTTGTTCGTAACTGAATGCGTAACCGAAGAAGTGTGACCGTGTTCATGGGCCGGGCGGGTGGGCAGACTCACCACCCGCGCCTGGGGCTTGAAGAACAGGAACAGCGCAAAGACCAGGTAAGCCAGGTACGCCACCAGCACGCTGACGGTCGGCGCATCCTGATAGCCGAACATGCCGGCCAGCACCGAACCGGTCGGGCCGTCCATCGGCAGGATCGCGCTGATGTCGAAGACCACGTCCTGGAAGTGGTTCCAGACCCCGGCTTCGTGCAGCGAACGCACGGAGTTGGCCAGAATGCCCGCCGCGACGACGAGGATGAACAGGCCGGTGTAGCGGAAGAACTTGCTCAGGTTCAGGCGCATGCTGCCTTTATAGATCGCGACGCCGATGCATACCGCGATGATCAGGCCGAACAGCGCACCCAGCGGGCCGGACACGCCTTCGCTCTGCTGGAACACGGCGAGCAGGAAAAACACGGTCTCGAGGCTTTCACGGGCCACGGCGAAGAACACCATGCCGATCAGCGCGTAGGTCTGGTTTCTCGACCCGGCCAGCGCGGCGTCCAGGGACTGGTGCAGGTCATGCTTGACCGAGCGCGCGACTTTGCGCATCCACACGACCATCGAGCTGAGGATGACCACGGCGACGAGGCCGACGATGCCTTCGAACAGTTCCTGCTGCTTTTGCGGGAATTCAGCGCTGACCATCTCCAGACCACCGCCGACGAACAGCGCCAGGGCGACCGCCAGGAACACGCCGATCCACACCGCAGGCATCCACTCGCCGCGGCCGGTCTGTCTCAGGTAACTGGCAATGATGCCAACGATAAGCGCGGCTTCAATCCCTTCGCGCAGCATGATCAAAAAAGGAACGAGCATTTATCACCGGTGCATATCTGATAGGGTGTGCGACGTGAATGCGTCGGGTAGCCATTCGCATTCAGCCAATGTGTAACATAATGATACTCATTATTGAATGCGTGCACTGGTTTTTTTGCAAAACCCTGCTTGTTCAGCCGGGGTTCAGGCAGTGAGGGAGCTGGAAGCTTTAAGCGCGCAAGCGGCCAGAGCGTTTTAGCGTTCACAGCGCGGCTTTCAGGGTCTCGACGAATCGCAGCGCTGCCGGGCTCGGGTCCGATCCAGCACGGGTAATCAGCCCGATCTCCCGACACACCCCAGGATGCTCGACTCGCACCTGCGTCAAATCGCCGCGGCCCTCGTCGGCGGACTCCGGCAGCAACGTCATCCCCAGTCCCTGCCGCACCAGCGCCATGACCGTCGACATGTAGTTCGCTTCCAGTCCGGGCGTCAGCACAAGCCCTTCTTCGGCAAATAACTGTTCCACCCGCTCGCGCACACTGCTGTCGCGACCGGTGAGGATGATCGGCTGTCCCGCCAGGGCCTGCAGGGTGACCGAACGCTCCTGTGCCAGCGAATGGTCAGCGGGAACGAACAGGCTCAGCCGGTCGACCATCACCACCTCGAACGCCAGCCCGTGGCCCATGCGCGCCCGCACTCCCAGCCCGAAATCCACTTCGCCCTCGCGCACCAGCGCATCGATCCGCTGCGCGACCACGTCACGCAAGCGCACTTCGACGCCGGGGAACTGCTCGCGAAAGGTTTTCAGAATGGGCGGCAGCGTGCCAGAACACATCGACGGCAGGGCAGCGATGGTCACCACGCCCCGACGCAGCGCGGCCAGATCCCGTGAGCCGCTGACGATGTTGTCCAGGTCCAGCAGCAGTTTCTCCATGGGCCCGCGATTGTTCTGACCCGCAGCGGTCAGGCTGACCTGGCGCGGGCTGCGCTCCAGCAGGGCAACGCCGAGCCATTCTTCCAGCTGCTGGATCTGCACGGTCAGGGCGGACGGCGACAGGTTCAGCTCCAGCGCCGCCTTGGCAAAGCTGCCGGTGTTGGCGACGGTCAGGAACGCGCGGATGTGCTGAATCGAGTTTTTCATGGCGCTGATTTCCAATGCTTCTTGTCGCGGCGTCATTCGGTTTTTCCGAACGCAGGGCGCCGAACATTTCAATTTACAAAGCTTACCCCCGTTTCGATACTCGCTGAAAACAACAACAGCTCGTCCCGCCGCCCGCCGGTCAGGGATGACGAAGGATCAAACCATGCTCGCCACCCTTGGTGTCATTACCATCCTCTGCCTGCTCGCTGCTGTCATGAGCAAGCGCGTCTCGCCCTTGGTCGCCCTGATTGCCTTGCCCATCATCGCCGCGCTGATCGGCGGATTCGGTCTGCAAACCAGCGGCTTCATCATCACCGGTATCAAGAACGTCGCCCCGGTGGTCGGCATGTTCGTGTTCGCCATTCTGTTCTTCGGGGTGATGACCGACGCCGGCATGCTCGACCCGATCATCGACCGCATCCTGCGCACGGTGGGCACGCGTCCTACGCGGATTGTCGTCGGCACCGCACTGCTGGCGTTGCTGGTGCACCTCGACGGTTCCGGCGCGGTGACCTTTCTGGTGACGATCCCGGCAATGCTGCCGCTGTACACGCGGCTGGGTATTGATCGGCGGATTCTGGCCTGCGTCGCGGCGATGGCGGCGGGGGTGAATTTCCTGCCGTGGACCGGGCCGGTGCTGCGTTCGTCGGCGGCGCTGCATGTACCCGTGTCCGAACTGTTCCAGCCGCTGATTCCGGTGCAGATCGTTGGCCTGGCCTTTGTTTTCTTTTGCGCCTGGATGCTCGGGCGGCGTGAGGAAAAGCGCCTGGGGCTGGGCCGCTTTCAAACCACGGCCGAGCACATCGACGTGGTGCCGCAGCGTGTGCTCACCGAGCAGGAAGCGGTGCTGCGCCGGCCGCGTCTGTTCTGGCTCAACCTGGTGCTGACCATCGTGGTCATGGCGGTGATGATTTCCGGCTGGGTCGATCCGGTGGTGATGTTCATGGTCGGCACGGTGCTGGCGCTGTGCATCAATTACCCCAACGTCGACGCCCAGCGCGCGCGCATCGATGCCCACGCCAAGACCGCCCTGACCATGGCCAGCATTCTTCTGGCGGCGGGGGTCTTCACCGGGATCATGCAGGGCACCGGCATGCTCAAGGCCATGGCCGAAGTGGCGGTGGCGCAAATCCCGGCCGGCCACGGCAAGTTGATTCCGATGGTGGTGGGCTTCCTGTCCATGCCGCTGAGCCTGTTGTTTGATCCCGATTCCTTCTACTTCGGCGTGATGCCGGTGATTGCCGAAGTCGGCCGCTCCCTGGGCGTTGATCCGCTGCAAGTGGCCCAGGCCTCGCTGCTGGGCGTGCACACCACCGGTTTCCCGGTCAGCCCGCTGACGCCGGCCACCTTCCTGCTGGTCGGGCTGTGCAAGGTCGAATTGGCCGACCACCAACGCTTCACCATTCCGTTTCTGTTTGCCGCATCGGTGCTGATGACCCTGACCGCACTGTTGCTGGGAGTGTTTTAAATGAAGACATTACGTATCGGCTCTGGCGCCGGTTATTCCGGTGATCGCATTGAGCCTGCGGTCGAACTGGCGGAGAAAGGCGAACTGGATTACCTGGTCTTCGAGTGCCTGGCCGAGCGCACCATTGCCCTGGCACAACAAGCGCGGCTCAGCGATCCCGAAGCCGGTTTCGACCCGCTGCTGAGCGAGCGCATGCGTCGCGTGCTGCCGTTCGTTGGGCGTGGACGGGAAGTCGGGCAACGGCGGCTTCGGCTGATCAGCAACATGGGCGCGGCCAATCCGCTGGCGGCGGCGCGGGAAGTGCGCCGCATCGCGGTCGAGTTGGGGCTGCACGGGCTGAAGGTCGCGGCGGTGACGGGGGATGACGTGCTCGCTGTTCTAAGGGCGAGTCCTGAACAGATGCTGGATAACGGCGCGACAATTGTT
Organism: Pseudomonas sp. GW821-FHT07F05; assembly: GCF_059418765.1. NCBI lineage: Bacteria > Pseudomonadati > Pseudomonadota > Gammaproteobacteria > Pseudomonadales > Pseudomonadaceae > Pseudomonas > Pseudomonas sp. GW821-FHT07F05. The sequence continues at coordinate 169,971 of NZ_JBWKQL010000004.1, forward strand.
TCGTTGGGTGATCGGTTGATCTCGGCGAATGCCTACCTGGGTGCCGAGGGGATTGTCGAGGCGCTGGAGGCCGATGCCGATGTGGTGATTACGGGCCGTGTGGCAGACCCTTCATTGTTTCTCGCGCCGCAGGTCTTTGAGTTCGGTTGGGCCGAGGACGACTGGACACGGTTGGGAAGCGGCACCTTGATCGGCCACTTGCTGGAATGCGCCGGGCAGATCACCGGCGGCTACTTTGCTGATCCGGGGGTGAAAGAGGTGCCGAGCCTGGCGCGCCTCGGGTTTCCGCTGGCTGAAGTCGATGCCGAGGGCAGGGCGGTGATCAGCAAGGTCGCAGGCTCCGGCGGGCGGATCGACACCGCCACCTGCACCGAGCAAATGATTTATGAAGTGCACGACCCGGCGGCGTACCTGACCCCGGACGTGACGGCGGATTTTTCCGGCGTGTCGTTTAGCGTTGTTGCCTCTGACGAGGTGCGGGCTGAGGGCGCCGATGGCCGCGCGCGACCCGAGACGCTCAAGGTCTCGGTGGGTTATCTCGACGGCTGGATCGGCGAAGGGCAGATTTCCTATGGCGGCCCCGGCGCACTGCCCCGCGCGCAACTGGCGCGGGACGTGGTGCTGGAACGTCTGCAACTGACCGGCGTGGTCTTCGATGACGTGCGCGCCGAGCTGATTGGCGTCGACGCATTGCACGGTGCGGCGCTGGGTTCGCGGACGGCGGCCGAGCCGTGGGAGGTGCGCCTGCGGGTCGCGGCGCGCTGTGCAGACAAGGCCGAAGCCGTGCGCATCGGCAATGAAGTCGAAACCCTCTACACCAACGGGCCCTATGGCGGCGGCGGCGCGACCAAGGGCGTGCGGCAAGTGGTGGCCGTGGCGTCGCTGCTGATGCCGCGGGATGCCGTCAAGGCGAAGGTTCATCTGGAGGACGCATCGTGAGCACCGTGAAATTGCGCGAACTGGCCCATTCCCGGACCGGCGACAAGGGCGACACCTCGAATATTTCGGTGATCGCTTTCAAGGCGGAAGACTACCCGCGATTGTTGGAGGTGCTGACGGTCGAGCGGGTGGCTGAGCACTTTGCCGAGTTGCTGGGGAGCGATGCCTCGCGGGTGCTTCGGTATGAACTGCCAAACGTGCACGCGCTGAATTTTGTGCTGCCGGGGATTTTGAAGGGGGGCGTTACACGGTCATTGGCGCTGGATGCCCACGGCAAAGCGCTGGGGGCGGCGTTGCTGGATATTGAGGTTTAGGATCGAGAGTGTTGCTATAGCGGCCGACGCCTTCCCGGCTGAAGCCGGTCCTACGGGGTGCCCGCGAGCCTTTAGTGGGACCGGCTTTAGCCGGGAATGCGTCAGGCGTCACACTGCAGAATGTTCGGTGCTCACACCGGCCTCTTCCCGGCTGAAGCCGGTCCTTGTGAATCGATAAGGCTTGGCCGATGAATAAAATGGCATTTGTGATAGTTAACGGAAAACTTACCATCGGCGACCGAGTAATCGATTTTCCGCATCCTGTAGAAGAGGCACTTACTTACCGTGATTCGATCATCGTTCGAGTTGAACCTCCGGCCGGGGTCATTTTCAACAGGAACGTTTATGGAGTTAGCCATGAGGGCAAAGTTCTCTGGCAGATAGAAGAAAGCCCCCATGGCACTCAAGAAGACAAGCCGTATGTGAATATCTACATAGGTCAGAATGACGATCTGATCGCAGGTAACTGGAATGGGGTGAGTTATCTGGTGAACCCTGAGAATGGAGAAATTACGGTTGTATCGTTCGACAAATAGTCAGACGGTCGCAGCGTGCGTCCATGACTCCGATCGTTCCCACGCTTCGCGTGGTAATGCCGCCCCGGACGCTCTGCGTCCAATCCCGGCTAAAGCCGGTCCCACTAGGGATGACCCTCGTCACCACCCCTTAGAGATCCGTGATCTTCACCGCCCCCGGCGCCAACCGCGCGGGCAGCTTCAATTGCGCGCACAAGCCGCCGCCTTCGCGGTTGGTCAGGGTCAACGTTCCACCTAACGCGATCGTCAATTGCTGCGCAATCGCCAGGCCCAACCCCGTCCCCCCCGTATCGCGGTTGCGCGAGCTTTCGACGCGGTAGAAGGGTTTGATGACCTCGGACAATTCCCCTTCGGCAATTCCCGGTCCGCGGTCGAGCACTTGCAGCGACAGGCTCTGGTCGGCGTGGGCGACCACTTGGATCTCTGCCGCTCCACCGAATTTCAACGCGTTGTCAGTCAGGTTGACCAGCACCCGGCGCAGGGCGTGGGGGCGGGTGTCGATGACGGCGCCGGTCTTGCCGTTCAGCTGCACGTCGCGGCCGACGTCCTGGTAGTCGAACACCAGGCTGTCGAGGAATGAATCCATGTCCACGCGCCGCGCTGTCTCGGTCGAGGTGTCCATGCTTCGCGCATACGCGACGCCTTCCTGGACCAGGTGCTGCATCTCGCTCAGGTCGCTCCAGAGTTTGTCTTTCTCGACGCCATCGTCCATGAACTCGGCCCGCAGTTTCATGCGGGTGATGGGGGTTTGCAGGTCGTGGGAGATCGCCGCCAGCAGTTGCATGCGCTCTTTCACGTAGGTCGAAATCCGTTGCTGCATGGTGTTGAACGCCACGGCGGCGAAGGCCACTTCGGTCGGGCCGCTTTCATCCAGGCGAATGCCTGCGCCGTTCGGGTCGAGGTTGTCGACCGCGTGGGACAGGCGCGTCAGCGGGCGAATGGCCGTGCGCACCGCCAGCCAGGTGCAGACAAACAGCAGCACGAGTTGGCCGATCAACAACAACGGCAGCCAGGGCGACAGCGGGGTGATCTGCGGGCGTACGTCGATCGTCAGCGGATTGCCATCCTTCAGCGTCAGATGCGCCTGATAGTGCGGGCGGCTGTCGGCGATGTTATTGAACGTCAGTTCGTAATCGTGGCCCAGGCTTTCCTGCATCGAATGCACTGACATCGGCGCCTTGTCCATGTCCACCGGTGTCCCGGTCTGGCCGGCACCGAGGATGTAGCCGTAGGTCGGGTGTTCGAAGCGTGGGAGCCAGGCCTGACGCTCGTCGGCCGGCAGGCGCTCAAGAACAGCGACGGTGGTGCTGAGGTCGCGCTCCATATTGCCGAGCATCGTGGTCATCGCGCTTTCATAGCGCTCATAGAATTGCAGGCCGAACGACAACCCGTGGGCCAGCACCAGGCTGATCAGAAAAATCAGCGAAAGCCGTGACGCCAGGGTGCGCGGCCATCCGACGCTCAGCTTCATGGGCTTTCCCCGAGAATTTCCACGGCGTAAGTGAACACGTAACCCTCGTTGCGCACGGTCTTGATGTAGGCCGGGTCGCGGGCGTCGTCGGCCAGGCGCTGACGCAAACGGCTGACCAGCAAGTCGATGGAGCGGTCGAACAGATCGGCGTCACGGCCCTGGGTCAGGTTCAGCAGCTGATCGCGGCTCAAGACCCGCTGCGGGTGATCGAGGAAGGTGCGCAGCAGGCGGTATTCCGCGCCGCTGAGGGTAACGACCGTGCCTTGGGCGTCGAGCAAGTGGCGGGCGGTGGTGTCCAGTTTCCATTTGCCGAACGCCAGCATACGACCGGCTTCGGTGACGATCAGGTTCGGCGGCAGCATGCGGGTGCGGCGCAGCACGGCATTGATCCGCGCCAGCAGTTCGCGGGCGGCGAAGGGTTTGACCAGATAATCGTCGGCGCCCATTTCCAGGCCAATGATGCGGTCGGTTTCGTCGCTGCGGGCGGTGAGCATCAGCACGGGGGTGGTCTTGTGCTTGCCGGTGCGCAGCTCGCGGCACAGCAGCAGGCCATCGTCGCCCGGCATCATGATGTCGAGCACGATCAGGTCGACGGGCGTCGATTCCAGAAACGAACGCATCTGCCTGCCATCCGCGACCACGGTGGTGCGCAGGCCGTTCTTCTTCAGGTAATTGCCCACCAGCTCTCGAATCTCGCGATCGTCATCGACAATCAGAATGTGATCGACGTGCTCCATTGCCGCAGCTCCCGTATTCATGTGTGTGTGGCGCATCTTAACCAGTCGCGCGTGACTTGCCTGCCGGGGTTTGTATTCCACTGTATCTGGCGCTGCCGGGCATACATGCGCATGCAAAAGGCGGTTTTTTCGGCGCGAATGTATCGCTGTGTATCTGCAGCGGGCTCTGACACGTAAGGATGATTTTCCGGCGGTTCGCGACACAAGCGAGATACCTGCGGGGCGTTCAATGGGACCCATCGAGACGACAGACACACACCGCCTCGAACCCCAACCGAACAACCTTGGATACCGGAGAACATCATGAACTGGAAGAACCTCAGCATCGCCACCCTGTTTGCCGCCCTGAGCCTCGGCGCCCTGACTGCACACGCCCAGCCCGTCGTCCAAGCCCACACTTACATGTACGGCGACCACCTGGACATCGCCAAGGCCCTGTCCACCGAAGTCGACTCAACCCCGACCTGCGGCGTGGTCAACGCCCATCTGCGCTACCTAGATTCCCAAGGTCAGCAACAGACCCTGAACTACCAGACCGTGGCCCAGAACTGCCCGCAGGACAACTGAGTCCAGGCTCGGGGCGGGTGACGTGTCACCGGCCGCCCGGTTCACTCATTACTGTTGAAGATTTCATGAGGATCACACCATGACACCGATCAAGACCACCCTGTCCGCCGTTGCTTTCGCACTCGCCGGATTCGCCGTGCACGCCAACGCAGCGGTGCAGCACACCGGCGCCGATGACATCGCCTGCTTCCAGCTCGCGCCGAAAGTCGCTGAAAACGGCTCTGACAAAACGCCGCTGGTGATGTGGATCGAAAGCTGCGGACAGATGGTCGCGGAAGGCGGCTCCGAACACACCCGCGCCGGCATGGCGGGTGAGCAGCAGAGCCGAGTGTGAGGCCCGATTCAGGCGGCGGTCTTTCGGGCCGTCCGCAGTAACGGCGACACGCAAGTGGGCGGTGATCGGGCGGCAGGAGTAAGCTGTGCTCCTTTTTGACTGCCCGCGCCCACGCGCCGCTCAGGACCTGACGCCCGCAATGAGATCACCCGCTGCCTTCGCGCCACCGCCGTCGCTGTTTCTGCCCCTGACCGAAGAGGTGTGCAAGGGCCTGGCCGCTGGCGAATCGCTGGACGATTTCCTGAGTCAAGCCGGCCGGCCGCAACTCGCTGCGCTGATGCTGCTGCTCAATCTCAACGCACTGGTCGCGCAAAACACCGCCGTCGAACAGCTCGAACGCATGCTCGATGACGTCCTGCGCGCAGCCGCTTCCGTTGAAGAAGCCGGCGGTCGATTTGCCGATCTGGTGCGTGGCAGGTTCACCCCTGAGCGCTTGGCATCAGGGCTGGCGGTGCTTGAAATTGCCGGCGTCAGTCTTCTCGAGGACGCTGAGATCGAGCAGCAGGATTACCTCGACGGGGAAGGGCAGTGGGACTTCGGTTTTGGCCTGCGTCATCGCGCCAAACTGGAGCCACTGACCCGCGAGATCGTGATGCCGTCCGGCGACCTCCTGCGCCTGAGCGATCAGCAGAGCCGGATCTTCGACGAGTTCAAGGTCTGCAACGAGGAGTCGTTCCATCTGCAGGCCTATGCCGGGGTGGGCAAGACCTACCTGCTGGCGAAGTTCTTCGAGGTCCTGGTCCCGGAAAAAACCCTGCTCATGGCGACCTTTCCGGGTCAGGTGAGCGCGCTTCAGACGCGGGTGCGTCAGGCCAACCCCGACGCGCGGATCAACGCGTGCACCTTCGGCCACATGGCCAACCTGCTGGTCAACCGCGATCTGACCTCCCGTGGCTGGCGGAGTGCCGACATGCAGCGCACCGGTGCCAGCTCGCTGGTCGATGACCAGCAAGTGGCGCAGTGGCTTAACCTGCAAGCGGTGGGCAAACTGCAGCCGCGGGATGTGGCGCGGGTCTGCGCCAGTACCGTGCACAGCTACAGCCTGTCGCCGCTGGCGAATATCGAGGCGCGGCACTTGCCGTCGTTGGGCCACGCGGCGAGTCAGGCGGACATCGCTCTGCTGCTGGAATACAGCCGCCTGCTCTGGCGCGAGACGGTCAGGCCATCGGCGCCGCACATTCGTCTGCCAATCCGCAACAGCCACCGGATCAAGTTCCTGGCGCTGACCAACGAAGTGATCCCCGAGAACTACAGCCATATCATCATCGACGAAAGCCACGAACTGACGGCGCCGATGGTGCAGATCCTCGACCGCAGCCCCCAGGCGGTCATTACGTTGGGCGACGAATTTCAGCAGCTCAGCGGCAAGACTCCACGCCACGTCGGCTTCATTCGCCAGCGTTTCATGACCCAGTCGATCCGCGCCGGCAAGCAAATGGCCGACGTGCTCAACCCGATGATTCAATTGCACCCCAGCGACATCAAGGAAGGTTTCGTCGGCCGCGCGCCGCACCCGACGCGGATCATTGGCCACGGCATCATGCCGATTCCGGAAAAACCCACGACGATTCTGGTCGCCAACGAATGGGGCCTGTTTGCCTGGTTCAAGCGCCTGACCGAAGCCGGCGCGCGCTTTCAAATGCCCCTGCGCACCTTTGAAAGCCTCACGCTGTTCGTCAAAGGCCTGGACCTGCTCTACCGCGAAGACCTGCGCCCGCAGCACCGGCTGATCTTCCGGTTTGCCTATTGGGACGCGCTGGCCTCGGCCATGGGCGGCAGCCACGAATTCAAGGCGATGCATGAGTGGCTCGGCCAGGGCAACCGCCTGCAGGACTTCCTCGACACCACCCAGCGGTTCTGCAATGACCCGGCCGCCATCCTCAAACTGGCGAAAGTCGAAGACGTGAAGAACCAGGAATTCGACTCTGTGCTGCTCTCCCGCGACCTCATGCGCCCACCGCGCGAGGGCTCGACCCATTCACTGGCCAGCGTATGTTCCCTGCTCTACACCGCCAGCTCCCGCGCCCGGCACGAACTGCTGCTGCCGGGGAACGTGAATGACTGGTTGCAGGATTTGGGGCGTAAGTAGGGGGCGGACACCTCTCTCGGTAACGATCCGTTTTAAGCGGGATTGCCTTCCCTTATTTCCGGCGGCTCCTACACACGGGGACGATCCACGCTGACTTCGTACCAGCTTATTCATCGGTAAATTTCTGATCGACTTTTAGCGATCCAGGGACGAACCGTGAACAAGAACGCTGCCTATGATGTACGGCCTGCCATCCTTAATTGCAAGACCGCGTTGGGAAGAGCATTGGTGGCCATGTTCAAGTTGGTTGAGAGCGAACTGACTTGTGAGAAGGCCCCGCCTGCGGCGCTTACCGTCGTTATCTTTGGTGGGTGCGCGGTGCATCTGTATACAAGTCATCGGGTTTCCAGTGATGTCGATGCAGAGTTCTTTGCGTCGGAGCTGCCTTCGAGCCTGGATTTACAGACTATGCTGGCGGCAGTCCCCCAGACATTCGTGGATGAGCAAAGTGGTCGAGTGGTGGAATTGTCTTACGACCTCAACTTCACGTCTGGATTGGGCCCATTGCATGAGGACTATCTGGAACGCGGAGTGCCGCTTGATTCGTTCGGGCCGCTGTCGCCATTGCGAGTTCTGATAGCGTCGCCGGTCGATCTTGCTATTTCCAAGCTCGGACGCGGGACTGAGCAGGACGTCAGCGATATCTTCGCCCTGTTGCGTACCGGCTTCATCCTTGCTGCCGAGTTTGAGCGTTTGGCCCTGCAGGCCATTGATTGCTATGTTGGCAATCACGAACCTCCCACATCCATCCTCACCAATATTTTGCAGGACTACCTGGAGACCACTGATGGACAGCCCGGCTGAGCGCCACTTACTTTCCGAAGCGATGGCCAGACTCGCTGATCAGCCGCTGAGTCAGGCCGATGATTGCGCGTTGGTGAGTCTGGCTCAGGAGGTCTGGTATGAGCACTCGAGCATGGAGTCAGAATTGCGCAGATTTCTCGCCAGCAATCCTGGCGAGCTGGCGGCGCGCCGAGTGGGGTACCTTCTGGAAAAGCTGACCCGGTTCCCCTGTGCGACTGACGAGCGTGTGCGCGAGACCTTGCACGCGCTGAGTTTGCTGATGCAGCGTTTTCCGCGTCAGGGCGACGACCAGCAAATAGCGGAGACTCGCCTGCGTGACCGTCGGGACGAGCTTGCAGTGTCGTGGGGACTTAGCGAGGGGTTGGGGTTGAAAGTGCAGACCCTGCTGCCGTATCAGACGCGCCATTACGCAGCGGGACGTAACTCGGCTTTCAAATAACCGACACTTGGTTTATCACCGCTGAGCCCGGCTTTCAGCAGGGGCGAGAATCCGGACAATGACTTTTCAAACCCTGCAATCCCCACCCCGCCACTGCTTCGGACTCACGCCAAACCATCGTTTGAACGCCCGGGAGAACGCGCTGGTTTCCGAGTAGCCGAGCAGCGAGGCGAGCTGGGTGATGCTGAGGTTCTGCTGTTTCAGGTGATTCAGGGCCGAGTCCTGGCGGATCTGGTCGACCAGCTGCGTGAAGCTGAAGCCGTGTTCGCGCAGTTTGCGCTGCAGGGTCCATTCGGACAGGCCGAGGGTGTGGGCGATGTCGTCCAGCGCCGGTTCGCCCAGGTGCAGGGTGGCGAGGATGGTCTGGCGGGCGCGGTCGAGGAGCGTGGCCTCGGGGCCGTTGCCTGTGCTGCTGCCGTTATCGCCCAGCTGGCGGATCGCGTCCTTGATCAGCATCAGCAGAATCGGGTCGCTGCCGGGCATGGCTTTGCCCACGACATCGCGCTTGGGGATCAGCAGTGAATTGCAGCGCTGCCCGAAACGCACGTCAGCGCGGAACACGTCGCGGTGTTCGTGCCAGCCCTGGGGTTTGGCGTGTTCGAAGGCCACTTGCCGAGGAGCCCAGTCCGGGCCGAGCACGTGCCGCACCAGGTTCAGCGCCATGCCCATGGTCAGCTCGGCGTCCTGGCGGCGTTCGTTGATCGCGCCGTGGCGCACCTGATAATCGAAACGGTAGCACTCGCCTTGATCCACCAGTTCGATCAGCGTGCTGTGCTGATGGAACGGGAAGGCGGCGGAGAAATTGATCAGGGCGTCTTCCAGCGTCGCCGAGCACAGGCCGATGTAGCCCAGCAGGCCCAGCGCCTGGGGCCGGAATTGCTGGCCGTAACGCAGGCCGAAATTGTCGCAGCCGGTCTGGCTCGCGGCTTCTTCCAGCACTTTGCAGTAGTTGGTCAGCGGCAGGCTCAGGGTCGGGTGCAGCAGCTGCTCGGGGTCGATGCCGGAGCGGCCGAATACCCGGTCCAGATCACCGCCGTGTTGCACGATAAAGCCATCGAGCCCGTTGGCCGCAGCCGACAGCACGCCGCGATTGCTGGCGGCGGGCGTGTTCGATGCGGCGGCGGGGACGAGGGTCTGGAGCATGGGAGTGAGGGCTCTGACGGTGTGTAGGCCTATCGTGCAAGCAAATGTCGTACCTTGTGTCAGCCACATGCATCGTCGGGGGGAATCAACGGTCCTGTGGGAGGGACCGGGGTAGCGCTCCACCTTGCTCGCGAAGACTGCATTCCAGCCGCTGCATACTCGGCGAATGTACCGACCTCTTCGCGAGCAAGGTGGAGCGCCACCCCGGTCACTCCTACATGGGCACCGGTGCTACTCGACGACTCATCTGCTGCCCAGGCTGTTGGGAAGTCTGGTGCCACTGGCGGTCAGCAAACACGGGCATTGCGTGACCCTCAATAAAGCACCGGGCCGTTTTCACGCGCCAGTGTGGCGCACCCCCGGCAGATACCCGGAAAACTTGACCGCAGACGACAGACCGCGCGCCGTACGGTCAAGCCTTGGCCTGTCAGCTGTGACTATGCTCGACGTCAGACAAATACCGTCGCCTGGCTACCGGGGTACACACTCATGACTGCATCACAACTCAAACCCACCTTGGGAACCCTGCACTTGTGGGGCCTCGCCGTCGGCCTGGTGATTTCCGGCGAATACTTCGGGTGGAGTTACGGCTGGGGCACCGCCGGGACACTGGGCTTTCTGGTGACCACGCTGATGGTCGCGGTGATGTACACCTGCTTCATCTTCAGTTTCACCGAGCTGACCACCGCGATTCCCAACGCCGGCGGACCGTTTGCCTACAGCTTGCGCGCCTTTGGCGTGACCGGTGGGATGATCGCCGGGCTGGCGACGCTGATCGAGTTCGTCTTTGCCCCGCCCGCCATTGCCATGGCGATCGGCGCTTACCTTAACGTGCAATTCCCGTCCCTTGATCCAAGGGTTGCGGCCATCGGCGCGTATTTCGTGTTCATGACCTTGAACATCCTGGGCGTGAGCATCGCAGCGACCTTCGAACTGGTGGTCACCATTCTGGCGGTGGCCGAACTGCTGGTGTTCATGGGCGTCGTCGCCCCGGGCTTCAGCTTCAGCAATTTCGTCCTCGGCGGCTGGGCCGGTTCCGATACCTTCGGCCTGCCGGCCATCAGCGGCATGTTCGCGGCGATCCCGTTCGCCATCTGGTTCTTCCTCGCCATCGAAGGCGCCGCCATGGCGGCCGAAGAAGCCAAGGACCCGAAACGCACCATTCCGCGGGCTTACGTGGGCGGCATCCTGACCTTGGTGGTGCTGGCGATCGGCGTGATGATCTTCGCCGGTGGCGTGGGCGACTGGCGTACGCTGGCGAACATCAATGACCCGTTGCCCCAGGCGATGAAAGCGGTGGTTGGCGGCAACTCCAACTGGATGCACATGCTGGTGTGGATCGGCCTGTTCGGTCTGGTGGCGAGTTTCCACGGCATCATTCTCGGTTACTCGCGGCAGTTCTTCGCCCTGGCACGGGCGGGCTTTCTGCCACCGAGCCTGGCGAAACTGTCGCGCTTCCAGACGCCCCACCGCGCCATTCTTGCGGGCGGCGTGATCGGCATCATCGCGATCCTCAGCGACGGCGTGATCAACCTGCAGGGCATGACGCTGACCGCCGCGATGATCACCATGTCGGTGTTCGGTGCCATCGTGATGTACATCATCAGCATGCTCAGCCTGTTCAAGTTGCGCCGCAGCGAACCGAACCTTGAGCGCAGCTTCCGCGCGCCGGGCTATCCGATCGTGCCGGGCATCGCTCTGGCGCTGGCGGTGGTGTGTTTGGTCGCCATGGTCTGGTTCAACCTGCTGATCTGCGCCATATTCATCTGCCTGATGGCCGTGGGCGCGGTGTTCTGCAAAATGGTCCGCGGGCGCAGTGCGGCGGTCGCGGTCGCCGGTTAATCACGCGGTTCGATAAAAGAGGTGTGCATGAGTTTTTCCCACAGCATCGGTGGCATGGTCTGGCGCTTCGACAGCCTGCGGGAACTCATGGCCAAGGCCAGCCCCGCACGCTCCGGTGACTTTCTCGCAGAAGTCGCTGCCAGCAGCGATGCCGAACGCGCGGCGGCGCAAATGGCCCTGGCCGATGTGCCGCTCAAGCAATTTCTCACCGAAGCGCTGATTCCCTATGAAGAGGATGAAGTCACCCGCCTGATCGTCGACAGCCATGACCGCGCCGCCTTCGCCCCGGTCAGCCACCTCACGGTCGGCGGCTTTCGCGACTGGCTGCTGGGGGACGACGCCACCGAGGCCAGCCTCAAGGCCCTGGCACCGGGCTTGACCCCGGAGATGGCGGCGGCGGTGTCGAAGATCATGCGCGTGCAGGATCTGGTGCTGGTGGCGCAGAAAATTCGTGTCGTCACTCGCTTTCGCAACACCGTCGGCCTGCGCGGGCGCATGTCCACCCGACTGCAACCCAATCACCCCACCGATGATCCGGCCGGCATCGCCGCCAGCGTGCTCGACGGTTTGCTGTACGGCAACGGCGACGCCATGATCGGCATCAACCCGGCCACCGACAGCGCCAGCGCCATCAGCGAACTGCTGAAGATGCTCGACGGCGTCATTCGTCATTACGAGATTCCCACCCAGTCCTGCGTGCTGACCCACGTCACCTCATCGGTGGCGGCCATCGAAAAAGGTGTGCCGCTGGACCTGGTGTTTCAGTCCATCGCCGGCACCGAAGCGGCCAACAGCGGGTTCGGCATCAGCCTGGAAATCCTTCGTGAAGGCTACGAAGCGGGTCTGAGCCTGAAGCGCGGCCCGCTGGGCGACAACCTGATGTACTTCGAAACCGGCCAGGGCAGCGCCTTGTCGGCCAACGCGCATCACGGCGTCGATCAACAGACCTGCGAGGCCCGGGCTTACGCCGTCGCGCGGCACTTCAACCCGTTTCTAGTGAACACCGTGGTCGGCTTTATCGGCCCGGAATACCTGTACAACGGCAAGCAGATCATTCGCGCCGGGCTTGAAGATCACTTTTGCGGCAAGCTGCTCGGCGTGCCCATGGGCTGCGACATCTGCTACACCAACCATGCCGAAGCCGATCAGGACGACATGGACGTGCTGCTGACCTTGCTCGGCGTTGCGGGCATCAACTTCATCATGGGCATTCCGGGGTCCGACGACGTGATGCTCAACTACCAGACCACCTCGTTTCACGACGCTTTGTATGCACGCAAAACCATCGGCTTGCGCCCGGCGCCTGAGTTTGAGGAATGGCTGACGCGCATGGACATCCTGCGTCAGGACGACGGCGGCGTGCGGCTGGGGCAGGGCGTGCCGCCGTTGTTTCGCAAGGCGCTGGCGCAGTTGAATTAGTCGCTTGATCAGCAGTTCCAGACAAGGGCTTGAGCCATGAGCGATGACAAGAAATCACCCGCACACGCCGATGCCTGGCAGCAGTTGCGGTCGCTGACCTCGGCGCGAATCGCCCTCGGGCATGCGGGCACGAGTTTGCCGACGGCGGCGCAGCTGGATTTCCAGTTTGCCCACGCCCAGGCCCGCGACGCCGTGCACCTGGCGTTCGATCACGGAGCGCTGGCCGAGCAACTGGCGGGCCGGTCCCGCGAAACGCTGACCCTGCAAAGCTCGGCAACGGACCGCCATATGTATCTGCAACGGCCTGATCTGGGGCGGCGTTTGTCAGAGGCGTCGGCTGCCCAACTGAAGGACTACGCGTCTGCGCATCCTGAAGGATTTGATTTGGCGCTGGTGGTCGCAGACGGTTTGTCTGCGCTCGCGGTGCAACGCCACAGCCCGGCGATGCTGGAGCGCATCGACGAAATGGTAGCGGCGGAAGGTTGGAGCCTGGCGCCGGTGGTGCTGGTGGAACAGGGCCGCGTCGCCGTTGCCGATGAAATCGGCGCACTGCTCAAGGCGCGCATGGTGGTGATCCTGATCGGCGAGCGGCCGGGCCTCAGCTCACCGGACAGCCTCGGCCTGTACTTTACGTACGCACCGCGCGTGGGCCTGAATGACGCCGCGCGCAACTGCATTTCCAACGTGCGCCTTGAAGGCATGAGTTACGCGATGGCGGCGCACAAGTTGCTGTACCTGATGCGCGAGGCCTGGCGTCGGCAATTGTCCGGCGTGAGCTTGAAGGACGACGCGCAAGTGCCGGTGCTGGAAGCGGGCGAGGGCACCCGGCCGGGGAATTTTCTGCTGGGACCTTGATCGTGCCCACGCTCTGCGTGGATACGCAGCCCGTGACGCTCGGCGTCACCTTGTGCACGGCTTGAATATTCGGTGTGTTCTTTGACGCCTTCCCGGCTAAAGCCGGTCCCACATTTTAGGTCACCGCCAGTATGACTGGATGCATACGGTGCTTTTAGTGGGACCGGCTTCAGCCGGGAATAGGCCAGTGCATCCGCTGAATCTCCTGCGGCAGTTACGCCCCCTTCGCGAGCAAGCTCGCTCCCACATAATCGTTGTCGACGCCGGATCTGAGCCAGCCTGCAGAACCTGTGGGAGTGAGCTTGCTCACGAAGAGGCCAGTGCAGCCACTGCATTTCTGACAATAGATACACCGTCTTACCGGCTAAAGCCGGTCCCACATTTCAGGTCACCGCCAGTATGACTGGATGCACGCGGTGCTTTTAGTGGGACCGGCTTTAGCCGGGAAGAGGCCAGTGCATCCACTGCATATCCACCGGCAGAGACACCGCTTTCCCGGCTAAAGCCGGTCCTGCGAGATGCACGTGCGGTGTGAGTAGGACCGGCTTCAGCCGGGAAGAGGCCAGTGCATCCGCTGCATCTCCAACGGAAAACACGCCACCTTCGCCCCCCTTTCCAGACTCTTTTGCTAGGCTGCTTCCACCAATCCCGAGAGCGCTGCCCCATGCCGATTGCCCAGTCCGACACTGCCTGCACGCATTTCCTGCGCGAATTCTGGTTGGCCCTCGGCGGGCCGACTCGCTATCTTGACCATCTCCAGACCATCGGCGAAGGCGCCCTGGCGTCGACATTCCCGGTCACCGATTTCGCCACTGCCGCCGTCGCTGCCGCGCATCTGGCGGTGGGCGAATTGATTGATCAGGCCCACGGCACGTTGCCGCTGATCACGGTCGATCGGCGCCTGGCCTCGTTCTGGTTCACAACGTCCCTTCAGCCCCAAGGTTGGTCGCTGCCGGCGCAGTGGGACGCGGTGGCGGGGGATTACCGCGCGGCAGATGGATGGATCCGGTTGCACACCAACGCACCGCACCATCGTCAGGCCGCGCTCGCCGTGCTGAAAACCGCTCCCGAGCGCGACGCGGTCAGTCAGGCCGTGCTGCACTGGCAGGCCAGTGAGCTGGAAAGCGCGGTGGTCGACAATCACGGTTGTGCCGCCGCCATGCTCAGCGCTTCGGCCTGGCGCGAACATCCTCAGGGTCGCGCCGTCGCCGCCGAACCGTTGCTGCATCGTGCGCAGGCCACAGCGGCACCGGCTCCATTGCATCAGTCAAACCCCGCACGACCCGAATGGATCGTCCCACGCGAACGGCCCTTGCGCGGGATCCGTGTGCTCGACCTCACGCGTATTCTGGCCGGCCCCGTGGCCACGCGGTTTCTCGCCGGGTTCGGCGCCGAGGTGCTGCGCATCGACCCTCCTGGCTGGGACGAGCCCGGCACCGTCCCGGAGGTGGTGCTTGGCAAACGCTGTGCGCGGCTGGATTTGCGCGACCCCGCCGATCACGCAGTGTTGGAGGGCCTGATCCGCGAAGCAGACGTGATGGTTCACGGCTACCGCGCCGACGCCCTCACGCGACTGGGCCTCGATGCTGAGCGCCGCCGCCAGCTCAATCCCGGTCTGGTGGATGTATCGCTGAACGCCTACGGCTGGACCGGCCCATGGCGGGAGCGACGGGGTTTTGACAGCCTGGTGCAAATGAGCTGCGGCATCGCCGACGCCGGCATGCTTGCAGTCGGAAGCGATCGGCCCGTGCCGCTGCCGGTGCAGGCGCTGGATCACGCCACGGGGTATCTGATGGCGGCGGCAGCGGTGCGCGGTCTGACCGAGCGACATATCACCGGACAAGGGGGTCAAGTGCAGGCATCCCTGGCGCGCACGGCGTTATCGCTGATGTCGTATGCCCCAGCCGAGGCCCAGCCTGCAGCGCTGCTGCCGTTGAATCCGAGCGATTACTCCGCCGCCGTCGAGCACACCGCCTGGGGCCCGGCGCTGCGCCTCAAACCCGCCGGGCAGCTCGACGGCACGCCGACCCACTGGGATTTACCGGCGAGCGCACTGGGCAGTGGCGACGCGAGATGGCTGTAACGCGCGTCAGCCACCCGCAATCATCAGATCCAGGTTCTGCACCGCCGCCCCGGCCGCGCCCTTGCCCAGGTTGTCGAACACGGCGGCCAGCAGTACGTGGCCGTCGTGCTCGAACACCATCAGCCGCAGGTTATCCGTGCCGTTGAGCTGGCGCGGGTCGATCCCGCTCAGCGCGCGCGACTGCTCCATCGGCAGCACTTCGACAAACCCGCTGCCTCGATAATGCTCAGCCAGCGCGGCATGCAGCGTCGTGCCCGTCACGCCGTGGGGCAGCAAGCGCGTTTGCAGCGCGATGGTCAGCACGATGCCCTGACGAAACGCGCCGTAAGCCGGTACGAACACTGGCCGCTCGCTCAGCCCGCTGAATTGTTGGATCTCCGAGACGTGCTTGTGCGCCAGGCTCAGGCCGTAAATCTGAAACGGAATCGCCTGCGCGACATCTGGCCCCTCAAATTCATCGACACCTGCGCGGCCTTTGCCCGAATAGCCTGACACCGCATTGATGCTGATCGGGTAGTCGCGCGGCAGCAGTGCCGCCTCCAGCAACGGCCGCAACAAGCCGACCGCACCGGTGGGGTAGCAGCCCGGATTGCTGACGCGGCGGGCTGTGGCGATGCGTTGTTTCTGTGCTTCGCTCATCTGCGCGAAACCGTAGACCCAGTCGGGATGGGTGCGGTGTGCGGAGCTGGCGTCGATCACCCTCACGTCCGGATTGGTGATGCTCGCCGCTGCGTCGCGGGCGGCCTCGTCGGGCAGGCACAGCACCGCGATGTCGCACGCGTTGATCGCGGCAGCTCGGCTTTCAGGGTTTTTGCGGTGCTCGGCCGGGAGCGTTACCACCTGCAGGTCGGTGCGGCCTTGCAGGCGCTGGTGTATTTGCAGGCCGGTGGTGCCTTGGTTGCCGTCGATGAACACGATAGGGAGGGGCGCTTGTTTTAAAGACATGGCATTTGAATTCCGCAGAAGGTCGTCAATGCCAACCATCTTCCAGCCCGCTCGTGGATAGAGAAAGTTGAATTTGTTGACGGTACACTTCAGCTTTTCTGAAGGAGGGCCGGCCGGTGCGGGAAATCAGTCTGGATCGTTTGCGCACTCTTGTGGCCATCGCCGACCACGGCTCATTTGCTGAAGCCGCACGGGTGCTCAACCTCGCGCCGCCGACGGTGAGCCTGCACATCGCTGATCTGGAGCAGCGAGTGGGCGGCGTGTTGCTCTCGCGCACGCGGGGCCGGGTTCAGCCCTCGGCCATCGGCGACACCCTGATCGAGCGCGCGCGGCGCCTGTTGGCCGATGCCGAGCAGGCGCTGGAAGACGTCGAGCGTCAGGTCCAGGGACTGGCCGGGCGGGTGCGACTGGGGGCTTCGACGGGTGTCATCGCGCAATTGCTGCCCCAGGCGCTGGAAACCCTGGAGCAGTTACACCCTGGCATCGACGTGCAGGTCGCGGTGCTGACGTCGCAACAGACGCTGCAAAAGCTCGCGGACGGCAGCCTGGACATCGGCGTAATTGCGCTGCCCCAGGCGCCGGTGAAGGGTTTGTCGATTCAGCCGTGGCGCCGGGACCCGGTGATGGCGTTTTTGCCGGCGCGCTGGGACTGCCCGTCGGTCATCACGCCGTCATGGCTCGCCAGTCAGCCGCTGATTCTCAACGACGCCACCACGCGGCTGTCCCGCCAAGTCGCCGAGTGGTTTGCCGGTGAGGGGCCGCAGCCGACGCCGCGCATTCATCTCAATTACAACGACGCGATCAAGAGTCTGGTGGGGGCGGGCTATGGCGCGACCTTGCTGCCCCATGAGGCGTCCACGCCCGCGCCGGAGAGCCGCATTGTCATGCGTCCGTTGCAGCCGGCGCTGTGGCGGGAGTTGGGCATTGCGCACCGGGCCGGAAGCGTCGAACGCTCGACCCGTTATGTGCTGGAGGTGTTGCAGGAGTTGGAAGCGTTGTAGGGCAACGGGAGTTAAAAACAGACGTGTAGCCGACCGGGGCTTGATCCTGTCAGGCGCCCGGTCGGTTACAACGTTGGAGTCATGCCATCAGAATTTGAACGCCTGGCGCCCGATCAGCAGCCAGTGGCCTTTCTGTTTTTGCCAGACCTGAAAGTTTTCGATCTCGGTCGGCACGACCTTGCCGCTGTTCACGGCTTCGGCAGAGAAGTGGTTGCGCACCAAGGCAGTGTCGCCATTCATGTTGATTGTCTGGTTTTTCATTTCCAGGGTGTTGAAGCCGCTGCGACCGGTTTCAATGTCGGCGATGAATTCATCCTTGTTCTGCACCTTGCCGCTGGAGTGCCCGTAGGTGACGTTGTCGGACGTCAACGCTTTAAGGCCGGCGATGTCCTTGTGCAGCATCGCCTGGGTCATGTTGTCGACGGCCTTGGCGACGGCTTGTTCATCGGCAGAAGGGGCGGCGGCCACGAAGCCTGAAAACAGGCACAAGAAGCCGAGGGTCAGTTTGAGTCGGGTCATGAGTGCATCCTTTTTTATTGTTGATGGAAGCGGCATGCAGGGCCATTTTCGTCGAAAAGTGGCTTTGTACGTCGTCGTACAACTGCGCCGCTCAGGCTAGCCCACAACGAGAGAGTTGGAAAGCGCGCCGTTGAAAGATGCTGTTCGACAGCGCGTGATGTGACGCACTCGGCCTAAATACTGCTTTACTGAGGGCTCGCTGCGGCACGTTCAGGCGCTCGGTTCTACGCCTGTGCCCGTTGAACAATCGATGAGGATGCGCACAGATGACCCGTCTCACCGCCAAAGACTTCGCCCCTGAATTGCTTGAGCTTTACGACTATTACGTTCACGGCAAGATCAACCGCCGGGAGTTTCTGGATCGCGCGGCGGTGTTCGCCGTGGGCGGGCTTGCCGCCACGACGATTCTGGCTTCGCTGAGCCCCAATTACGCGCTGGCCGAGCAGGTCAAGTTCACCGACCCGGACATCATCGCCGAGTACATCACGTATCCGTCGCCCCAGGGCAATGGCCAGGTGCGCGGGTATCTGGTGCGGCCGGCGAAGGCCGATGCCAAACTCGCGTCGGTGCTGGTGGTGCATGAGAATCGCGGCCTCAATCCCTACATCGAAGACGTCGCCCGGCGTGTGGCCAAGGCCGGTTTTATCGCCCTGGCGCCTGACGGTTTGTCTTCGGTCGGGGGCTATCCGGGCAACGACGACCAAGGTCGCGAGCTGCAGGCGAAGGTCGATCCGGAGAAGCTGATGAATGACTTTTTCGCCGGCATCGAGTGGCTGATGGCTCACCACGCTTCCACCGGGAAAGTCGGGATCACCGGGTTTTGTTACGGCGGGGGCGTAGCCAATGCTGCGGCCGTGGCTTATCCGGAGTTGGCGGCGGCGGTGCCGTTTTATGGCCGTCAGCCCAGGGCCGAGGATGTGAGCCGGATCAAGGCGCCGTTGTTGTTGCATTACGCAGAGCTGGATAAGCCGATCACTGATGGCTGGCCGGCGTATGAGGCGGCGTTGAAGGCGGCGGGCAAAACGTATGAGGCGCATATTTATAAGGGCGCCAACCATGGTTTTCATAACGATTCGACGCCGCGGTATGACGATGCTGCTGCGACGTTGGCGTGGGACCGGACGGTCGCATGGTTCAAAAAGTATCTGGTCTGAGTGGAGAGCGCAGTGCAGCTGAGAGGGGTCTGCCTAAGGGCAGACATTTCGCCTTCGGCGAGTTACTTGGAAGAGCACCCCAAGTAACCAAGGGTGCTTGCTCCTGGTTGGGTTCCTCCTTCGTCGGAATACCCTCACTCCGACGACGCTCCGTGGGCCCGCGCCGAACGGACATCCATGTCCTGACGGCGCTCTCGCCGCATCCATGCGGCTCGGCCCACTGCGCGTCGTCTACGTTCGGCCTGCACCCAAGTCGCGTTTGGCGGTGACTGGGCCTTTTGTGTTCGAAGATCAAGATCAACAGCTTCGCGGCTAAAGCCGGTCCTACGGACACGCGCTGCTTTTAGTGCGACCGGCTTTAGCCGGGAAGAGGCCGGTGTGTTCGCCACCACTTTCCGATCGTTCCTCACGCTCCGCGTGGGAATGCATCCCCTGACGCTCCGCGTCTCCGGTCACACTGGGTGATCGTGGTGTGCCAGCTGGCACCAAAACCCTGCACGGTGTGCTTTTTTGAGGCGAGCGCAGGCTCTTTCAACAGTGAGTAAGAAACCATCCACCCAGGGCGGCCGGGGCTTTCACCCCCGTGGCCCGGCTTTTGCTTTTGTTGAATCCAAACTTGGATACAAGATGGAAGCCTCCCATGCATGACCTCCAACACCCCCATATCGGCTGGACGATCAACGAATGGCTGACGGCCTATCAGACCGGGCAGTTGTCCCCGGAAGTTTTGCTCACGCTCCCCAGCGCTTACCCGGAAACCGATACCGCGTGGATCGCCCGGGCCAGTCAGGCGCAGGTTAGCGAGCAGCTCGAAGCCCTCGCTGAGCGGCTCGCGGCGTTGAACGGCGACCTCACCCAATTGCCGCTGTACGGCGTGCCGTTCGCGATCAAAGACAACATTGATGCAGCCGGCTGGCCGACGACGGCGGCGTGCCCGGAATTCACCTACACCGCGAGCAAGGACGCGACGGTGCTGGCCCGACTGCGCGCAGCCGGGGCGATTTTGATGGGTAAGACCAACCTCGATCAGTTCGCCACCGGCCTGGTTGGCACGCGTTCGCCCTACGGCGCCGTGCCCAACAGTTTCAATCCCGATTACGTCAGCGGCGGCTCCAGCTCCGGATCGGCGTCGGTGGTGGCGCGAGGATTGGTGGCGTTTTCGTTGGGCACCGACACCGCAGGCTCTGGCCGGGTGCCGGCGGGCTTCAACAACATCGTCGGCCTGAAACCGACCAAGGGCCGTTTGCCCAACACCGGGCTGGTGCCGGCGTGCAAGACAGTGGACTGCATTTCGATCTTCGCGCTGACCGTGGACGACGCGCAGAAAGTTGCCGGTCTCGCTGAAGGATTCGATGGCGATGACGCCTATTCCCGCCACAACCCTGGCACAGCGCCGGTAGGCTTTCGCGCAGCGATGAAGCTGGCCGTGCCGGATACTCTGGAGTTCTTCGGTGATGCGCAGAATCAAGCCGTGTTCGAGCAGGCGCTGCACCGTTTGAGCGGCATGGGCGCCGAGATCACTCGCATCGACTTCGCCCCGTTCAAGGCCCTGGCCGATCAGTTGTATTACGGCCCGTGGGTCGCCGAACGCACGGTGGCCCTGACTTCGATGCTGGAAACCAACCCCGACGCCATCAATCCCGTAGTGCGCGGTATTGTCGAAAACGGTCTGGCCTACAGCGCCTGTGACGCCTACCGCGCCGAGTACCTGCGCGCCACGCTGAGCCGGCAGATCAACGACGCGCTGGCCGGTTTCGACGCATTGGTCGTACCCACGTCCGCGACCTTGCGCACCCAGGCAGAAATGGCCGCCGAACCGGTGCTGTACAACTCGCAGTTCGGCTTCTACACCAACTTCACCAACCTGGCGGACCTCTCGGCCCTGGCATTGCCTGCCGGTATGCGTGCCGATGGCTTGCCTTCGGGCATCACCTTGATTGCACCGGCATGGCATGACACCGCACTTGCCCGGTTTGGCCAGCGCTGGCAGGAAAGCGTCGGCTTGCCCATGGGCGCAACCGGCCGCGCAATGCCAGCGTCGCCAGCCCCGACACCTTCGCCAGCGACTGCACCGCGCGGCAGTGTGCGGGTTGCCGTGGTGGGCGCGCACCTGACCGGCATGCCGCTGAACGTGCAGCTCACCAGCCGCGATGCCGTGCTCGTCGAACAAACCCTGACCGCAGGTGACTACCGGCTTTACGCCTTGCCCGGCACCGTGCCGCCCAAACCGGGGCTGGTGAAATCTCCAGGCGGAGCGTCGATCATCGTCGAGCTGTGGGACATACCGCTGGCGCGCTTTGGCGAGTTCGTGGCCGAGATCCCCGCGCCGCTGGGCATCGGCAACCTGACGCTGAAGGACGGTCGCAGCGTCAAGGGTTTCATCTGCGAGCCTTGGGCGATTGATGGCGCGCTGGACATCACCTCGTTCGGTGGCTGGCGCGCGTACATCGCCAGCCTGAAAAAAGCCTGACCCGACGCCTGACGCGGTCCCAGGAAAAACACTGCGTCACGCCCCACCATTCTTCGAAGGAGCACCCAGGCCATCATCCCTTCACAGAAACCCAAACTGCGCCCGGACAATATGGCCGAGCGCATCTATCAGCAGCTCAAGGAAGACATCTTCGAGTTCCGCCTGCTGCCGGGGGATCGCTTCAGCGAAGGCGAGGTGGCCGAACGCGTGCAGGCCAGCCGCACGCCGGTGCGGCAGGCTCTGTATCGGCTGGAGCGCGAAGGTTATCTGGAGGTGCATTTCCGCAGCGGTTGGCGGGTGAGGGCGTTCGATTTCACTTATTTCGAAGAGCTTTACGACGTGCGCATCGTGCTGGAGTGCGCGGCACTGATGCGTCTGGAGGCACTGGATCTGGAGCAACATCCGGTCATCGCCGAGCTGAAAAGCACTTGGCTCGTCACGCCCCCCGAGCGCCTGCAAGATGCCCAGCAGGTGTCAGCGCTGGATGAGCGTTTCCACTGCGCACTGCTGGAGGCGGCAGGCAACACCGAAATGGCGCGGCTGCACCTGGAGATCACCGAGAAGATACGCATCATTCGCCGCCTGGATTTCACCCAGGCGGCGCGCATCGAGGCGACCTACGATGAGCATGGGCAGATTCTCGACGCCGTGCTCAACGGCCGCACAGGGCAGGCGCAGGAGTTGCTCACGCGGCACATCGAAGTCAGCAAGCAGGAGGTGCGCAAGATTACCCTGCACCGGCTCCATGTCGCCCGGCCTTGAGCTGACGTCTGGACCTCACATCAACGGCAAACGACGAAGCACTCAGCGCGGGTTGCGCCGCTCCGCCACTTCGGCCAATACCGCCAGGTCCATCTCGCCCTGACCATGGTCGATGGCGTCCTGCAAGTGGGCGCGAATCATGTCGGCGCTCGGCATCTGCACCGACACCTGGCTGGCCGCCGCCAGCACCAGATCCACGTCCTTGAGCCCAAGCACTGCCTTGAACGCGGCCGGCTCGTACGTGCGTTCACCGATCAGCGCGCCATAACCGGCGTACACCGGGCCGGGGAAGATCGTCCCCGCTGCCAGTTCCACCAGGTCCGCCGATTTCAGGCCGTGGCGGGTGACCAGCACGGCCGCTTCGCTCATCGCCTCGATGGCCGAAACCAGC
Organism: Pseudomonas sp. GW821-FHT07F05; assembly: GCF_059418765.1. Classification (NCBI taxonomy): domain Bacteria; kingdom Pseudomonadati; phylum Pseudomonadota; class Gammaproteobacteria; order Pseudomonadales; family Pseudomonadaceae; genus Pseudomonas; species Pseudomonas sp. GW821-FHT07F05. The sequence goes on from NZ_JBWKQL010000004.1 coordinate 192,785, forward strand.
ATGAAGTTCATGGCCAGTTTCATGGCGTTGGCGCTGGAGGGTTTGTCGCCCATGCGCCAGGTCTTGCTGCCGATCAGGTCGAACAACGGCTGCACTGTCTCGATGGCTTCAGCGGAGCCGGCAGCCATGATGTTCAGCTTCGCGGCGGCAGCCATGTTGGGGCGGCCCATCACCGGCGCGGCGATGTAGTCGATGCCCTGCGCGGCGTGCAACTCGGCCAACTCGTCGGCGAAGGTCACGGAAATGGTCGCCATGTTGATGTGGATCAGCGGGCCCTGGAGTGACTTGAGAAGACCGGAATCCAGCAGCACTGCGCGCAAGGCCTTGTCGTCGGCGAGCATGCTGAACACCACGTCGGCGGCGAACGCTTGCGCAGGCTCGGTGACTGCCGTGGCGCCTTGCTCGACCAATGGCTTCGCCACGTCGGGAGAACGGTTCCAGACCAGCAGTTCATGACCGCCTTTCAACAGATTGCCAGCCACGGCCTGACCCATATTGCCGAGGCCCAAAAAGCCGATTTTCATGGGGATGCGCTCCAGTAGAAGGTGGGGTGTGCGGCGCACACTCCTATCATCAAACCGGGAGCCATTCACTTAAATCCTTGGCCCGTATGTCGGAATTGATCCGCTGCAACTGGGACAGGTCAAGGGTCCCCAGTGGCTTATCTCCCGCCTGTTCGGCCACTTCAGCCGCCAGCTTCTGCCTGAACAGCGCGGTCTGGGAGGCGTCCAGATACAGGGCTTTTTCACTCTTCTGGGCTTTCACTCGCACGACCAGATCGGCGGGCAGTTCGACACCTTTTATGGCGCAGCCCAGGCACACCGTGGCGAAATCATCCAGGCCTCGCACTTCCATTTCCTTGAGTTTGCCACCGTTTTCCGGGCTGCCAGAAAGCGGATGCTCCTTGTTCTGATAGGAATATTGCTTGGTGTCGGAGGTGTACTGAATGGCGTGGGTGGACAAGTTGTTGATCTTCTCGAAACCGAACACTAGGGGTACAACGCCGCCCTGATTCAGCAAGCCCAGGTACGGGGCTTTGCCATCTTCGAGGGAGCGCAGCAACTCACTCGCGGCCTGGTGATAGAAACGATTCAGGTCTTCACCCCTTAGCTCATTACCCTGCCCGCCAGATCGCAAGGCAATGGAGCCCGGCAATTTCAGGTCACCCAGATGTTCATCGAGCGGCGCGCCGATGAACTTTCGCCCGACAGGCTTGAGGATGTAGTTGGCGTGTAGAAAGCGCTGCAGCCATGCGGCACTTTCGGCAGGCAGTTGCTCGGGATCAGCGACGTCGATTGATGGCGCCATGGCATTGGGCGGCAGCGCTTTGCCGGTGTTGAGGGCATGGATGATCACCTGCGCCATGCGGTGTTGCAGCGCCCGTGATTGCGCGTTACTGGTGTTCACCCCTTTGCCCAATGCATAGGTGCGGGCCTTGCTGCGCAGGTTGGGCCGGGTGGTCGTGTCGGTCGAGCTCTCCCGGGTGCGATCGGAGAAAAACACCTTGCCTTCCAACGACTGGGTGCCGCCTTTGGCATCATTGACACCGCCCTTCAGCGCCCCGGACTGCAGGATTTCCAGCCCCCACGGGGTGCCGTGCAACGCCTCCGGCTTGGCATAGGCCAGGGGCGCCGTCGGGTTGAGCGACTGCAGCAAGGCCATGCGCAATCCGGAGCGGCTGCGCTCGTCGATGTCGCGCATTCTGTCGAGCACATCCAGCGGCGAATGGCCTTCGGCGTTCAAGGTGTTGGCGCGCTGGCCGTCCTTGCGCAGACGCGCCAGCGCTTCGGCGTCGCGATTGGCCACGGCCGCGTGTAGCGTCGGGCTGGCCTCGGAGGTTTCAGCGTTGTCCGAAGGGCTGTGTGAGGGGACAGCCGGGATGAAAGGCGAGGAAGTTCGGATAGGAGTCATAAGGGCGCGCTTATGGTTAAAAACGCCTGAGTGGAGCCGGCGCGCCTAACGGTTCCACATCACCCGTGCTTTGCCGCCTGCCGCGCCTCGCCGCGTATCACCAGACCGATGCCGACCCCCGAGACCGCCATGCCCAGGGCCATCAGCCACGACAGTGGTTCGTCGAACAGGGCCCAGGCCAGCAGCAGCGTCAGCGGCGGGCTGAGGTAAAGGACACTGGCAACCCGCGTTGGCGTGGCACGACGCAGGCACATCCAGTACAGCCCGTAACCGCCGACCGTCGACACCGACGTCCACAGCACACTCATCGCGAAGCCTGAATTGGGGACGGGCGCGAGACTCCCGTGCAGTCCCGCAACGAGGGAAAACACGAAGGTCGAGACGAAGCACTGCAGCCACAGGTTGGGCAGCAGGCCCAATGCCTGCGGGTCGGGGGAATGTTTTTGCCACAGGGTCGCCACTGCCAGCGACAGCATGCCCAGCACCGGCAGGGCGTAGGCCCATGGGGGTGCGCTGCCCCAGGCCAGCGCGTCGTGGGTCGCCAGCATCACGCCCGCCAGGCCGATGAGCAAACCGATCCATACGCTGCGGGCCAATCGCTGGCGCAGCACCACGGCCGCGAGCACGGCCATGCCGATCGGCAGCAGGTCGGCGAACAGCGCTGCCAGCCCGGCCGGCACGCCAAGGGCAATCCCCTCGGTCACGCCGAACAGATAACCGGCCATGGCCAGCAGGCCGATGCCGGCGTTTTTCAGCACCACCGCGGGCGGCGTCTGGCGCAGTTGCCGGGCTACAAAGGGAAACAGAATCAGCGTGACCAGGAGGCAACGCCAGAACACCACCAGCGACGCCGGCGCGAAATCGATGGAGAAGCGCGCGCCAATGAAGCCCGAGCTCCAGATGATCACCAGCCCGGCTTCGAGCATCGGCAAGGGGAAAATCCGGCGTCGAGACGGAAGGGGAAGGCTCGCGTTGGTCAGTTCGTTTGAAGTGTTCATGGACCCAACGTACCCAACCGCCGTAGTCTAATAAATCAAAATAAACGACAGCAGTGCTTCGGGATCAGTGAACCATGAGCGCCATTCTGGATATCGAACAGGTCCGCACCTTTCACGCCGTGGCGCGCATTGGCAAGTTCAGCGCGGCGGCGGAACAGCTGCACAAAAGCCCGGCGGCGGTCAGCGTGCACGTGCAGCGGCTGGAAGCGGTGGCGGGCGGGCGGCTGCTCAACCGCGACAATCAGTCGGTGTCGCTGACGCCGCTGGGCAAGCGGTTTCTAACCTCCACCGCTGCGCTGCTGAGCACCCACGATCAAGTGCTGGCCGAGCTGCAGGGCACGCAGATGGCGGGGCGCATCACCCTCGGCGTGCCGGATGAATACGCCACCCACCTGATTCGCGACGTGCTGCCGATTTTCACCGCCGCGTGGCCGAACATTGTTCTGGAGCTGAAGACCGCGCCCAGCTTCATCTTGCGCGATCAGGTCCGGCGGGGGCGGCTGCAGGTGGCGGTCATCGCCCTGCCCGAAGGCCAGTTGGGTGCGGACGATCAACTGCTGGTGCCGACGACCCCGGTGTGGGTTGGCGCCGCACATCACTCGGGGGATTTACCGGACCCATTGCCGCTGGCCGTGCACGCCGCGCAATGCTCGTACCGGCAAGCGATGATCGAGTCACTCAAGCGCAGCGGCCACCGCATGCGCATCGTGCTCGAGAGTTCGTCCAATCAGGCGGTCAAGGCCTGCGTCGAAGCGGGTCTGGGGATCAGCGTGATCGACCGCGCCCGGGTCACCGACGGCATGCGCATTCTGGACGGCCTGCCGCTGATCGCTGACCACGACATCATCGTCGTGCGCTCGTCTGCTTCCCACGGCGATGACGCGGTGGACCTGCTGCGGCGGGCGATCGGGCAGTATTTCCGCCTCTGACGGCGGCGCGGTTCAGTCCTCGGAGCGCTCGCAGAAACGCAGGCGGTTGCCGAACGGATCGGCGATTTCCATGACCTTGCCCCAGTCGAGGTCCTGAATGCCGGGGCGCGAATAGCCGTAGTTTTTCGCCAGCAGTTCGCGCTGCAATTCAGCGATGTCGCTGACCGGCACGAAGATCGTCGAGCCCGGCGTCGCGTCGCCATGGTGTTCGGTCAGGTGGATGACCAGATTGTCGCGGCGGGCCTGGGCATACAGCGGCAGACCCGGTTCAAAGCGGTGCTCCCAGTCCAGGCTGAAGCCGAGAAAATCGACGTAGAACTCTTTCGCCTTGGCTTCGGAAAAAATACGAATCAGCGGTATCGCCGGGGACATCTGCACAGGGGTTCACTCCTTGATGGTCTGAGCGGGCGATTCTAGCCCAGAGTGGCCCGGCGTCTAGCCGACGTCTGCTCTGGTCGGCGGCTGGCGCACGTAAATCGCCAGCAACATCGCACTGAGGCTCAAGGCGGCGAGGGCCACTGAGCCCACATCAATCGCCAGATCCAGACCCCATGCGGTGGCGGCGCGGCCCAGCAACAAAGCGACAACGCCCTGCATCAGGTACGCCACCAGAAACAGCGCCGACAGAGTGCCTGCGCGGTGATGCATCGGTGCGTGGGCGTTGATCAGGTTGAGGCCGCCCATGAATAACAGGCTGTAACCGGCGCCGCTGGCTGCGCTGGAGAGCAGGAACACCGGCAGGGCGTGGGTTTTGGTCGCGAGCATGAGCAGCAACAGGCTGACGATGGAAAAACTCGCGCCGGCGATGATTGACAGCCTTGAACCGAAGCGTTTGCCGACGATGCCGGTGATGCCAAGGACGATGGCGAACAGCGAAATGGCGCCGCCGTTGACCAGCGCGTTGCTTGAGCCGATCAGGTCATGGGCGATCTGCGAACCCAGCGAGAGCATCGTCGCCCCGACCGAATACGCACTGAGCACCGCGCTGACCGACACCAGAAACGTGCGGCGCAGCGGCGGGTGAATGTGCGGCAGCTTCAGCGACCAGGGCTTTTTGCTCTCGGCCGGGGTGTGGCGCGGCAACCGCCAGACGCCGAACAGCGTGGCGCCGAGCACGACGACCAACACCCAGAAGCTCAGGCGCGTGGGAAACGGCGCGTACTGGATCAGGCCGCCGCCGAGGATGAGCGCGGCGGCAAGGCCCGAAGCCTGCGCGGCAGTGGTGATGGCGCCGGCCAGTTTCGCCTTGCCCGGCGCGCTGAATTCGACGACCGCAGCCGCCGAAGGGCCTGCTGACAACCCGACGCCGACGCCCATGAACGCCCGGCCGATCAACAACCACGTGACGTCGGGAGCGACGGCGAACAACAGCACGCCGATCAGTGAAGCGCCGACACCCAGCAACATCGCCGCACGACGCCCGATGTAATCGGAAAGGTCGCCCAGGGCAATCAGCGTCGCCACAACGAACACCGGGAACACCGCGAAAATCAGCGTGGTCACGGTCGGCGTCAGTTGCCATTGATGGGCGTAGAGCGGGTACATCATGGCGGGCGCGGCGCTGGTCCACAGCGTATGGACCACCACGGCGGCCGCGACCCAAAAGCTGGTCTGGCGGCCCCATGTCGTGTGGGATTGATTCATTCAAAGCGCCTCGCAGGGATCAGGTCGGTGACGTTAACAAGGACGGGCAGGGCGGGCTTGTACCGATGTGCGTTTGATGCTGTTCACACTGGCCTCTTCACGGCTAAAGCCGGTCCCACTGACGGATTGCGTGTTCCCGTAGGACTGGCTTTAGCCGGGAAGGCGTCGGATGCCACGCTGCAAGATCGAGGGTGTTCACACTGGCCTCTTCCCGGCTGAAGCCGGTCACTGACGGGAAAGGCGCGAGGCAGAAACAAAAACGGCGCCGTGCTGAAGATCAGCAACGGCGCGCGTCGGAGAAGCGAGGGTTGAAGCGAATTAGCTGCGCAGGTCTTTCTTGATTTCGTCTTCGTCTTTGTGAGGCGCCGCTGTCGGCAGCTCGGGAGGATAGAACTCACCTTTGAGATTCAGTGCGGCAATGCGCGTCTTGAGCTTTTCGATGACCAGGTCGATGTCCTGTTGATCATCGAGGTCGTCCACCCGCAGCCACAGGTGCGGAAGGTTTTCAAAGTACACGCCGTCGATTTCCACATCGGAGGTCATCTCGCGATCCTGGCGCCACAAGCACTTGCGGTGGACCGTCGCCGGGTCTTGTGGCCATGTTTCTGACGTGGTCAGCCAGACCTCGTGGTAATCCTGCAGATCGATTTCTTCAACTTTGTCCAGTGGGATAAACGTATTCACATATCACCTGTCAGCCAAGGGGACCGGGCGAGGTCGTTGCGCTGCAGACTGCCCCAGGTCCCATACCGTTTCAAAAAGCGCATACCACTATGGCCGCCGTTTGGCGGACGAGTTCAACGCCGCGCGCTATTGCCGCACGGCCAAGCCACGTCAACGCAGCGATATCAATGCAGCGCCGGTTCGCGACTGAACGCGTCAACCGCGCGCACCAGCCCTTTGGCGGCCAGCGCCACCAGCTCTCCGCCTTTTTCCGGCGTGGCCAGCGCAGGGTCAGAGCCCATACGCCCGTCGGGGAAGCGCGCGCGGAAATCCTTCGCTTCGCGGATCGGACCGGTCGGGGCAATCTGCGGCGAGTAGTCCGCTGATTTGATCGACTCCGGGTAGGCCCACTGGGTCACCGCGATCTCGGACGGCGTCGCGTGGGAGCCGTGGCCCACCGGGAACTGCCGATGGGCGAGTTCACCAACGCCTTCCAGGTCCCACCAGTTGATCAGCTTCATGGCGAAGCCTGCAGACCGCCCGGCGAAACTGGCCTCGGCATACAGCTCGGAAAACGCTGCCTCGATCGACGCGACGTTGCCGCCGTGCCCATTGAGGAAGAGGATTTTTTCGAAGCCATGGCCCGCCAGCGAGCGAGCCCAGTCACCAATGGCGGCGATGAACGTCGAGGGGCGCAGCGAGATCGTCCCGGGAAAGCCCAGATGGTGCTGCGCCATGCCGATGTTGAAGGTCGGCGCGATCAGGATGTCGGCGCTCTTCTGCGCTTCGTGGGCGATGATCTGCGGGCACATCCAGTCAGTGCCGAGCAGGCCGGTGGGGCCATGTTGTTCGTTCGAGCCAATGGGCACGACGACCGTGCGGCTGCGTTTGAGAAACTGCTCGATCTCGATCCACGTGGACTGGTGCAGAAGCATGTCAGGTGCTCTCCTCAGGGAAGGGGGCTTCAGAAAACTGCGTTATGGCGAAAAATCAATGTGCAGCGCAGCGCTGCCGGGTGGCCGTGCCGAAATCGGCAATCGGCGCTCAGGCGGGCGGCTCAGAAGGAAAACGCGCGATGAAACAGGTGCCCAGTTCCGCCGATGAGCTCACGGTCAGGATCCCGTCATGGGCAGTGGCGATCTGTGAGGCGATGTACAGCCCCAGTCCCAAGCCTTCCCCGCGACCACCGGCTTCGGATCGGGTGAAGGGCTCGAACAGCAGCGGCATCAGCCGTGGCGAAATGGGCGCGCCATAATTCATGACGGAAATGATGACTTGATCGCATTCCTGCCAGACGTGCAGATGGATCGGCGTCGTGGGCGACCCGTGGGTGACGGCGTTGCCCAGCAGGTTGGACAGCAACTGACTGATGCGCAGCGGGTCGCAGTAGACGGTGCCGCTGAGGTCGATAGCCTCGATGAAGCTCGCCTGCGGGTGCGACGCGCGGATCTCGTCCACCGTCGCTGTCAACACCTCGGGAAGTTCGTCGGTGATGTGGCGCTTCACCGGAATCCCGCCGCCCATTCGGCCCCGGGCAAAATCCAGCACGTTCTCGATCAGCACGCCCATGCGGATCGAGCTCTGCCGGATGGCCGCCACCAGCCCCAGCGAGCGCTTGTCTTCGGTTTTGGTCGCCAGCAGGTCGGCGCTCATGCGGATCGCGCTCAACGGCGTGCGCAGGTCGTGGCCCAGCACCGCCATGAATTGCTCGCGCAGCCGGCCGTGCTCGTGGGCGTCGGTCAGCTCGGCCCGGGCGCTCTCCAAGTGGCCCTGGGTGTCCAGGCTCATGGCGATCAACTGCGCGAACAGGGTCAGCGTCTTGACGATGGCAGGATCGCCCAGGTTTGCCGGCACTGAATCGATCGCGCACAGCGTGCCGAAGAAACGGCCGTCGGCCAGGATGATGGGGATCGAGATGTAGCTTTCCAGCCCGTAGATGTTGGGCGTGTGATGGGTGGCGAACTGCGGGTCGGCGCTGGCATGGCCGAAGACCACGGGTTGCTGATGCTGCCTGATCTCGTGGCAAATGGTCGATTCCAGCACCAACTCGCCGCCCGGCTTGAGGCCGAAATTGATCGAGTCATCGACGGCGCAGGCCACCCAGTGGCTTTCCGTGACCCTGGCGATCGCCGCGAAGCGCATGCCGGTGATGTGCTTGACCATGCTCAGAATGACGGGCACGGCAGGGATCGCACTGATCGCCTCAACATCCAAAGCAAACTCTGGGCGGGTCATCGGATCTGGCTCTGGGGTAGTGGGAGGGCAGCGTAGCTAAAATCGGCCGATATGGCTAACCCCTCGGCCCCCTTACGCGACGTGTCGGCGCAGATTATTGAACCCTGAGCCTCGCGCAGTGGTCGTTTTATTGGTGCCCCAAGGGCAAATGTCATTTGCGTCCCATGAGCTGTTTGCTGTCGGTCGACGTGGCGATACTTGTCAGCCTTATGTCTCTTGAAGCGTTTGCTTCTCCCAGCTTCTAATTCTCAAAACAATGGGCCCATGGATGGCCGCCGCGAGGTTGAACGATGATTGCGATGCACCGATTTGCACTGCTGATGACCACTGCTGCGATGCTCAGTGCCTGCGGCGAGACCGCCAAGCTGCCGTTCCAGGCGGGTGTAGGCGCGCAGCCGCAACTGCCCGAGCCGAACAGCACGTTGATTCCGACGGTCAAGGTGTCCAAGGCCGTCGGCTGGAAGGGCACCGACACGCCCAAGGCCGCCGAGGGCTTTAAGGTCAGCGCGCTGGCCGAGAACCTCGATCACCCGCGCTGGCTGTACAGCCTGCCCAACGGCGACATTCTGGTGGCCGAAAGCAACAAGCCGCCCAAGCCTGAAGGCGCGACGGACGGCGGGCCGGGCGTGATGGCCTGGATCAAGCGCACCGCCACCGGGATCGTCATGAGCCGGGTGGGCGCCGAAGCCGAGAGCGCCAACCGCATCAGCATCCTGCGCGATGCCGACGGCGATGGCCGCGCGGAAATGAAGAAGGTGTTCATCAGCGGCCTGACTTCGCCGTTCGGCATGGTGCTGGTGGGCAACGAGTTGTTCATCGCCAATGCCGACGCGGTGGTCAAGGTCCCGTACAACGACGGCCAGACCGAAAGCACCGCCAAGCCGGTGAAAGTCACCGACCTGCCGGCGGGCATCAATCACCACTGGACCAAGAACATCATCGCCAACCGCGAAGGCACCAAGCTGTACGTCACCGTTGGCTCGAACAGCAACGTGGGCGAGAACGGTCTGGAAGCCGAAGAAGGTCGCGCGGCGGTCTGGGAAGTTGACGTCAAGACCGGGCAGAAACGCCTGTTCGCCAGCGGCCTGCGCAACCCCAACGGGCTGGCCTGGAAGCCGGGCAGCAACGAGCTGTGGACGGTGGTCAACGAGCGTGACGAAATTGGCAGCGACCTGGTGCCGGATTACCTGACCTCGGTCAAGGACGGCGCGTTCTACGGCTGGCCCTGGAGCTACTACGGCCAACACGTCGACAGCCGCTTGCAGCCGCCGCGCCCGGACATGGTCGCCAAGGCCATCGCCCCGGATTACGCCCTCGGCACCCACGTCGCGCCGCTGGGCCTGACCTGGTCCGACCCGCGCGGCATGCCGGCCAAATTTGCCGACGGCGTGTTTGTCGGCGAGCACGGTTCGTGGAACCGCAATCCCCAGGCGGGGTACAAGGTCGTCTTCGTCGGCTTCAAGGATGGCCGCCCAACCGGCCTGCCAGTGGACGTCCTGACCGGCTTCCTCAACGCCGACGGCGACGCGCAGGGCCGTCCGGTCGGCGTGATCCTCGATAAACAGGGCGCGTTGCTGGTGGCGGACGATGTGGGCAATAAGGTCTGGCGCGTCAGTCAGGCCAAGTGATGGCGCAGCGATGAAATGAAAAATGCCGGTGATGATCACCGGCATTTTTCGTTTGGGCCGCCCCTTGGTCGTGCCTGCAGCTAGCGTGAAAATCGCCGCGCTCCGGCCACGCAGAGAATCACCCCGACGGTTACGACCAGCATGCCCACGCTGACGCGTTCATGCAGGAGGGTCGCGGCCAGCGTCAGACCAAAAAAGGGCTGCAGCAACTGCAATTGTCCCACCGCAGCGATCCCGCCCTGGGCAAGACCGCGGTACCAGAACACGAAGCCAATCAACATGCTGAACAGCGACACGTAGCCCAGGCTCACCCACGCCGGTGCGCTGATGGTGGACAGGGCTGGCGGCGCGCTGAGCAGGGTCAGCATCAGCATGAGCGGCAACGCCAGCACCAGCGCCCAGCAGATAACCTGCCACCCGCCAAGGGTTCGGGACAGCGTGGCGCCTTCGGCGTAACCCAGGCCGCAGACGACAATCGCCAGCAACATCAGCAGATCCCCCGCTGGTGACGCCGACAGCCCCTGAGCGCAGGCGAATCCCACCACCAGCGCACTGCCCAGCAACGAGAACACCCAGAACACCGGACGCGGACGCTCGCCGCCGCGCAGCACGGCGAACACGGCAGTCGCCAACGGCAACAGGCCGACAAAAACGATGGAGTGCGCCGACGTAACGTATTGCAGCGCCAGCGCCGTGAGCAGCGGGAAGCCGATCACCACGCCACTGGCGACGATGAGTAGCGGCATCAGTTGACGGCGGCTGGGGCGTTTCTCTCGCAGCACCAGCAACAGGCACAGGGCAACCGCGCCGGCAATGGACGCTCTGGCGACGGTCAGGAAAAGCGGCGCGAACTCCAGCACTGCGAGGCGCGTGGCAGGCAGTGAGCCGCTGAAAATGATCACGCCGATCAGGCCGTTCAGCCATCCGGCAGTGGAGGGTTTTGCCGTCAGGGGCTGGGGCTTTGAAGAGATTTCCATGCGATGCGGACTCTTGGGGCGCAGGCGTGAGAACGCTGTTGCCGGTTGATGGTGTGTTGCCGACCGGGGCGGCCGCCGAGGTGGCGCAAGGAGCAGCCTAAAGAGCAATATCAGCACAATCAAAAAATTGTCATGGATACAGTGCTTATGCCTCGCGCCCGCTATAAAACCCTTGTCGACCGATTCGCCGCGCAGATCTCAGCCGGCGAACTGGCGCCCGGGACGCGCCTGCCGACCCATCGTCAGTTGGCGGCAGCTGAAAGCCTGGCGCTGGTCACGGCATCCCGGGTCTATGCTGAGCTTGAAGCCATGGGCCTGGTGAGTGGCGAAACCGGGCGCGGCACTTTTGTCCGGGAAATCGCCCTGCCGCTCAGTCATGGCGTCGATCAGCAGACCAGCGCACCCGGCGTGCTCGACCTCAATTTCAACTACCCGACGTTGCCGGGCCAGGCCGAACTGCTGCGCAACGGCCTTCGCCAATTGGCGTTGTCGGGCGATCTGGAGGCACTGCTGCGCTATCAGCCCCATGCCGGCCGAAGCCATGAGCGCGCGTGCATGGCGCGGCACCTTGCTGCTCGGGGATTAACGGTCGAGGCCGAGGAGGTGGTGATCGTCAGCGGCGCGCAGCATGGCCTGGCGGTCACGGTGATGGCCTTGCTCAAACCGGGCGATGTGGTCGCGGTGGATGCGCTGACCTATTCGGGGTTCAAAGTGGTGGCTGATGCGCATCGGCTGGAGCTGGTGGCGATCCCCTATGCTGACGATGGTCCTGATCTGGACGCCCTTGAAAAGCTCTGCCAGCGACGGCGAGTCAAGGCGGTCTACACGATGCCGACGCTGCACAATCCCATGGGCTGGGTGATGGACCTGTCGTGGCGCGAGCACTTGGTGCGCATCGCTCGGCAGCACGGCCTGCTATTGATCGAGGACGCGGCCTACGCATTTCTGGCCGACGAGCCGCCCGCTCCGTTGAAAGCGTTAGCGCCGGAGCTGACCGTGTACGTCTCGGGGTTCTCGAAGAACATCGCCACGGGGCTGCGGGTCGGCTACGTGGTCGCGCCGCTGCAGTGGGTGTCGGCCATCGAGCGGGCGATCCGGGCGACGGTCTGGAACACGCCGGGGGTGATGACGTCGCTGGTCTGCGGCTGGATCGAGGACGGCACCGCCGCGCGCCTTGAGGCGGAAAAACGCCTCGACGCACGGGCCCGACAAGCGCTCGCCCGAGAGCTGTTAATCGGGTTGAACGTCATCAGTCACCCGGCGTCCTATTTTTTATGGGTGCACCTGCCGGAGGATGCCAGGGCCGATCAGGTGGCCATGGCGTTGCTGGCGGACAAGGTGGCGGTCTCGACTGCCGAACCCTTCGCCACGTCCAGCGTTGTCCCCCACGGGATTCGCCTGGCGTTGGGCTCTCTGGATCTGGATGCATTGCGGGTAGCGTTACAGGCAGTACGTCGGGCAGTTGGGCGTTACGTGTATTGAAGGGTACAAGAGGAGAGGGCAGCGGGCTTTGTTGAAGCATCGGTAAAGGTGTTTCTCACTCCGCCTACCATTCCTGAAATCGATAGTGACCATCACGGTAGGCGAGTTCTCTTTTTCTCGGAAGAGAGGAGGATGGCCCCATACCGAACTTGCTTGAGAAGGACGCCACGCGATGAAAATTTCAACCCTGCTGACCCTCGTCGCCGTGCTGTCCAGCGGATTTGTCGCGTCGGGTTCTGCTTCCGCGGCGGTCACTGCTTCGGCGGCAGATGCCGAGGCGTGCCATTTGCTGCCGGTGGTTGAAAGCCGTGTGGCGCTGCAGTCTTATCAAAGCGTTGGTGTGCTCTACAGCGAAAACACCGTCAGCACCCTCGAATACCTTGAGCGTTATCACGCCGTGGCGTTGAAAGGCGTCAAGAATGGCGGGCTGGATTCGCGTATTCGTGAGGCGTTCGTGAGCAGCTCCGATCCGAAACTGGCGATGGACTGGCTGAAAGGTTCTTTGGAGAAACAGTTCGCATCGGTCACTGTGTACGACAATCTCGACGCGCTGATGCAGGCGCGGCCGGACGTGGTGGTGATGCTCGACACCTACAGCCGCCTGGTGTCCCAGCGTAACTCTCAAGTGGAAGCGCGCTTCATCGCGAAGTTCTACGACTCGAACCTGCAATACATCGGCAAGGCTGAAGGCCTCGGCGCGAAAGAGCTGACCTCGGTGTGGGTCCACGACAAGGCCGCTCCGGAGATCGCCGCGCAGATCAACCAGCAGCGCGACCTGCAGATCAACGCCCTGAAGCAGTTCGATGCTTCGCTCAAGGCGCTGGTGACCACCGGTAATTCGGCGGAAGTGGCGAGTAATTGATCGCTGCCTACAAGGCGAACGCGGTTCGATAGTGGGACCGGCTTTAGCCGGGAAGAGGCCGGTGTAATCGCCCTCGATTTTGCAGCGTGACGCCCGACGCTTTCCCGGCTGAAGCCGGTCCCACAAGGTAAACGCAGTTCCCAAGGTGAATCCGGCCTGAGCCTTTCCCCTGATGCAAAAAAAAACCGCTGCGCCCCACATCAAGGTGTCAGCGGTTTTTTTGTGGAGCAGTTATTTGCCGTCAGGCAACGCGTAGGCAATCACGTAATCACCGCGATCCGCCGACTGACGGGCGCCGCCGGCGGTGATGACGATGTACTGCTTGCCGGTCTTCGGTGACACATACGTCATCGGGCCGCCCTGACTGCCAACGGGCAAGCGGGCTTTCCAGGCTTCTTCGCCGTTGGCGCTGTTGAACGCGCGCAGGTAGTAATCCTGGGTGCCGGCGATGAACACCAACCCGCCCTGGGTCGACAGCGTGCCCCCCAGCGTCGGCATGCCGATCGGCAGCGGCAGGTGCATTTTGATGCCCATCGGGCCAGTGTCCTGAACGGTGCCCACCGGCACTTGCCAGGCAATCTTTTGAGTCTTCATGTCGATGGCGGTCAGCGTGCCAAACGGCGGCGCCTGGCACGGGATGCCGGCCACGGACAGAAAGCGGTTTTTGTTTACGGCGTACGGGGTGCCTTTCAGCGGCACGGCGCCCATGCCGGTGTTCAGCGCTTCACCGCCGGAGGCTGCGATGGCGTCTTTCAACTGCGGCACCATCTGAATCCACAGGCCCAGGCGCATGTCGTTGACGAAGATGAAGCCGTGCACCGGGTCGGTCGACAGGCTGCCCCAGTTCATCCCGCCCAGGGAGCCCGGAAAGCTCAGGGAAATGTCGGTGCCCGGCGCCGTGAACAGGCCCTCGTAGCGCATCTTCTTGAACGAAATCCGGCACAGCAACTGGTCGAACGGCGTGGCGCCCCACATGTCCGACTCGGTCAGGGTCTGCGCGCCGATTTGCGGCATGCCGACAGATTTTGGCTGGGTCGGCGAGTAGGGTTCGTTGGGGATGTTCGACGCCTTGACCGGGACTTCCTTGACCTCGGTCAGCGGCTGGCCCGTGTGACGATCGAGGACGAAAATCTGCCCGGCCTTGGTGCCGATGACCAGCGCCGGCACCTTGCTGCCGTCAGGCTTGGCGAAGTCGATCAGGCTCGGCTGCATCGGCAGGTCGAAATCCCAGAGGTCGTTGTGGACCGTCTGATACACCCACTTCTGCACGCCGGTGGTGGCGTTCAATGCCAGCACCGAGGCGCCGTAGGTGTGGTCGAGCTCCGTGCGTTTCACGCCATAAATATCGGTGGACGAACTGCCCATCGGCAGGAACAGCGTGTCCATGGCCGGGTCGTAGGACATCGGTGCCCAACTGTTCGGCGTGCTGCGCACATAGGTTTTGTCGGCGGCAGGGGCCTGCTTGTCTTCGGGATTGCCCGGATCGAACGCCCAGCGCATCTGCCCGGTGACCACGTCAAAGCCCCGGATCACGCCGCCCGGCATGTCAGCCTGTACGTTGTCGGCCACGCGTCCGCCCACCACCACGGTGGTCCCGGCCATCAGCGGCGCCGATGACAGTTGATAGTAGGAATCGGGCACGTTGCCCAGACCGGCCTTGAGGTCGACCTGGCCGTTGTTGCCGAAGCCCTGGCAGAACTCGCCGGTGTCGGCGTCCACAGCAATCAGGCGCGCGTCGATGGTGTTGGTCAGCAAACGACGCTGGCAGTTGGCGCCGGCCGGCACTGCGACCGGCGCGGCTGGGGTGCTGCCATCGGTGGGTGGCGCGACGGCGGCGCTGGCATCGAAATAAGCCAGCCCGCGGCAGCGTTGCCACACGGCGGACTTGGCGTGGATTTCGTTTTTCCACAGCTGCTTGCCGGTATCGGCGTCCAGCGCGATGACGTTGTTGTGGGGCGTGCAGATGAACACCTTGTCGCCGATCTGCAACGGGGTCATCTGGTCTTCGGCGCCATTGCCGTCGCTGATGGCGACGTCGCCGGTGTGGTAGGTCCAGGCCGGCACCAGCTTGCTGACGTTGTCGCGGTTGATCTGGTCCAGCGCGGCGAAGCGGCTGCCGCCTTCATCGTTGCCGTAATGGGCCCAGTCTTTCTGCGCGTGGGCCGGATCGACCTTGGTCAGCGCCGGGCCATCCCCCGTCGGCGACACCGAGGCGTGGGGCTGAAACATCCCCCAGAACCCGGCGACCATCGCCACCGCCAGCACGCCGCCAACGAGGTAACCGCCGCGACCGGCTGCGAGGCCATTGGCCTTGCGCAGGGAAGGGTAGATCAGCGCGACCAGCAGACTCAGCACGCCAAGCGCAAACAGGCGGGAAACCAGCGGCCAGAACACCAGCCCGGCGTCCACCAGCGCCCAGATCAGCGTCGACAGCATCACCGCTGCAAACAGCCACGCGCCTGCCAGGCGACGTCGGAACAGCAGGACCGCCGAAACCATCAGCCCCAGACCGGCCAGCAGGAAATACGCGCTGCCGCCCAGTGTGACGAGGTAGCCGCCGCCCGCTGCGAAGAGTAATCCGAAAACCAGCACGCCCAGCGCGACGACCCGAATGGGCCAGCGGCTGACGGCTGCCGAAGGTTGTGAGTGATTCATGAGGCATTCCTGCTGACGCGAAGAAGGGTCGTGGATGACCGATCAAGTGAGGTGAGGGCAAGGGTTCAGAGCGTGATGGCTGCCAGATGAGGTTCTGCCGGCATTATCCGTCGCGTAATTAACCGGTTAGTTAATTCCGGCGACGATAGCAAAAAAACGCCATGCCTGCGTCAATTTGTCTCTGTTTGGGTGAGTCGGGGCGGGCGTCCTTCGGGGCCGGACGTGTCAACGCTGCTGATCCATGAACTCACGTAAGCGGTGTTGCAGGCGGTCAACCGCGTTGTCCATCGCAAGAAACGCCTCGGCCGTCATCACCTGCCAGCGCTGGCCTTCATCGCCGAACACCACCTGATCGAACAGGCCGTCAGCCACTTCAGCGACGAAAAACCAGGTGTCGAGCCCGTTGACGCCCTGACCCGGGTAGACCCGTTTGTGGATGAAGGAAGCGGGGTCGGGGACGATGCCGAATTCTTCCAGCGTTTCCCGCACGGCGCACTCTTCCGGGGTCTCGTCGCCTTCGCGGCCGCCGCCGGGCAGGTCCCACAGATTCGGCCACGGGATCTCCGGCTTGTCATCACGTTGGTACGTCAGCAGCGAGCCGTTGCACAGAATCGCGACTTTCGCACCGGAGAAGGGAGGGTGAGAGGACATGATTGCGCCTTCATGGAGTCAGTGCGGATAACCTAGCACTTCCTGGCTGAGGCATCTTCTTGCAGCCAGTAGCACTGACACACCGCAATCATTCAGTAGCACCGCTTCAGCCGGGAAGGCGTCAGTCGTCACACTGCAGAATTGATGGTGTTTACGATGGCCTTTTCCCGGCTAAAGCCAGTCCCACTAAAAGCATTGCGTGCATTCAGCGTCACGGATGGTGTCCCGATGCAACTGACACAGCGCAATCATTTAGTAGGACCGGCTTTAGCCGGGAAGGCGTCAGTCGTCACACTGCAAATTTAATGGTGTTTACACTGGCCTCTTCCCGGCTAAAGCCAGTCCCACTAAAAGCATTGCCTGTTTGCAGTGGGACTAACATTCATTTGCCCTACCCACCCCGGGAGACACCATGGATCACCAGACACTCAAAGACGGCTACACCGGCTACATCGCCTGCCTCAATCGTCAGGACTGGGCTGCCTTGGGAGACTTCGTCGGCGAGGAGGTGCATTACAACGGCGAGCGCGTCGGCCTGGCCGGCTATCGGCAAATGCTGGAGCAGGATTTCCGCGCCATCCCTGACCTGCGTTTCGTCATCGATCTGCTGATCTCCGAGCCACCGCACATTGCCGCGCGGCTGACGTTCGATTGCACGCCGGTGGGCGAGCTGTTCGAGGTGGCGGTGAACGGGAGGAGGGTGCAGTTTACGGAGAACGTGTTCTACACGTTTGAGGCGGGGCGTATCGTCAACGTCGCGTCGGTGATCGACAAGGCAGCGGTGGCGGCGCAGGTGCCGAAGCCCTGAACCGCCGAATGGCCTGGCAGCGCGGCTGACTCAGAGGAGAATCAGCGGCGCCACCCCGCCATCAATGCAACGCGCTGGCGCGGTTCTTCGCGACGTCTTCCGCTTTGACCTCGCCGTTGCTCTGACCGAACCGACGCAGCACGAAGGTGCTGACGGCAGCCAGTTCAGCGTCGCTGTAGCTGCGGGCGAAGTCAGGCATGCGCTGGTCGACCCGTGCCGCGGTTGGCGTGTGACCTTCCAGCAGCGTCGCCATCAGGTTACGACCTTTGGGGTCGTTGACGGTTTTCAAACCGGCCAACCCACCCGCCGGTGATTGCCGCCCGCTGCCGTCGATCTGGTGACAGGCCACGCAGGTGTCGTTGAACAGCTTCTGGCCGAGCCCCTTTTGCAGCGCTGCATCGTTCACTGCCATGGTTGGGCGGGGGATGCCTTCGCTTCTCGCCGGCGTGCTCTTGAGGTACACCGCGATGGCTTTCAGGTCCGCCGGATCCAGGTAGCGCAGGCTGTGCTCGACCGCGTCACCCATTGGCCCGCCCGCGCCGCCGAAACCGGCCGCGTAGCCCTTCGACAGGTAGCTGACGATGGCGTCTTCCGGCCAGGCGCCGATGCCGTATTTGGCGTCGGAACTGATGTTGTAGGCCATCCAGTTGCCCAGTTCCGCACCCGCCAGAGAGTTGCCGGTGCTCATCGCCTGGAAGATGTTGCGTGGGGTGTGGCATTCGCCGCAGTGGCCCGGGCCCTGCACCAGATACGCGCCACGATTCCATTCAGCCGACTGCTTGCTGTCCGGGACGAAGCGTTCGTTGCCGGCGAAAATCGCGTTCCAGAACATCATTCCCCAGCGCTGATTGAACGGGAACGAAATCTTGTTTTCGGGCGGCATCTGCTTCACCGGCTCAAGGCTGAACAGGTAGCCCTTGATCGCCAGGATGTCTTCCCGGGACATCAGCGTGTAGGAGGTGTAAGGGAAGGCCGGGTAGTAATGCTTGCCGTCCTTGCCCACGCCTTTTTGCAGGGCGTCGACGAATTCGTCGTCGGTCCAGTTGCCGATCCCGGTTTCTTTGTCCGGGGTGATGTTGGGGGAATACAGGCTGCCGAACGGCAATTTGAATTCCAGCCCGCCGGCGTACGGCTTGCCGCCCGGCACGACGTGGCAGGCCACGCAATCAGCGGCGCGGGTCAGGTATTCGCCCTTGCTCATCGCTGGGGTGTCGCTCGCGTAAACGGTGCTGGCCAGCAAACCGGCCACAAGTCCGAGCGCAGTGTTGAAAACGTTCATGACGCGCTCCTCAAACAGTGAAATAGCCAAAGCGGCTCAACGGCAAACGACGCTCACGCACACCGGTCGCGGCGTACACCGCATTGACCAGCGCGGCCGCAGCGGGCACGGCCCCGGTTTCACCAACACCGCCAGGGGTCTCGACGCTGTCGACGATGTGCACCTCCACCGGTGGCGCGTCGCTCATGCGGATCTGCCGGTACTCGTGGAAGTTGGTCTGCTGCACTTGACCCTTCTCGACGAGGATTTCGTTGAACAGTGCGGCCGACAGACCGAACAGCGTGCCGCCTTCCATCTGCGACGCTACAGAGGTCGGGTTGGTCGCGAAGCCGCAGTCGATGACCGTCACCAGCCGCTTGATGCGCAGGCCTTTGTCGCCTTGCTTCTCCAGCTCGACGATGGTCGCGACAAAGCTGCCGAACACCGCCGTCACTGCCACGCCACGGCCGGAACCGGCAGGCAGCGGCTTGTCCCACTCCACCAGTTGCGCCGCTTTGGTCAGCACTGCCTGGGCGCGGGGTTGCGACTGCATCAGCGCCAGGCGGTATTTCACCGGATCGACCTTGGCGTTGTGCGCCAGCTCGTCGATGAAGCACTCGATGGCATAGGTGCTGCGCAGCGGTCCGACGCCACGCCACCACGAGACCGGAATCACTTCCGGGTCGTGACGGATGTAGCGCACCTGCAGGTTGGGCAGGGTGTAGATCGGATCCTTCGCCACTTCGACGGCATCGCCATCGACGCCGTCCGCCGGCAATGCGCCGATGTAGGCCGCGACCACCGAGGCACCGGCGATGCGATGCTCCCAGCCCACCGGACGCAGGTCTTTATCCAGCGCTGCATTGAGGCGGTCGACGTAGTGCGGACGATAGCGGTCGTGGGTCATGTCCTCTTCTCGGCTCCAGATCAGCTTGATCGGGTAGCTCAACTGGCGCGCGATATCCACGGCCTGGAAGATGAAGTCGGACTCCAGACGACGGCCGAAACCACCGCCGATCAACTGGTTGTGGATCACCACCTTTTCCACCGGCATGCCGCAGACTTTGGCGGCGCCCGCCTGGGCCATACCCGGGGCCTGACAGCCGACCCACAACTCGCACGCGTCGGCGCGCACATGGGCGACGCAGGTCATCGGCTCCAGAGGGGAGTGAGACAGGAAGGGTTGTTCGTAGATCGCCTCGAAGCGGCTCGAGGCATTTTTTAACGCCCCGGCGATGTCACCGGACTGGTGCGCGAACACACCGTCGCCAGCGCTCGCATCGAACAGCGATTTGTCCAGCTGGGCCGAATCAAGACCGGCATGGGGGCCGAGGTCCCAGTCGATGTCCAGCGCCTTGAGCGCTTGCTGACAGGACCAGAAGTTGCTTGCCGTCACCGCCACCGCGTTGTCCAGGCGGACGATATCGCGCACGCCGGGGACCTTGCGCGCAGCGTCTTCATTCTTGACGCCGCGCAGCGTGCCGCCATGAACCGGGCAGGTGAGGGTGGACGCAATCAGCATCCCCGGCACTTGCAGGTCGATGGTGAATTTCGCCGTGCCGTTGACCTTGTTCGGGGTGTCCAGACGCTGGACCGGTTTGCCCAGCAGCTTGAATTCGCCGACGGCTTTTAGGGGGATCTCGGTCGGCAGCGGTAACTTCGCGGCAGCGTCGACCAGCTCGCCGTAACCGGCACTTTGGCCGTTCGGGCCGATAACCCGGCCGTTCTCGGCGTGGCACTGGCTCGGCGCGACTTTCCAGCGCATGGCTGCGGCCTGGATCAGCACGATGCGCGCGCCGGCGCCGGCCTTGCGCAGGGGCTCCCAGCTGTAGCGGGTGGAGGTCGAACCGCCGGTGGCCTGAAAGCTCAGCAGCGCGTCGGTGTACAGCGCTGCATTGGGCGGCGCCTCGGTGATGGTGATCTGGCTCAACGGCACTTCGAGCTCTTCGGCGACCATCATGGCAATGCCAGTCTGCACGCCCTGGCCCATTTCGATTTTCGGTGAAATCAGCGTGACGGCGCCGCTGTGGTCAATGCGCACGAAGGCGCCATAGCCTTGCTCGGCGTTGTCGCCCAGGCTGGCGCCCTTGACCAGATCAGCGGCGAAGCTGCGGGTGACTGACGCCGGCAGATAGGTGCCGATGACCAGCCCGCCCAGCAGCGCGCTGCCTTTGAGCAGCCCGCGACGCGAGAGCATCGCGGCAGATGATTGTGATTCGGACATGATGACTTCCTTCAGGCCTGGCTGACGCTTTTGATGGCGGCGCGAATGCGGGTGTAGGTGGCGCAGCGGCAGAGGTTGCCCGACATAGCGTTGACGATCTGCTCGTCGTTGGCTTTGGGGTGTTCCTGCAGCAGCGCGACGGCCGACATGATCTGCCCCGACTGGCAGTAGCCGCATTGCACGACTTCATGGTCCAGCCAGGCTTTCTGTACCGCCTGACCTACGGCCTGCTCGCCGACCGCTTCGATGGTGGTGACCTTGCGGCCGGCGACGGCACTCACCGGCAGTACGCATGAGCGCACGGCCTGGCCGTCCAGGTGCACGGTGCACACGCCGCACTGGGCAATGCCGCAACCGTATTTGGTGCCGGTCAGGCCCATCACGTCGCGCAGGACCCACAACAATGGCATGTCGTCGGCGACATCCAGGTCGTGCTCCTGGCCGTTAATCATCAATTTCTGCATCACAACCTCAGACGGTCATCACGGTTGACGCACTGCGCCACGAGCAGGCTCGTGAGGCGGCATCAAGGCTTCGGTTTGTTTTAAAAAAATAGCGCCGTGCCAGTGGCCAGCGCTTTATATAGGTCTGCTCGGACATTTTGGTTCGGGACGAGTCAGCGGGATGAATGGTAGTACGTTCATCATTGGAAATGTTTGATTGCGCTGAAAATATTTCCCGACAGGCAGTTCAATCACCCGCGACAACATGACGCGCTCCGCCGTAGTGCTGTCCCTGCATCTGTCGCACTTAACAGGGGGCTGCGCCAGTCTCAATCGATGTGTTGAAAGTTGTGAGTTAACAGAATACGCAAGGGTCTATTACGGAAATTGATCTAATTAACTCAAGCATCGATGACGGTGATGGGCCTTATCGATTTTAAGTATTTATCATCTGCGCCGATCACGAACAGAATGGCCCCAGAAGCAAACGACAAGCGCTTTGCTCCCTTACTACTTAATGAACTTCTGGAGAACGACCATGAAAGTATTAGCCTTCGCTGCTCTGTCCCTCGCCAGTGTATTTGCCGCTGCCGGCGAACTCCCGGCCACCAGCCAACAGCACTCGGTCCAGGTTGAACAATACAACCGCCACAAAGGTATCGACGTCGCGAAAGTGATCAGCATCAAAAACGCCCAGGACCCACAGAAAGTTGATGGTCCGGTGCAATCCACCATGGTTTATGTTGACCACGCCGGCGTGACCCACAGCCTTGACTACACCATCATGGGTTACGGTCGTCAAAATGGTTGATCGCCAGTGCCCTGGCGGCTTCAACTACAAACGCTATAAAAGAAACGCTGCATTGAATGCAGCGTTTTTTTTTGCCTGATTATCTAACTGCAACATCCTGCGGGCTAGTTCGACCGTGAACTTGCAGTTATTTATTTAAAATATCTGGTCAGTTCTGTGCACGGACAAGCATCACGCCATCCGCTGGATGAAGTCCAGGAAGGCTCTCAACGGTGATGGCACATAGCGCCGCCCCGGGTAATACAGAAACGGCCCGCTGAAGCTTGGCCACCAGGGTTCGAGCACCGGTTCCAGCGCGCCGCTGTCCAGATGGGGGCGCAACCAGTCTTCGAACAACGAGACGATGCCCAGGCCGTCGATGGCGGTTTGCACGGCAAGGTCGACGGCGCTGCCGATCCGCACGGTCAACGGGCCGGTCGGCTCGACGCGAACCTCTTCTCCGTCCCGCTCGTATTCCCATAAAGGTATTAAACCGCTCGGAAATTTGCCCCGCAGGCAGCTGTGGTTGAGCAGGTCCCGTGGATGTTCAGGGCGGCCCCGGGCATCGAGGTACGCCGGCGATGCGGCGGTCGCGAAACGCTGAACGCGCGGGCCGATGGGCACGGCGATCATGTCCTGTTCAAGGCGATCGTCGTAGCGAATGCCCGCGTCACAGCCGGCGGCAATCATGTCGACGAAGCTTTCCTCCGTGACCACTTCCATTCGGATGTCCGGGTGCGCCTGCAGAAACGGGGTGATGATCTGCGGCAATATCAGGCGGGCGGCGCTGGCGGGCACGTTGAGCCTGAGCGTGCCCGAAGGGCGGTCGCGAAAATCATTGACCACGTCCAGCGCCGATTCGACTTCGCCGAGGGCCGGGACAATCCGTTCCATCAGCCGCGCGCCGGCTTCGGTCGGGACGACGCTGCGGGTGGTGCGGTTGAGCAGGCGCACGCCCAGGCGAGACTCCATGCGTCGAACAGCATCGCTGAGGCTGGACGCCGACTTGCCACTCAGCCGTGCGCCTTCACGAAAACCGCCTGCGTTGACCACGGCCACGAAGGCCAGCAAATCCTGAATGTCTGTCGCCATCGTCCGCTCGCTCGTACAACCCGTGCCGATTGCACCTGATTATCAGCGCAGCGGTCAACGCCTATAGTCAGCCCACCACTTGAGCCATCCCACATTCTTGATCACGAGGCGTCACCCATGAACCAGGCCAGAAAGGCAGGACACTTTTCATTCGGCGGTCGCACCGTCAACCGCATGGGGTACGGCGCCATGCAGCTGGCAGGGCCCGGCGTTTACGGGCCGCCGAAAGATCACGCGGCTGCCATCGCCGTTCTGCGTGAAGCGGTTGCTTCCGGCGTCAACCATATCGACACGGCCGACTTCTATGGTCCCCATGTCACCAACCTTCTGATCCGTGAGGCCCTGCATCCTTATGCCGATGAGCTGCTGATCGTCACCAAGGTTGGCGCGTCCCGAGGCACCGACGCTTCATGGAATCCCGCCAACAGCCCGGCGGAACTGGTGAGCGCGGTGCACGACAACCTGCGCAATCTCGGCGTGGAAGCGCTGCACGTGGTGAACTTCAGGGCGTGGGGCACCGGGCATTCGCCGGATGACGCGTCGATAGCCGAGCAGTTCAGTGCGCTGGCTGAATTGCAGCGTCAGGGGCTGATTCAGCATCTGGGCCTGAGCAACGTCAGTGCGAAACAGGTTGCCGAGGCGCAGGGCATTGCCCAGGTGGTTTGCGTGCAGAACCATTACAACCTGGCCCACCGTGATGACGAGCAGATGATCGCAGAACTCGGCAAGCAGGGCATCGCCTACGTGCCGTTCTTCCCGCTGGGCGGTTTCACGCCGTTGCAGTCCCAGACGCTGTCGGACGTCGCCACACGCCTCGACACCTCGCCAATGTGCGTGGCACTGGCATGGCTGCTGCAGCGTGCGCCTAATCTGCTGCTGATCCCGGGCACCTCCTCGGTGGCGCATCTGCACGAAAACCTGACGGCAGCCGAGCTGGTGATCCCCCAGGACATGCTCGCCGAACTCGGCGGGCAGGGCGCCTGAAGCTGTCTCGGCATGCGCCGGCCCTACGTCTGGCGCATGGGGTCCCACTGGAGGAATGCATGCTTTCAGTGGGACCGGCTTTAGCCGGCAAGAGGCCGGTGTGAACACCAACAATTTTGCGGCGTGACGACCGACGCCTTCCCGGCTGAAGCCGGTCCCACATTTAGAACACGCGGTGCAGCTGGATGGATGCGGTGTTCTCGTGGGACTGGCTTTAGCCGGGAAGAGGCCGGTGTGACCACCAACAATTTTGCGGTGTGACGACCGACGCTTTCCCGGCTGAAGCCGGTCCTACATTTAGACCACGCGGTGCAGCTGGATGGATGCGGTGTTCTCGTAGGACTGGCTTTAGCCGGGAAGAGGCCGGTATGAGCACCATCAATTTGCGGTATCACCCTCGACGCTTTCCCGGCTGAAGCCGGTCCTACATTTAGAACACGCGGTGCAGCTGGACGAATGCGGTGTTCTCGTGGGACTGGCTTTAGCCGGGAAGAGGCCGGTGTGAGCACCATTAATTTGCGGTATGACAAGCGACGCTTTCCCGGCTGAAGCCGGTCCTACATTTAGACCACGCGGTGCAGCTGGATGGATGCGGTGTTCTCGTAGGACTGGCTTTAGCCGGGAAGAGGCCGGTATGAGCACCATCAATTTGCGGTATCACCCTCGACGCTTTCCCGGCTGAAGCCGGTCCTACATTTAGAACACGCGGTGCAGCTGGACGAATGCGGTGTTCTCGTGGGACTGGCTTTAGCCGGGAAGAGGCCGGTGTGAGCACCATTAATTTGCGGTATGACAAGCGACGCTTTCCCGGCTGAAGCCGGTCCTACATTTAGACCACGCGGTGCAACTGGATGGATGCGGTGTCATCGTAGGACTGGCTTTAGCCGGGAAGAGGCCGGTGTGACAACCAACAATTTTGCGGTGTGACGACCGACGCTTTCCCGGCTGAAGCCGGTCCTACATTTAGACCACGCGGTGCAACTGGATGGATGCGGTGTTCTCGTAGGACTGGCTTTAGCCGGGAAGAGGCCGGTGTGAGCACCAACAATTTTGCGGCGTGACGACCGACGCCTTCCCGGCTGAAGCCGGTCCCACAGGGGATCTGCGATGTGTCAGTGAGACTGGAGAGCCTCACTGACCGCCGGGAATTGCCTCAATCCAAGTCCGACGCATCATGCCGTTCCGGCACTTGAGTGGCTTCGTCGCCCCAGGTCCGGTTGACGCGCATGCCGCGAATCACTGCCGGCCGTTGCGCAATGGTTTCGGCCCAGCGCTGCACGTGGGTGTATTCGTGGGCGGCGAGGAATTCGGCGGCGCCGTATACGGTGTTGCGCACCACTTGTCCGTACCACGACCACACGGCGATGTCGGCGATGGTGTAGCTGTCGCCGGCCAGATAAGCGCTTTCGCTGAGGCGCCGATTCAGCACGTCCAACTGACGCTTGGCTTCCATGGTGAAGCGGTCGATCGCGTACTCAAACTTCTCCGGCGCGTACACATAAAAGTGCCCGAAGCCCCCACCCAGATACGGCGCAGCGCCCATCTGCCAGAACAGCCAGTTCAGGGTTTCGGTGCGGCCCGCCAGATCCTTGGGCAGCAACTCGCCAAACTTCTCCGCCAGATACAGCAGGATCGAACCGGACTCGAACACGCGAAGGTTGGGTTCGACGCTGCGATCCAGCAGTGCGGGGATTTTCGAGTTGGGGTTGATGTCGACGAAGCCGCTGCCGAACTGATCGCCCTCGTTGATACGGATCAGCCAGGCGTCGTACTCGGCGCCGCTGTGGCCAAGGGCAAGCAGCTCCTCAAGCAGAATCGTCACTTTGACGCCATTGGGCGTGGCCAGCGAATACAGCTGCAAGGGGTGCTTGCCGACCGGCAGGACTTTCTCGTGGGTCGGTCCGGCCGTCGGGCGGTTGATGCTGGCGAACTGGCCGCCGGAGGGCGCTTCGTGTTTCCACACGGTAGGCGGGACGTAAGGTGCCTTGCTCATTGAACACTTCTCCTGAGGGTCAGTTTTAGCGGGAGGAGTCGAGACGCGCCGGCCCCGACCCTTTAACACTGTTTATCGAGCAGAAGACAACGGCGGCGTGCGCGGCGGAATCTGGCGCTTGCTGCCGATGGATTCGAACGCCGAAGCGAAGCGCAGCAGGGCGGAATCGTCGTATGCGCGGCCGGCGAAGGTCAGGCCCACGGGCATGCCAATGTCGGCCATCACGCCCATCGGCACCGTAACGGTGGGCACGCCCAGGTGACGGATCGCGAGGTTGCCGTTGGCGACCCAGACGCCGTTGCTCCAGGCGATGTCCGCCGAGGCAGGGTTGAAATCGGCATCGGCCGGGGCTACGTCGGCCACGGTCGGGAACAGCACGGCATCCAGCCCGAGCCGCTGCATCCAGTCTTCGAGGTCAATGCGGCGGGTATGTTCCAGCCCGCGCAGGCCGTCCGGCAAGGTGTCGATCTGGTCCCACGGCGTGATGCCGCGTTGGGCCATCTTCACGTACTCGTCCATGCCGGCAGCGAGATCGCCCTCGCGGTTGGGCAGAGTGCCGGGGTCGTGGGGGAAAATCAGCGGTCCGTTGACGTCGGCCAGGCGGTTCAGTTTCGGGTCGCCGTTGGCTTGTAGAAAGTCATCGAACGCCCAGGCGGTGAGGTCCCACAATTCGTGGTGCAAAAATTCCTTGGAAACGATACCGCGGTTGTACACCGTCGGCGCGCCGGGACGATCGCCCTCGCAGTTGGAGACCAGCGGGAAATCCACTTCGATGACTTCGGCGCCCTGGGCTTCGAGTGCCTGGCGCGCTTGTTCCCACAGGTCGATCACCGAGGCGCGGGTGATGATGCGCTGGCCGGTGGGGCCGCCAATGCCGGGTGCTTCGGAGGTACCGGCTTCAGGGTCGGCGTTGATGTACATGCGCGGCACACCGAAGCGTTTGCCGGCCAGAGTCTGCGGGCTGGCGGCGAGGTCGGCGTAGGACGCCGGGCGCACCGAGTCGACCGAGGGAATCGGCACCCACGGCTGCAACCGCCACAGGTCGCCGCGGGTGTCGGCGTCTTCGGCGACCACCACGTCCAGCACTTCGAGCAGGTCGGCCATGGTCCGCGCGAAGGGCACGACCACGTCCATGGTCGGCGTCAGCGGCCAGTTGCCGCGCACCGAAATCACCCCGCGTGACGGCGTGTAGGCGCACAGGCCGTTGTTCGACGCAGGGCCACGGCCGCTCGACCAGGTTTCTTCGGCCAGCCCGAACGCCGCGAAACTCGCGGCCGTTGCAGTGCCGGCGCCGTTGGATGACCCGGACGCAAACGGCGCCGTCAGGAAATCCTCGTTGTAAGGGCTTTCAGCGCGGCCATACACGCCGCGCTGCATGCCGCCATTGGCCATCGGCGGCATGTTGGTCTTGCCCAGACAGATCGCACCGGCCCCACGCAACCGCTCGATGGTGAACGCATCACGGTGAGCGACCAGTTCGGCAAACGCCGGGCTGCCCGATGCCGCCGTGAGTCCGTTGACCAGATAGCTGTCTTTGGCGGTGTAGGGAATGCCGTCGAGGGGGCCGAGGGTTTCGCCTCGCGCGCGACGGTCATCGGAAGCTTGCGCTTCGTCGAGGGCCTGGGGATTGCGCACGACCACGGCGTTGAGCGCGGTGGCGGTGTCGGTGCCGTCATAGGCGTCGATTCTGGCGAGGTACGCCTGGACCAGTTCGACGGCGGTGGTCTGGCCCGCTTCAAGGGCTGAGCGCAACTGCGCGATGGAGACTTCGGTGACTTCGATCATGACTGCGACGACCGTGAGCCGGGGAGTAGAGAGCAGGACGTCTGAACAAGAATGGGCATATCGCTTCCCGTTGCGCGGCAGGGCCGGGCTGGTTTGAAACCGACTGAGGCGTGGGTGGGCACCGCAGCTCAGGTCGGCGGGCGTATTCGTGTGGCGCACATTATGCCTCCGCCATGCCTTTGTCGCGAGGCTTGCGCAGATGCCCTTAATGCAGAGCGTCAGAGGGCCGCCGCACATGCGGTATGGCGAAAGGCTTACACGACGCCGGGCAATGTCGCCCTGTACAGCGAAGCGCCACAAGCGCAACCTTGGATCCATCAACCGAGGCGCTGGATGTGCTTCGCAGGTCATGGATGATCCACCATTTGCCGGGACGGCTACTGACAGGATGTTGGAATGGTGTTGATAGAAAAGAACCCGCTCAGGCGGGTTTTTTATTGCCCGCGATAAAGTGCCCGCGCCGCTTGGGCAAGCTGCGCGGGCGCCTGGGCCGAGTTCTGTGGTTAACTCCTGCGCATCATTTTCTGTGGCAGGTTTTCCAATGACCCCCCATCACGGCGCGCACCGGCAAGTCATCGGCATGTGGTTGATGGCGGGCGTGGCGCTGACGTTCGCCAGTCATGATGCGATTTCCAAGACGCTGATCTATTCCCTGCCGGTGATCTTCGTCGCCTGGGCCCGCTACCTGGTTCACTCGACGCTGGTGACCACCGTGCTGCTGCGCAACGGCGGCGCAAACGTCTTCCACACCCGACGGCCCTGGCTGCACCTGCTGCGCGCGGTGGTGTTGCTCGCCGACAGCCTGTCTTTCCTGTTCGGCCTGACCCACGTCCCCATCGCCGAATCCACGGCGCTGGTCTTCCTTGCCCCTGCTTTTGTAACGATCCTGTCGCCGCTGATCTTCGGCATCAAGGCGGATCGCTGGCAGTGGCTGTCGGTGGTGCTGGGCTTCATCGGCGTGCTGGTGATCATCAACCCGGCGAGCGACGCCTTCTCGCTGTGGATGCTGTTTCCCCTCGCGACCGCGCTGTTCTTCGCGCTGTATCAACTGCTCACGCAACTGGCGGGGGAGACCGACAGCCCGTCGGTGTGCAGCTTCTACGTTGGCGTGTTCTGCACCCTGATCCTCAGCGCCATCGTGCCGTTCTACTGGGCCGAACCTGACTGGTTGCAGATGGGGTTGCTGCTGGTGCTGGGCGGTCTGGGGCTGTGCGCGCATTTTTTGATGGCCAAGTCCTATCGTTACGCGTCCTCCTCCGTGCTCGCACCGTTGGGTTACCTGCAAATCATCTTCGCGGTGGCTTACGGGGTTCTGCTGTTCGGCAACTTCCCGGCCACCGCCTCGCTGTTTGGCATCGGACTTATCCTCCTCAGCGGCCTGATGGTTTACGCCAGACGCCAACCCGCTGCGCCTGTCAGTCAGGTCTGATCAGGGCCTAGCTGAGTGTCAGGCGTTTTCATTGCCCGGACGGGTGAAGGAAAAACGGTGGATATCAACCCGCAACTGCCAGCCCTGGTTCGCCCAATAGGTCGCTGCGGCCGGGTTGGTCTTGAGCACGTCGATATGGCATTTGTGAATGCCTTCCGCCTCCAGACTGACCAGACACCGCTCGACCAGCGCCTGCCCGATTCCCTGCCGCCGATACTCAGGCAGCACCAGCAAATGCTGCAGATACCCGCGCCGGCCATCATGGCCCGACATCACACACCCGCAGATGAGTGAACCGTCCTCCGCCACAAAACTTAGTCCGGGGTTGCGCAGCAGATACCGCTCGGTGGACTCGCGCGAGTCCGCGTCACGCAAGGAAATACCCGGCGTGTCGCGCATGAGTTGGGTGATGGCGTCGTAATCGTCCGGGGTCATGGGGCGGATGGTGGGCATGGTTGGCGCCTAAGTGGAGAGAGGGCAGGGAGCGTAGCAGCGCGATTGGTGGGGTGTCATGTCAGCCGCAAGGTGACGCGGAGCGTCACGGGATGGATTCCCACGCGGAGCCTGGGAACGATCGGACATCTTGTGACGCTCATGCCGGCCTCTTCCCGGCTGAAGCCGGTCCCACTAACAGCACGCGGTGTTTAGTAGGACCGGCTTCAGCCGGGAAGCTTTTGATCTTCGTACGCAAAAAGCTCAAGCACCGCAGAACGCGACTTGGGTGCAGGCCGAACGCAGACGACGCGGAGTGGGCCGAGCGGCATGGATGCCGCGAGAGCGCCGTCAGGACATGGATGTCCGTTCGGCGCGGGCCCACGGAGCGTCGTCGGAGTGAGGGTATTCCGACGAAGGAGGAACCCAACCAGGAGCAAGCACCCTTGGTTACTTGGGGTGCTTTTCCAAGTAACTCGCCGAAGGCGAAACGTCTGCCGTTAGGCAGATGCTCTTGATCTAGCCATCTGACACCACCCATCTGATCCGTATTTATAAGCCTTACCTGAATCTGTACTGAAACAGCCGCAGCCCCCAAGATCACTTCACTCCCGGCAGACCGATCAAGCCCGACCGGTCCCCATCATCCGGCCTGAAACCTCTAGTACTTCATACTTGCGTAGGAGAACCCCATGGCCAAGCTCGCCATCTTCCTGTTCGGCTTTCTCGCCCTGACCCTCATGATCGGCGCGCTCGCCACAATCTCCCCGACCTGATCCCGACCTGACACCCTCCGCGCTCCCCGCAACCTGACGGCAGACACACGCTCTGCCGTTTCCGCATTCCCCTGAGAAACGTGAAACCTCAAACCCCCAAACCCCCAAACCCCCAAACCCCAAACGCCCAAACGCCCAAACGCCCAAACGCCATTCATCCGCCAACCCCCATCCCCACCCTTGACGCCTATTTGTAACGGGACAATACTCAACGCGGATTCATATAGATGACTACATAACTACAACAGCGAAGCGCCTCCATGAACCGACTTTCCAGCGATGTCCGCTTGCCGCTCTACCAACGCCTGCGAGACCAGCTCGCCGAACAGATCGCCAACAACCGCTGGCGCCCGGGCGAAGCCATTCCCACCGAAGCCGCGCTGTCCAGCGAGTACTGCCTGTCCACCGGCACCGTGCGCAAAGCCATCGACATGCTGGTCAACGAGAACATCCTCGAACGCCAACAGGGCCGCGGCACCTTCATTCGCCGGCCGCAGTTCCAGTCCTCGCTGTTCCGCTTCTTCCGCTTTCAAAGCGTCTCCGGCGAACGCCAGGTGCCTGAAAGCCGCATCCTCTCCATCGAAGCCGTCACCGCGCCCTCGGCCGTTTCTCACGCCCTCGGTCTGTCGCTGGACGCGCCGGTGATTCGCCTGATCCGCCTGCGTCTGCTCGACGCCCAGCCCGTGCTCGCCGAAGAAATCTGGTTGCCCCAGGTGCAGTTTCAGACCCTGCTGGAAATTGACCTCAGCCGCCAGGGCCCGCTGCTCTATCCGATCTACGAAGAGCAATGCGGCCAGGTCGTGGCCTACGCCGAAGAAACCCTGACCGCCGAAGCCATCAACGACACCCACGCCCGCTTGCTGCAGGTGCCGGTCAACAGCCCGGTAGTGGTGATCGAGCGTCTGGCGCGCAACTACGCCGGACAACCGCTGGAATGGCGCCGTTCGCGCGGCCATGCCAGCCACTTCCGCTACAGCGTCGACATCCGCTGACGCGCCGCTGAGAAACCCGAACTCTGCACCCAAGCCCGTCACTCAGAACGGGCTCTACAGCACCTGCTGCTTCACACTTATAAGGACAAAAACCATGTTCAACTGGTATCGCCACGTCACTCCTCGGGAGCGCAAAACGTTCTGGGCCTGCTTCGGCGGATGGTCGCTGGACGCCCTGGAAGTTCAGATGTTCGGCCTGGCGATTCCGGCGCTGATCGCCGCCTTCGCGTTGACCAAGGGTGACGCCGGCCTGATCAGTGGCGTGACGCTGATCACCTCGGCCCTCGGCGGCTGGGTCGGTGGCACGCTGTCCGACCGCTACGGCCGGGTGCGCACGCTGCAGTGGATGATCCTCTGGTTCTCGTTTTTCACCTTTCTGTCGGCGTTCGTCACCGGCTTCAGCTCGCTGCTGATCGTCAAGGGGCTGCAGGGTTTCGGCATCGGTGGCGAGTGGGCCGCAGGCGCGGTGTTGATGGCCGAAACCATCAACCCGAAATACCGTGGCAAGGTCATGGGCACCGTGCAGAGCGCGTGGGCGGTGGGCTGGGGCCTGGCCGTCGGCGTGTTTACCTTGATCTATTCCTTCGTGCCCCAGGACATGGCCTGGCGGGTGATGTTTCTGGTCGGCCTGCTGCCGTCGCTGCTGATCATCTGGGTGCGCCGCAACGTCGAGGAGCCGGACAGCTTTCAGCGCCTGCAAAAAGACAACGCCATCCCGCAGAGCTTCTTCAAATCCCTGGCCGGCATCTTCCGCCCGGAACTGATCCGCGTGACGCTGCTCGGCGGCTTGCTCGGCCTCGGCGCCCACGGCGGTTATCACGCGGTGATGACCTGGCTGCCGACGTTCCTGAAAACCGAACGCAATCTGTCGGTGCTCAACTCCGGCGGTTACCTGGCAGTCATCATCGTGGCCTTCTGGTGCGGCTGCATTGCCAGCGGCTTTCTCATCGACCGCATCGGCCGCCGACTGAACATCGTGCTGTTCGCCCTGTGCTGTGTCATCACCGTGCAGTGCTACGTGTTCCTGCCGCTGACCAACACACAAATGCTGTTCCTCGGTTTCCCGCTGGGCTTCTTCGCCGCCGGCATTCCGGCCAGCCTCGGCGCGCTGTTCAACGAACTGTATCCGGCTGACGTGCGCGGGGCAGGGGTGGGCTTTTGCTACAACTTCGGCCGTGTGCTGTCCTCGGTCTTCCCGTTCCTGGTGGGCCACATGAGCGAATCGATGTCGCTGGGTTCCGCCATTGGCATCGACGCCGGGATCGCCTATGGCGTCGCCGTGATTGCCGCATTGTGCCTGCCGGAAACCCGCGGTCGCAGCCTGGAAGCCAGCCCTACTGCCGGCGCCGTCGCAGACACACGCAGCGAAACCGCCCGCGCCTGATTTTCCTTCTGCGCGACGCGTTTTGCGTCGCGCACCTTTTGATAGATGAGATCCATGTCCGACCTCTTTTCCGTCTCCCCCCCGTCGATCCTTGGCATCGACGGCCACGCACACGTCTTCAGCAGGGAGCTGGACCTGACATCGGCACGACGCTATTCACCCGACTACGACGCCACGCTGGCGATGTACCGGGATCAACTTCACCAGCACGGCCTGAGCCATGGCGTGCTGGTGCAACCGAGTTTCCTCGGGACCGATAACCGTTACTTGCTCGACGCCCTTCAACAGGCGCCGGATCAACTGCGTGGCGTGGTGGTGGTCGACCGCGACATCAGCCGTGCCGCGTTGGACGAGATGGATCGACTGGGCGTCGTTGGCGTGCGTCTGAACCTGATGGCCAAGGCGCTGCCGGACTTTTCCGAACCGCAGTGGCAGGTGTTCTTCGGGCACATCGCCGTGCTCGACTGGCATGTAGAAGTGCACCGCCACGTCGCCGATATGCCTGCGCTGCTGGCCGGGCTGATGCCGTTCGGCATGAAGATCGTGATTGATCACTTTGGTCGGCCCGACGCCCGCCTGGGCCTCGATCAACCGGGCTTTCCCCAGATGCTGGAGCTGGGCCGGAGCGGGCAGCTGTGGATGAAAGTCTCGGGCATTTACCGGCTGGAGGGCAGCGCGCAAGAGAACCTCGATTTCGCCCGTGCCGCGCTGTCGTTGCTGGTCGACGCTTTCGGTCAGCAGCGGCTGGTCTGGGGCAGTGATTGGCCCCATACCCAGCATGAAAACAGGGTCAGCTATGGCTCTGTGGTCGAGCAGCTGCAGGCGCTGGGCTGCTCCGCGCCATTGATGCGCTCGTTGCTCATCGACGCACCTCAAGTGCTGTTTGATTTCCCGCCGACCGAGGCCTGATCCGACCGAGGCCTGATCCGGCTTCAGGCGCGCGTTTCTCGCCGTTGATCAGGGCCGGCTGATGTGCGGCCGGTCGGGATCGTCGCCGGGGCTGTGAATGCTGATCCGGCGGGCCTTGGCCCCTTGGGGTTCGACCCGCAGCAGGAAGACGATCAGCAAACCATTCTTGAAGGTCGCGCCCTGTACCTCAATGTGATCGGCCAGATGGAAGACCAGCCGGAACGGCCCATGGGCGATGCCCTGATGCAGGTACGTCACGCCGCCATCGGTCTGGGCTTCAGCCCCGCAAACGGTGAGCACATTTCTTTCCAGGGTCAGGTCAAGGTCAGCGGCGGCAAGCCCTGCCGTGGCGATCACGATTCGGTAATGATCGGTGCCGTATCGTTCGACGTTGTGAGGGGGGCCGCTGGCGTTTATTTCGCTGTGCAAGGCAGATTCAAAAAAATCGTTGAAGCGATCAAAGCCCACTGATTGCCGGAACAACGGGGCCAGTGAAGCGGTGGTGGCCATGCCTGAATCTCCTGGAGATTGCCACGGTGATCAAGACGCCGGTCGACGCCGGCTCTGCACTTGATGCTGTTGTTAGAGTTGAGCTCAAGCGCCAGAAAATACAAGCACCTCCGTTAAATACTCCGCCAACAGAACCACTCTATCGTCGCCCAAACATTTGCCTATTAGACGGCTGGCCTGATTCGTCTAGTCTTGTGCGAGTGCTAGCCTGGGCTGTCTCGCTGATGGCCGAAAAAGTAAAAAGTAAACAAGAAGGTGAGTAGACCATGTCGACTGAATCGAAATGCCCGATCAACCACGCAGCCGGAGGCGGAACCACAAACCGTGACTGGTGGCCGAACCAGCTGAACCTCAAGATCCTGCACCAGCACTCGCCATTGACTGACCCGATGGGCGAGGGCTTCGACTACGCCAAAGAATTCAAGAGCCTCGATTTCGCAGCGGTCAAACGCGACCTGCTGGAAGTGATGACTCAATCCCAGGAGTGGTGGCCGGCCGACTTCGGTCACTACGGTCCGCTGTTCATTCGCATGGCCTGGCACAGCGCCGGGACCTACCGCACCGCTGACGGCCGTGGCGGCGCAGGGGCCGGGCAGCAGCGCTTCGCACCGCTCAACAGCTGGCCGGACAACGTCAACCTCGACAAGGCTCGCCGCCTGATCTGGCCAGTGAAGCAAAAGTACGGCAGCAAGATTTCCTGGGCCGACCTGATCGTGCTCACCGGCAACGTCGCGCTGGAATCCATGGGCTTCAAGACCTTCGGTTTTTCCGGTGGGCGTGCCGATGTCTGGGAACCGGACGAAGCTGTTTACTGGGGCGCTGAAACCACTTGGCTGGGCGGTGAAGACCGTTACGGCGCTCATAAGGACATGCAGCAGCCGGGCGAGGGCACGCTGGTTGCGGAGCCGGAGCACCACAGCGAAGAACAGACCCGCACCGCCAACGGCGAGCGCAATCTCGAAAACCCATTGGCCGCCGTGCAGATGGGATTGATCTATGTAAACCCTGAGGGGCCGGAAGGCGTGCCTGATCCGGCGGCCTCGGCGCGGGACATCCGCGAGACCTTCGGTCGCATGGCCATGAACGACGAGGAAACCGTCGCCCTGATCGCTGGCGGCCACGCCTTCGGCAAGACCCACGGTGCCGGGCCCGCTGACAACGTCGGCCCTGAACCGGAAGCTGCAGGCCTTGAAGCACAAGGGCTGGGCTGGCGCAGCACCTATGGCTCCGGCAAGGCCGGCGATGCCATCACCAGCGGGCTTGAAGTGACCTGGACCTCCACCCCAACCCAGTGGAGCAACGAGTACCTGGAAAACCTGTTCGGCTTCGAGTGGGAGCTGACCAAGAGCCCGGCCGGCGCCCATCAGTGGAGACCGAAGAATGGCGAGGGCGCGGGCAAAATCCCCCATGCCTTCGATCCTGCCAAACGCCAGGAACCGCGCATGCTGACGTCCGATCTGGCGCTGCGCGTGGACCCTGCCTACGAGCAGGTCTCCCGACGCTTCCTGGAAAACCCTGACCAATTGGCCGATGCCTTCGCCCGCGCCTGGTTCAAGTTGACCCACCGGGACATGGGCCCGCTCGCCCGTTACCTCGGCCCGGAAATGCCAGGGGAAGAGCTGCTGTGGCAGGACCCGATTCCCGAGGTCAACCACCCGCTGGTGGACGCCAATGATGTAGCTGCGCTGAAGGAAAAAATCCTGGCGTCCGGGCTGTCGGTCTCGCAGCTGGTCGGCACGGCCTGGGCGGCGGCGTCCACCTTCCGTGGTTCCGACAAACGCGGCGGCGCCAACGGCGGTCGTCTGCGTCTGGCCCCGCAGAAAGACTGGGCGGTCAACCAACCGGCCAATCTGGCGGGCGTGCTGCAAACCCTGGAGCGTGTTCGCGACGAATTCAACGGCGCCCAGTCCGGCGGCAAGCAGATTTCGCTGGCTGATTTGATCGTTCTCGGCGGCAGCGCGGGTATCGAGCAGGCGGCGAAAAATGCCGGTCATCAGGTCACTGTGCCGTTCACCCCAGGCCGTATGGATGCTTCCCAGGAGCAGACCGACGTCGAGTCGTTCGGCTTCCTTGAACCCATTGCCGACGGTTTCCGCAATTACCTGAAAGGACACTACCGCGTCTCGGCAGAGAAGCTGCTGGTCGACAAGGCGCAGTTGCTGAACCTGACGGCACCGCAGATGACCGTTCTGATCGGCGGATTGCGCGTTCTGGATATCAACGCCGGGCACAGCCAGCACGGCGTCCTGACCGAAAGGCCGGGCACGCTGAGCAACGACTTCTTCAAGAACCTGTTGGACATGGGGGTCGAGTGGAAAGGGGTGTCGGGCGGCGACCAGCTGTTCGAAGCCCGCGACCGCAGCACCGGCGCCGTCAAATGGACCGGCACCCGGGTCGACCTGGTGTTCAGTTCACACGCTCAATTGCGGGCCGTGGCGGAGGTCTACGCCAGTGCTGACGGGGAAGAGAGGTTCATCCAGGACTTCGTCGCCGCGTGGACCAAAGTGATGGAGCTGGACCGCTTTGATCTTGCCTGAGGTGCGTGCTTCATAGCCCTCGACTTGTAAGACCCAACGCCTCCCTTGTGGAGGCGTTGTTTGCGCGGCCGGGTGCATCCGCGTTGGATGAACAGGACATAGCGTGAAATACACCCTCAAAGGCATGGCTCATGAAGCGGCTACCGTGGTTTGTGCATCCACAGTCGAGGTAGTCAGCATGGTCACGAAAGCGCGTTCGCGCAGCTTGCGCATAGGGCGGTATTCCGAAATGGGGAGGATCTATCTGGTTACCTCCCGGCTTGACCGTATGAGAGATGATTTTAGTGATTGGCGGGTGGGTCGGCTGCTCGTAAAGGAAATGAGAGAGGTGCACGAGTGCGGATTTGCAAAAACGCTGGCGTGGGTTGTGATGCCTGACCATTTTCACTGGTTAGTGAAGCTTCATCATGGCTCGCTTGCGGGCATTGTTCAGCGAGTCAAGTCGAAGACCGCCATTGCAGTGAACAGGGTCACCGGCCATCAGGGGCGACTGTGGCAGCCTGGATATCACGATGCAGCCGCACGCCATGAGGATGATCTGATTCACTTCGCCCGCTATATCGTGGCCAATCCTCTCCGGGCCGGGTTAGTCAGCCGGGTCGGAGATTATCCACTATGGGACTCCATTGGATTGCCAGGTTCAGGGGTGGAGTTCGGAGAGTCCGGGAGTGAGTTTCTTAAGCTTTTATTAGGAATCAACAATGATCTGCCTGAGTCATTGCCCATCAATGAGTCTTCGTGAACAAGGTGGGCCGCCACCCCGGTCACTCCCACAGGTCCAACGAACTGGCCGAAATATCGAGCCGAACCACCATCCCGTGGGAGTCGAGCTTGCTCGCGAAGGCTCACTTTCAGCCGGCAGAGAACGTGGCTGAATGCCCCGGCCCCTTCGTGAGCAAGCTCACTCCCACAAGTTTTGCAGCAACCTGAGATTCCGAGGCGCACCACCATCCCGTGGGAGTCGAGCTTGCTCGCGAAGGCTCACTTTCAGCCGGAAGAGAAAGTGGCTGACTGTCCCGGCCCCTTCGTGAGCAAGCTCACTCCCACAGGTCCTGCAACAACCGAAAATCCTGAGCCGAATCACCATCCCGTGGGAGTCGAGCTTGCTCGCGAAGGCTTACTTTCAGCCACCCGAGAAGGTGGCTGAATGTACTGGCCTCTTCGTGAGCAAGCTCACTCACACAAGTCCCCCGAACTTACCGAAATGTCGAGCCGAACCACCATCCCGTGGGAGTCGAGCTTGCTCGCGAAGGCTCACTTTCAGCCGCAGAGGAAGTGGCTGAATGCCCCGGCCCCTTCGTGAGCAAGCTCACTCCCACAAGTCCCCCGAACTGGCCGAAATATCGAGGCAGGCCACCATCCCGTGGATGTCGAGCTTGCTCGCGAAGGCTTACTTTCAGCCGCCAGAGAAAGTGGTTGAATGCCCCGGCCCCTTCGTGAGCAAGCTCACTCCCACAGGTCCCCCGAACTGGCCGAAATTTCGAGGCGAACCACCATCCCGTGGGAGTCGAGCTTGCTCGCGAAGACTTACTTTCAGCCGCCAGAGAAAGTGGTTGAATGCCCCGGCCCCTTCGTGAGCAAGCTCACTCCCACAAGTTTTATAGCAACCGGAGATTTCGAGTCAGCCCACCGTCATGTGGTAGTCGAGCTTGCTCGCGAAAGCTCACTTTCAGCCGCCAGAGAAAGTGATTGAATGCCCCGGCCCCTTCCTGAGCAAGGTGGAGCGCCACCCCGGTCACTCCCACAAGTTTTGCAGCAACCGGAGATTTCGAGTCAGCCCACTATTTGGTAGGAGCGAGCTTGCTCGCGAAGACTTACTTTCAGTCACCAGAGAAAGTGGCTGAATGACCCGGCCTCTTCGTGAGCAAGCTCACTCCCACAAGTCCTGCAGCAACCTGAGATTCCGAGGCGAACCACCATCCCGTGGGAGTCGAGCTTGCTCGCGAAGACTTACTTTCAGGTACCAGAGAAAATGGCTGAATGTACTGGCCTCTTCGTGAGCAAGCTCACTCCCACAGGTCCAACGAACTGGCCGAAATAAGGTGGAGCGCCATCCCGGTCACTCTCATAGAGCGCTAAGCTCACCCGTTTTTCCACCCCCCACCCAACGCCGCCATGAGCCCGACACTGGCCTGCAACCTATTGGTCTCAACCACCTGCAACCGCCGTTGTGCCTGAAGCGCCGCAGTTTGCGCGGTCACTACATCCAGGTAACTCGCGGCCCCGGCCTGGTAGCTGCTGATCGCCATCTGTTCGGCGTTTTGTGCGGCGTCGACGGCGGCGTGCTGGTCCTCGGATTCACGCTGCAGATCGCGCAACTGACCCAGATTGTCTTCCACCTCGCGCACCGCCTTGAGCACCTGGCTGTGGTACTGCGCGGCGGCTTCTTCGAATTCGGCCTTGGCTTGCCGCTCGTTGGCGCTGCGGCGGCCGCCGTCGAAAATCGGCAGGTTGACCAGCGGCCCCAGCGCCCAGTAACGATTGGCTGCCGCCAGCAGATTGCCGCTGCCCTGGGTTTGCCCGCCGAGCAGGCCGGTCAGGCTGAAGTCCGGGTACCACGCCGCTTTCGCCACGCCGATGTTGGCGTTGGCGGCGAACACGCGACGCTCTGCGGCGGCGACGTCGGGGCGTTGTTGCAACAGGCTGCCGGGCAAGGCGTGGGGGATGCCGGGCAGTTTCAGCGGTTGCGCGTTCTGGGCCAGATTAACGTCTCCGGGCATCGCGCCCACCAGTTCGGCGATGGCGTGTTCGCCGAGGTCGCGCTGGGCGTTGACGTCATCGAGCTGCGCCCGGGCTTCGGCGAGCTGGCTTTGCGCACGGGTCAGGTCCAGTGCCGACGCGATCTTGCCCTCGTAGCGATCGCGGGTCAGTTGCAGGGCCTGGGTGTAATCGTCCAGCGAGGTCTGCAGGATGCGGCTCTGCGCGTCCAGCCCGCGCACCTGCACATACAGCGTCGCCAACTGGCGCTGCAGGCTCAGCCGCGCGACCGCCAGATCGTCCGCCGAGGCTTGGGCCTGGGCGTCGCCGGCCGCCACCTGGTTGCGGATCTTGCCCCACAGGTCCGGATCGAAATTCAGGCTGAACCCGGCGGTGTCACTGTTGTAGATCGAGGGCTGCGTGCCGCTGCGCAGTGGCCGACGATCCGACTGCCGCTGACGAACCGGGCTCAGGCTGGCGTTGACCTGAGGCATCAGCCCCGCGTGCAGCTGACTGGCATACGCGAGCGCGGCGTCGTAGTGAGCCAGCGCAGCGGTCAGGTCCGGGTTGGCATTGAGCAGCCGTTGTTGCAGGTCATTCAGTTGCGCGTCCTCGAACGCTTTCCACCACTGGGCTTGCACCGTATCGGCAGGCTGCGCCGGGTGCCAGGGACCGGCGTCCTCGGCGAAATGCGCGGGCAGATGAACCGCCGGCGCCCGATAAACCGGTGCGAGCGAACAGCCCTGCAGCGTCACGGCAATGGCCAGCGCCAGCAGTTCAAACCTTGTGCGCATGGTCACCTCCGGCGTCCGCCAGTTGCACGGCATCGTTCTCCCGCAGCGCATCGGGCGGGTTATCGATGACGTGATCGGCCGGTTTGAGGCCTTGATCGATGATCAGCCGGTCCCCCAGATCCATCGCGATGTGGATGTCGCGCAGGTGCACATGGCCGGCGCCATCGAGGGTGGCAACCTGGGTGCCTTTGGCGCGGAAGATCAGCGCGCTGGCCGGAATGCTCAGCCCGCCGCTGGCGCTGTTTACCGGCAGCGTGGCGTCGGCGTAGTCGCCGGGCATCAGCGCGCCGTCCGGGTTGTCGGCGATGAACTGGGCCAGCAGGGTGCCGGAGCGCGGATCCACCGCCGTGGAATCCCCGAGCAACGTGGCGGTGTAGGTCTGCCCCGGATGCTCGGGCACGCTCAGTTGCACCCGCATGCCGGGGCGGACCACGCTGGCGTAGTTCTGCGGGATCGGCACATACAGCCGCAGGCGATGGGTGTCTGCGAGGCTGAACAGCGGGCGCGCGCCGCCGTCATCGGCCTTGATCAACTGACCGATGTCAGTGTTGCGCGCGGTGACAGTGCCACTGAATGGCGCGCGAATGGTCTTGTATTCCTCCAGCGCCACGATCCGTTGATAGTCAGCCTCTGCCGCCTGCACATCGGCGTTGGCAGCCGTGGCGGTGGCAACTTTTTCATCCACTTCCTGTTGCGACACTGAATGGGTGGTCAGTAGATGCTGCCAGCGTGCCGCCGTGGTCTGTGCGATGCGTGCGTTGGCGTGTTGCTGGGCCAGACGCGCCCGCGCCTGAGCCAGTTGCTGGTCGAGCTCGGGGCTGTCTATGTGGGCCAGTACCTGACCGGCCTGCACATGGCTGCCGATGTCGGCGTCCCAGTCTTTCAGGTAACCGCTGACCCGCGCGTTGATCGCCGCATTGCTCCAGGCCTCGAGGCGCGCGGGCAGGCGCAAGGTGTTGCCTTGGGCGCTTTGGGTCGGCACGACAACGCTGACAACGGGCACCGATTGCCGCTCGGTCCAGGCGTCGACGGCGTGTGCCTCGCGGGTGCGTGCGGCCAGGCCATTGGCGACCAGCAGCGCCGCCAGGGTCAGGCCGCCAATGCCGAGCAACATCAGGCGTTTGCGCGAAGGGGCGTGTTCAGACGACATGGGGTGTTTCTCCATCAAGGGCATTCGCAGGCAAGGGTGTTGAGTGGCGGTGGACGAGGCTGAACACCACCGGCACGAACAGCAGGGTCGCAGTGGTGGCGAGGATCAGGCCGCCGATCACCGCACGGCCGAGCGGCGCGTTCTGTTCCTGGGAGATCGCCAGCGGCAGCATGCCGATGATCATCGCCAGCGCGGTCATGCACACCGGGCGGAAGCGCGTGTAGCCAGCCTCCATCGCGGCGAGCAGGGCATCGCCGTGTTCGGCGAGGCGCTCGCGGCAGAAACTCACCACCAGAATCGAGTTGGCGGTGGCCACGCCCATGCACAGGATCGCGCCCGTCAGCGCTGGGACCGACAACGATGTGCCGCTGATAAACAGCATCCAGACGATGCCGGCCAGCGCGGCGGGGAGGGCGGTGATGATCACGAACGGATCGATCCACGATTGGAAGTTGACCACGATCAGCAAATAGATCAGCACCACGGCGCCGAGCAGGCCCAGGCTCAAACCGCTGAATGCTTCATGCAACGCGTCGATCTGGCCGTGCAGGCTGACCGTCGCGCCTTTGGGCCGCAGGTGCGCGGTGCCGTCGATGACCTTCTGGATGTCCGCCGCCACGCCGCCTAGGTCGCGGCCCTGCACGTTCGCGAACAGGTCCAGGGTCGGCTGAATGTTGTAGTGGGTGACCACCGCCGGGCTGTCGACGCGGCTGATCGTCGCCAGGCCGCCGAGGATCTGCGACTGTCCGTTACTGCCGGTAATCGGCAGGGCTTCGAGGCTCGGCAGGCTAT
Organism: Pseudomonas sp. GW821-FHT07F05; assembly: GCF_059418765.1. NCBI lineage: Bacteria > Pseudomonadati > Pseudomonadota > Gammaproteobacteria > Pseudomonadales > Pseudomonadaceae > Pseudomonas > Pseudomonas sp. GW821-FHT07F05. Next base: position 235,199 of record NZ_JBWKQL010000004.1, read on the forward strand.
CGAGACGGTATTGCGGTGTCGCCGCGACCACCGAATACGAGACGCCGTTTTTCGGGTTCAGCCAGTACGTCGGCGCCACTTGGGAGGTCCCGGCCAAGGAAGCGCCGAGGCTGGTGGTCACGTCTTTTTCGGTGATCCCCAGTTGCTTGGCCCGCAGCCGATCAACGTTCACCTGCAACGACGGGTAACCAGTGGATTGCTGAATGCGCAGGTCGGCGATGCCCGACACATGCTGCAAGCGCCGCTGCAGTTCCAGTGCGTAGGCGCGGTTGGCGTCGCCGTTGGGGCCGGAGATTTTCAGGTCCAGCGGCGCGGGTGCGCCGAAGTTGAGGATCTGGCTGCTGATGTCGGCGGGCATGAAGGCGAATTGGCTGCCGGGGAAGCTTTGCGGCAAGGCTTCGCGCAGGCGCTTGACGTAATCGGCGGTCGGCGCGTGGTCGGCCTTGAGGGTGACTTGAATATCGCCATCCTGCGGTCCGATGGTGCCGCTGCTGCTGTAGGCCATGTCGATGCCGCTCAGGGGGATGCCGATGTTGTCGATCACCGTGTCCAGCTCATCCGCCGGGATGATCTCGCGGATGCGCTGCTCGATGCGGTCGAACGCCGCCGCGCTTTCCTCGATCCGCGTGCCCAGCGGCAGGCGCACGTGCATCGACAGCGCGCCGGCGTCGGTGGCCGGGAAGAAGTCTTCGCCCAGGCTCGGCAGCAGCGCAAAACTGGCGAGCACGCAGGCGAGAAAGCCGATGAGGAATGACTTGCGCCGCTTCAGCGCCAGGCCCAGCAGGCCGTGGTAGGTGTCGCGAATCGCTGAGAAACGTGCCTCGAAACCCTGCTGAAACATCAATGCGCCGCGCAGGACCAGGTTGCGTTGTCGGCCATGCTGATCGCCTTCGTGGTGATTGATGAACGGGTCTTCCGGGTGATGCCCGGCGCCGGTCTCCAGCACGTGGGGTTTGAGCAGAAACATCGCCAGGGTCGGCACCAGCGTGCGCGACAGCAGGAACGAGCTGGCCATGGCGAAGATCACCGCCAGCGCCATGGGCCGGAACAAATAACCGGCGATCCCTTGCAGCATGAACATCGGCACGAAGACGATGCAGATGCACAGCAGCGAGACGAAGGCGGGGCCGACGATCTGCCGCGCGCCGTCCATGATCGCGTCCTTCACCGCCTTGCCCTGTTCCAGGTGCCAGTTGATGTTCTCGATGGTCACCGTTGCGTCGTCCACCAGGATCCCCACGGCCAGCGCCAAGCCGCCGAGGGTCATCACGTTCAGGGTTTGTCCGGTCACGGAAAGCAGGGCGATGGCCGAGAGCACGGCCAGGGGAATCGACGCGGCGATGATCAGCGTCGAGCGCCAACTGCCGAGGAATAGCAGGATCATCACGCTGGTCAGCAAGGCGGCGATGATGCCTTCCCGGGCCACACTCCCCACCGACGCTTTGACGAACACGGAGGCGTCGCCCAGCAGCGAGGTTTTCAGCGCTGGCGGCAGCGTCTCGTTGATCAGCGGCAGCATGTTGCGGATGTTGTCGACGATGGACAGGGTCGAGATGTTGCCGTTCTTCAGCGCCGGCATCAGCACGGCGCGACGGCCGTCAACGCGCACGATGTTGGTCTGCGGCGGCGAACCGTCGCGCACGTGGGCCACTTGGCCGATGGTGATCAGCGCGCCGTCGACGGTCTTGATCGGCAGGTCATTGAGTTCGTCGATGGCCTTGGGGCTGTTGTTGAGCAGCACGGTGTATTCGTCGCCGCCCATCTTCGCCGTGCCCACCGGGATGATCTGGTTACCGGCGGCCAGTGCGTTGCCGACGTCTTGCGCCGACAGGCCTTTGGCGGCCAGCGCCTGGGGATCGAGGTCCAGGGTGATCTGCCGCTGCTTGCCGCCCATGGGCGTCGGCATCGCCAGCCCCGGCACCGCACTCAGCGGCAGCCGGACGCTGTTCTGCACCAGATCGCGAATCTTCGCTTCCGACAGCGTCGGGCTGGAAAAGGCCATCTGCAGGATCGGCACGGTCGAGGCGCTGTAGTTGAGGATCAGCGGCGGGGTGATGCCCGCCGGCATTTGCTTGAGCACGGTCTGTGAGACCGCCGTGACCTGGGCGTTGGCGGTGCGGATATCCACTCCCGGCTGGAAGAAAATCTTGACGATGCCCATGCCGGGCAGCGACTGCGACTCGATGTGTTCGATGTCGTTGACCGTGGTGCTCAGCGAGCGCTCGTAGGTGTAGATCACCCGACCGGCCATGGCGTCCGGCGACAGCCCGGCGTATTGCCAGACCACCGCGACCACCGGAATGCCGATGTCCGGAAACACATCGGTGGGCGTTTTAAGGGCCGCCATCGGCCCGACAATACAGATGAAAATCGCCAACACGATAAACGTGTACGGCTTTAGCAATGCAGTCCTGACCAGCCCGAGCATGCCGTAAACCTCCCATTTCGAATGGGCGCAGTCTTGGGGGACGTACCTAACACGCGGCTTTCAGCCAGATGAACAAAACGTTAGTGCGGTGAGCAGGTTGCTTTCATGCTGGATTCATTTGTTGTTCATCCGCGACCCACGCACCCTGCGCCCCTCGAAATTCCACCCTGCACATCAGGGATTTTTTCAACTGCCGAGGTCGTGCCATGAAAGCCAAATCGTTATTGCTGGTTCCTATGTTCAGTCTGGTCGTGTTGCTCTCCGCCTGCGCCGGTCCCATGCCCAAAGCCGACCCGAGCGAGGCGTGGATCAGCTTGCAGGAACAGCCCGCCGACGTGCTGATGGCCGAGGACCTGGATGGCAAGCGCCTGAATGACGGGCGCTTCTTCGAAGTCAAACCCGGCGCCCATACCCTCGATGTCAACCTGATCGTGGAGCGCAGCGGCGACAACGGAGAGATGAACTGCGAGACCGGCATCCAATACGGCCAGTTTCAGGCGGGTGAGCATTACAAACTGGTGGAATCCAGTCTGGGCGAGGAATACCGGGTGAAACTTGAAGATGCGAAAGGGAAGTCGCTGGGGCACAGCGTGGACTTCACGTGCATGCCGGGGTGAAGGGAAGGCTGCTTTGTGGTTCGGGTGATGTCGCGCACTGTCACGCGGCACACCTGATCCAAGTGGGAGCTTGCTCACGAAGACGGCATTCCGGCTGCCGGATAATGAGCGGCTGTACCGGCCTATTCGCGAGCAAGCTCGCTCCCACAGGATTCGTGTTTCCTGCGTGGCAGTGTGCACGAATCCACATCCGTGAATGCTCACCAGCGCATCCTGTTTCGTTTTGTGACGTCGGATAGGCGCAGTCGAAGCGCCCGTGAATACTGCGCGGCGCTGGACTGTCGTGACTTCATAAAAGGATGGGTGACTGTGGATACGGATGATCGACGGATATCAGAAGAGGCTGTTGTTTTTGCCAAGGCGAACAGGAAGGAGATTGCGAGGAGGCTGACGGATCCTGCGGTTTATGCGCCTGATGACTGTCCCGTTTCAATCTTCATGGCGGGATCCCCGGGTGCAGGAAAGACGGAGACATCCATCGAATTCATGAACAGATTCGAGTCTTCTACCGTGCGGATTGACCCTGATCTTCTGAGGGCAGAGATTCCGACGTATACAGGTGGAAATGCCTGCCTTTTTCAACATGCGGTTTCAGTGCTGGTCGAGAAACTTCACGACCAGGCACTGAAGCAAAAGCAGTCATTTCTACTGGATGGGACGTCAGCGAATTTCGATATTGTCGCGCGGAACATCCGTAGGTCCGTTGGGCGCGGAAGATTTGTGCTCATCATCTACGTGTATCAGGACCCTGCACTGGCCTGGAGATTCGTCACCGCAAGAGAGCAAGTCGAGGGGCGCAACATCCCGCTAAGGGAATTTGTCAGGCAATACTTCAGCGCAAGGGACGCAGTAAACCGCCTCAAAAGCGAGTTCGGTCATGCGGTCACCGTTGATATGCTTCTCAAAAATGACAAGGGCGGGACTCGGCTGTATCAGGAAAATGTTCAACGTGTTGACGACCACATCCCTGAAAACTACGATCCAGCGTCACTACTCAGGATGCTGAATGCACACGAGGGATTGAAATGAGTTCGTCTGACAAGCCTTTACCAAAACTGAAAAGGACCCTTTCCGACTTCGTCCGCAACGCCACCTTCGAGGAGAAGGAACGGGTTTATCTGGAGGTCATGGAGAAAGCCTGGGCGCGGCAGGAAAAGATCATCGAGCAAGCCCGGAAAATGTAACGCCCCCCAATAACAAAGCCGCCCTTGAGGCGGCTTTGTCGATTTTGCTTGCAGCTTGCAGCTTGCAGCCCAAAGCCCCACCCCTTCACCCCAACGCCAGCACCCGTCGGCATTCCAGCACCAGACTCGCGCCCCCGGACGGGCTGCTGCCGATGCGCAGTTTAAAGCCGTGCAGATTCACGATCGCAGCGACGATCGACAGCCCCAGGCCGAAGCCGCTTTGCTGATTGCCGTTTTCGCTGCGGTAGAAGCGCTTGAACACAGCCTCGCGTTCGGCATCGGGGATGCCGGGGCCGGTGTCCTGAACTTCGATGAAGGTGGTTTCCCCTTCGGCGCGGGCGATGAGCAGGACTTGCCCGCCCGGCGGGGTGAACTTGATCGAGTTGCTCAGCAGGTTCGACAGCGCCTCGAACAGCAGCGCGCGGTCACCCACCAGCGGCGGCAGGTGCTCGGCAACTTTCAGCTGCAGAGAGACGCGGCCTTCTTCGGCCAGCGGCAGGTAAAAATCGTGCAACTCCTGCAACAGCGGCTGCGGATCGAGCTGACCGAACGCCGAACGCCGCTGGTGATCTTCCAGTTCCGAGATCCGCAGCAGCCCGCGAAAGCGCGCCATCAGCGTGTCGGCGTCGGCGATCACCTGGGCCATTTGCTCGCCCAGCGCCGAATCTTCCGGTGACTGCTGCTGAATCCGGTACAGCTGCGCGCGCAGACGGGTCAGCGGGGTGCGCAGGTCGTGGGCGATGTTGTCGCAGACGCCCTTGACCTCGTTCATCAGGCGCTCGATGCGGTCGAGCATGGCGTTGACGATGTCGGCGAGCATGTCCAGCTCGTCGCGGCGGTCCGACACCGGCAGGCGGCGGGCCAGATCACCGGTGACGATGGCCTCGGCGCTGGCCTGAATCGCCCGGATGCGTTGCAGCGGCCGGCGTCCCAGCAAGTGCCAGCCAGCGATACCCGGAATGATCGTCAGCGAAATGCCCCACAGCAGCGCGCGCAGAATCAGCGTGGTCACGGCGAACAGCGAACCGTTGTCGCGCACCAGAATCAGCCAGCGATCATCCAGCGTATGGATCGCCACGGCGTCGCAGCCCGAGCTGGGCAGGTCCGGGTCGTCGGAATCGATGCAGGTGGCCAGTTCCTGGATTTCCCCGGTCAGCTTGAGGCCGTCGGGAATGCTCTGGATCGGGCCGCTGATGGGGTTCATGTCCTTGTCGAACAGCCCGTAGGCGTCGACCGAACGCATGTCGAATTTATCGCTGGTGCGCAACGCATCGTCCAGCTGCGCGCCTTCGAATCGCGAGAACAACTGCTGGCGCTGCATCAACGAGTGGCGGGCGAGGGTGTTGAGGTAACTGGTGACTTCCCAGTACAGCACCCCCATGAGGATGCTGCTCCAGGCCACAAACAGGAAACTGTACAGCGCCAGCAGCCGGCTGCTGGAGGAGCGCCAGCCCTTAGACGGGTTCGGCAATGACATAACCTGAGCCTCGAACGGTACGTATCAGCGGCGTCAGGGTAGGGGGATCGATTTTCTTGCGCAAGCGACCGATGTGCACGTCGATCAGGTTGGTGCCGGGGTCGAAGTGATAACCCCAGACTTCTTCAAAAATCATCATGCGCGTGATGATCTGCCCGCTGTTGCGCATCAGGAATTCCAGCAGCTTGTATTCGGTCGGCAGCAGGTTCAGCGGCTGCCCGGCGCGGCTGGCTTCTCGGGTGATCAGATTGAGTTCGAGGTCGGCGACCTTGAGCATGGTCTCGGCCTGAGTCCCCGGATTGCTGCGGCGCAGCAAGACTTCCACCCGGGCGGCCATTTCGTCGGAGGCGAAGGGTTTGGACAGGTAATCATCCCCACCCGCGCGCAACCCGCGCACCCGCTCATCTACATCGGACAGCGCGCTAATCATCAGAATCGGCGTGGCGATACCCAGAGCGCGCATGGTGGTGACAATCGCCAGACCGTCGACTTCCGGCAGCATGCGATCGAGGGTAATCAGGTCGTAATCGCCGCTGACCGCGCGGACCAGGCCCTCGCGACCGTTGTCGACCCAGTCCACCTGCAGGCCGTGGCTGCTCAGTTCGGCAACGATTTCCTTCGCGGTGACGGCATCGTCTTCGATTGTCAGAATTCGCGTCATGTGAGATCAGGGCCACGTGAGAGGACAGAAGGCTGCATTTTGCCTTTAAACGTAGTCGGGATTTCTTAAAAATAATTTAAGAAGGGCATGAGGGGCGTTTTGGTGCTAGCCAGCGCGCCGGGGGGAGTGGGCAGGCGCTCGATTCCTGACAGGTCAGCGATCAGTGTGGGAGCGACCGGGGTGGCGCTCCACCTTGCTCGCGAATGCGTTGTATCAGGCGACCCTTGACTGTCAGGTCCGACGCCTTCGTGAGCAAGCTCACTCCCACATGACCGGTGTCACACCCAGGCACAACGGTCACTGTCACATTTCCTACCGCTTCAAGCGCCTTTTCGATCGGATTCAGCTTTGGGCTGACGCAGCTCTTGCTTCAGCTTTTCGTCCAGCACTTTCTTCTGGCCTTTCTTGTCCGGCGTTTCGCCTTCGCTGCGGATCTGCGCATGGCTGATCAACGCGAAGATGAAGCTGCCGCCGATGATGTTGCCACCCAGTGTCGGGCCTGCGAATGTCAGCCAGAAATCCTTCCATGGCAGCTCGCCGGCGAACACTAGATACGAGACTTCCGCCGAGCCGACCACGATGTGGGTGAAATCCCCCAGGGCCATCAGGTAGGTGATCATCACGATGATGGCGACCTTGGCCGATTCCATGGACGGGATCATCCACACCATGGTGGCGATCATCCAGCCGGAGATAATGCCTTTGGCGAACATCTGCCCGCTGTCGTTCTCCATCACCTTGCGGCCGATTTCGAGGAAAGCCTGGTCGGTCTTGGTGTCGAAGATCGGCAGGTGCAGCATGACGTAGGCCACCAGCAGCGTGCCGCACAGGTTACCTACCAGCACCACGGTCCACAGCCGCAACAGGCGGACGACGTTTTTCAGCGTCGGCTTGCTCATCACCGGCAGCACGGCGGTCAGGGTGTTTTCGGTGAACAGCTGCTGACGGGCCAGAATCACCGCCAGAAAGCCTGCGCAGTAGCCGAAGCTGGCGATGACTTTGAAGCCTTCGGCATCGGGCAGGCGAGAGTTCAACAGCCCCATCGCCATCAGCGACAGGCCCATGGTCAGCCCGGCCGCGAGGGCCGACCAGAACAGCGCGGCGACGTTGCGCTCCAGTTCCTGATCGCCCTGCATGCGGATCGTTTCGTGGAGGACGGCGGCGCGGGGCGGCTGGTTTTCGTCGATGTCGCGTTCTTCTTCCGCCGTGAGGCCGGGGGTCTTGCCGTCTGGTTCGTGTTCCATGGCGATCCTTTGGATGATTCAGTGCTCGTGGTCAGAGCATTCTGCTTTCGATGTTCGAGGGAGGCGGCGGCTGGCGTGCACGTGCTTGCTGCGCGGCGCTGCTGCTTGAGACACAATCCGTCACCCGTCGTTCGCCAACGGCGGCAGCCTTTTCACTGACCCGGGAGCCCCCCTTTGAGCCTTCACATCCGCGATGCCACCCGTGACGACGCCGCCGTCATCCTGGGCTTTATCACCGAGCTGGCGATCTACGAAAAAGCCGAGCACGAGGTCAAGGCCAGCGTCGCTGACATTGAGCAAAGCCTGTTCGACGAAGCTTCGCCGGCCAAGGCCCTAATCTGCCTGCTGGACGGCCAGCCCATAGGTTTCGCCGTGTACTTCCTGAGCTATTCCACCTGGCTGGGCCGCAAGGGCCTGTACCTTGAGGATCTGTACGTGTCCGCTGCGCATCGGGGCGCCGGTGCCGGCAAGAAACTGCTGCGCCATCTGGCCCGGATCGCCCATGACAGCGGCTGTGGTCGTCTGGAGTGGAGCGTGCTGGACTGGAACCAGCCGGCGATCGACTTCTACAAATCAATCGGCGCCGAGCCCCAGGACGAGTGGGTGCGTTACCGGATGGAGGGGGAAGGGTTGAAACGCTTTGCATTGGGGCAGGATTGAGGCCTATTGCTGTAGGAGCTGCCTGCGGATGCGGACACGCACAGGTCCTCCGAACTGGCCGAAATATTGAGTCAGTCCACTATCCCGTGGGAGTGACCGGGGTGGCGCTCCACCTTGCTCGCGAAGACTGACTTTCGGCCGCCAAAGAAAGTGGCTGAATGTCCCGGCCTCTTCGCGAGCAAGCTCACTCCCACAGGTCCTACGAACTGGCCGAAATATGAGTCAGTCCACTATCGCGCGGGAGCGAGCTTGCTCGCGAAGACTGACTTTCAGCCGCCGGAGAAACTGGCTGACCGTCCCGGCCTCTTCGCGAGCAAGCTCACTCCCACAGGTCCTACGAACTGGCGGAAATATAGAGTCAGTCCACTATCCCGTGGGAGTGACCGGGGTGGCGCTCCACCTTGCTCGCGAAGACTGACTTTCGGCCGCCGGAGAAAGTGGCTGAATGTCCCGGCCTCTTCGCGAGCAAGCTCACTCCCACAGGTCCTCCGAACTGGCCGAAATATGAGTCAGTCCACTATCCCGTGGGAGTGACCGGGGTGGCGCTCCACCTTGCTCGCGAAGACTGACTTTCGGCCGCCGGAGAAAGTGGCTGACCGTCCCGGCCTCTTCGCGAGCAAGCTCACTCCCACAAGTCCTGCAGCAACCTGAGATTCCGAGGCGCACCACCATCCCGTGGGAGTCGAGCTTGCTCGCGAAAACTGACTTTCAGCCGCCGGAGAAAGTGGCTGAATGTCCCGGCCTCTTCGTGAACAACCTCACTCCCACAGGGGGCTGTGTGTTTATTCAGTGAGCTCTGCACTGTCGATCCGATTGACCCCCGCCAGCGCCATGTCTTTCCAGGCCTGGTCCAGCGAGCCATTGAGGTCGATGGCCTTGCACGCGTCGGCGATCACCCAGGTGTTGAAACCGGCCGCCCGGGCGTCCAGCGCGGTCCAGGCCACGCAGAAATCCAGGGCCAGACCGACCACGAACACGCTGTCGATACCACGCTCGCTCAGATACCCGGCCAGCCCGGTGCGCGTCGTGCGGTCGGCTTCGACGAACGCGGAATAGCTGTCGATGCCGGCGTTGCAGCCCTTGCGCAGGATCAACTGCGCGTGGGTGATATTCAGATCCGCATGCAATGCAGCGCCGTGGCTGCCTTGCACGCAGTGATCGGGCCACAGCGTCTGCGCGCCGTAGGGCAGGGTGATGCTTTCAAATGGCGCGCGACCGGCATGGCTGGACGCAAACGACACATGCCCGCGCGGGTGCCAGTCCTGGGCCATGACCACATTGCGAAACTGCGCGCCGAGGCGGTTGATCAGCGGCACCAGCGCATCGCCCTCGGCCACGGCCAGCGCGCCGCCGGGCATGAAGTCGTATTGCATGTCGATCACCAGCAACGCGGCGCGGGGGTCGGAGGGCAAGCGGGAAAGCGGCGTGGTCATCATCTGAGTCCTTGATGCAGTGAGTCTTGAGGCTGGGTCTTGAGGCGATGAGTGAAGAGCGCGGTCAGGCAAACACGCGGATCGGCGCGCCAGCGTGCCAGGCCTGAATGTCCTCAATCATCTGGCTGAAGAACATCCGGTAGTTGTTTTCTGTCACGTAGCCCACGTGAGGCGTGGCCAGGACGTTGGGCAGCGTGCGGAACGGATGATTGGCCGGCAACGGCTCGACGCTGTAAACGTCCAGCGCGGCGCCAGCGATTTTCTTCTGCGTGAGCACCTCAATCAGCGCGTCTTCGTCGACGATCGGCCCGCGCGCGGTATTTACCAGATACGCCGTCGGCTTCATGCGGTTTAGCGACTCGGCATCCACCAGCCCACGACTGCGCTCGCTGAGCACCAGATTCACCGACACCACGTCCGATTGCTCGAACAGTGCCTGCTTGCTGACGTACGTCACGCCATGCTCGGCGGCGCGTTCGGCTGTCAGGTTCTCGCTCCAGGCAATGACTTTCATGTCGAAGGCCTTGCCGTAGCGGGCGATCTTTTGGCCGATGCTGCCCAGGCCGACGATGCCCAGGGTCTTGCCATACAGGTCGCTGCCGATGCCGATCTGCCAGTCGCCCGCGCGCAGGGAGTTGGCTTCGGCGACCAGGTTGCGGGTCACGCCCATGATCAGCGCCCAGGTCAGTTCCGGCGTCGCGTACTTGTAGCTGTCGGTGCCAACCACGGTGATGCCCAGGCGTGCGGCGGCCTTCAGGTCCAGCGCCGCGTTGCGCATGCCGCCGGTGACCAGCAGTTTCAGGTTGGGTAGCTGACTGAGCAGGGCGTCATCGAAAACCGTGCGCTCGCGCATCACGCAGAGGATCTGGAAGTCCTTGAGGCGGGCGACCATGGCATCAGTTTCGGCCGGGTAGTCATGCAGAAAACTGACCTCGCCAATGGGCTTCAATACGGTCCAGTCCACAACGTTTTCAGCGACCGATTGCCAGTCGTCGAGTACGGCAATCTTCAACCCGGAATCCTGAGTCATTGAGCGAGGCCTCGTTCAGCAGCGATGTTGGATTTTGTGGCGCTCACAGTACGCCTGCCTGCACGGCTCTGGAAGCCCGAAACCGCTTGGAGTGGGCTTCTTTGTGGGAGCGACCGGCGTGGCACAGATCCCGAATCAACCCGGATCCTGTGGGAGCGAGCTTGCTCGCGAAGATGCCAGTACCTGCGCTAAATGTCAGTTAAACAACCCGGCCGCGATGTTGATCGAGAACCCCAGAATCGAGGTGTTGAACACAAAGCCGATCAGCGACTGCGCCAGCACCACTTTGCGCAAGCCGCGGGTGGCGACGCCGACGTCGGAGGTCTGCACGGCGACGCTCAGGGTGAAGGAGAAATACAGAAAATCCCAGTAGTCCGGGTTCTCCTCGCCATCGGCAAAGCGCAGCGCCGGCTTGTCGCCGCGCCAGGTGTAGAACACCCGGGCGTAATGCAGGCTGAAGACCACGCCGATCAGCAGCCATGAGCCAAGGATGGTGAAGCCGGTGAAGGCGTAATGCAGCGCTTTGTCGGCGTCCTTCATGTCCTGAATGCCGGCCAGCTCCAGGATGATCGCCGCCAGGCTGGCAATCGCCGCCACGCAGACGACGAACAGGACCACGCCGGCGTTCTCGTCCTCGATTTCCGCGACCCGGCGCACGTCATCCGCGCTGGATTTGAAGGTGCGGCGCATGATCATCGCCATGTACAGCCAGCCGGCGACGTTCCAGCCGATCAGGCATTTGCTGATCACTGAAATATCCGGGGCGATGAACGCGCTTGCAATACCGGCGGCGACGCCGACGAGGGTGGCAATGGTCAGGCGAGGGTGGGTCTTGGCAAGGCGGGACATAGAGGACTTCAGGGCAGTGAGATGCGCAAACAGTAGCACGCGGCCGCTATGGGAGATGATGAAGAAAAACGGCGCGCAAGGGGTTACGCGCCGGTCGCCATTTGGCAATTTAGGTGATTCTGTCCGGTCGCCGCTGTTCAGCCGCAGGGGGGCCGGCTCGGGTCAGTCGATCAGCGCACCAGGCACGGCTGCTTGTTGTTGAACGTCCAGTTCGGCACCAGGAACTGCATGGCGACGCTGTCATCCCGCGCACCAAGGCCCATGCCTTTGTACAGCTCGTGGGCCTTGGCCACCTGGTCCATGTCTATCTCCACACCCAGCCCGGGCTTCTTCGGCACCTGCACATTGCCGCCGATGATCTGCAGCGGTGCCTTGGTCAGGCGCTGGCCGTCCTGCCAGATCCAGTGGGTGTCGATGGCGGTGATGTTGCCCGGCGCAGCGGCGGCGGCGTGGGTGAACATCGCCAGGGAAATATCGAAGTGGTTATTGGAGTGCGAACCCCAGGTCAGGCCCCATTCGTTGCACATCTGCGCGACGCGCACCGAACCCTGCATGGTCCAGAAGTGCGGGTCGGCCAGGGGGATGTCCACCGATTGAAGCTGGATGGCATGACCCATTTCGCGCCAGTCGGTGGCGATCATGTTGGTGGCGGTGCGCAGGCCGGTGGCGCGACGGAATTCAGCCATGACTTCGCGGCCCGAGTAACCGTTCTCGGCGCCACACGGGTCTTCGGCATAGGCCAGCACTTTGTGCTGATCGCGGCACAGACGCACCGCTTCTTTCAGCGACCAGGCGCCGTTCGGGTCGAGGGTAATGCGCGCTTTCGGGAAGCGTTCGGCCAGTGCCGTGACGGCTTCGATTTCCGCATCGCCGCTGAGCACGCCGCCCTTGAGTTTGAAGTCCTCGAAACCGTATTGCGCATAAGCCGCCTCGGCCAGACGCACCACCGCGTCCGGGGTCAGTGCTTCTTCGTGACGAACGCGAAACCACGCATTGTCAGCATCGGCTTCGGTGCGATAGGGCAGGTTGGTTTTGGTCTGGTCACCGACGTAAAACAGGTAGCCCAGCATCTTCACTTCATCACGCTGCTGTCCTTCGCCGAGCAGTGCGGCGACCGGCACTTCAAGGTGCTGACCTAGCAAATCCAGCACCGCCGCTTCAATGCCGGTCACCGCGTGGATGGTGATGCGCAGGTCGAAGGTCTGCAGGCCGCGACCGCCGGCATCGCGCTCGGCAAAGGTGCGGCGCACGTCGTTGAGGATCTTCTGGTAGTTGCCGATGCTGCTGCCGACCACCAACGTGCGTGCGTCTTCGAGGGTCTGGCGGATTTTCTCGCCGCCGGGGATTTCACCCACGCCAGTGTTGCCGGCGTTGTCCTTGAGGATGACGATGTTACGGGTGAAATACGGGCCGTGGGCGCCGCTGAGGTTGAGCAGCATGTCATCGTGGCCAGCCACCGGAATGACCTGCATGTCGGTGATGACGGGGGTGCTGCCGGAAGTCTGTGTGTTCATCGCTAAATCCTTGGTAATACCGAGCGCGGCGTGGCGCTTTCTTTAAGAGGTTCAGAACGTCGAGTTCAGCGCTTGGAGCGCCTGACTCAGGTGTGGCTGGGCGTCACGTCGACCTTGGCCACCGGCACCGCGCCGGGCTTGGGCGTCGTGCGCACGGTGAACACCAGAATCGCGGCGATGATCGAGGTGACAGTCAGGCCATACAGGCCGCCCTGGATCGAACCGGTCTGCTGTTCGAGGATGCCGAAGGTGGTCGGCGCAACGAAACCGCCCAGGTTGCCCACGGAGTTGATCAGCGCGATGACCCCCGCGGCGATCCGTGCATCCAGATAGCCCTGGGGGATCGGCCAGAACAGCGACGACGCCGACTTGAAGCCCATCGCCGCGAAGCAGATCGCAACAAAGGCAAACACCGGACCGCCCGTAGTCGACATGAACATCCCTGCTGCCGCGATCAACAACGCGACGGCCACCCACGCTTGCTGGTGCTTCCACTTGGCCGACAGCGAGGCGAAGCCGTACATGCAGACGATGGCGATAAACCACGGGATCGAGTTGAACAGGCCGACCTGGAAGTCGGTGAGGTCGCCCATCTTCTTGATGATGCTCGGCAGCCAGAACGTCGCCGCGTAGATGGTCAGCTGGATGAAGAAGTACATCAGGCAGAACAGGATGATCTGCGGGTCCTTGAGCAGCTTGCCGATGGACAGCTTGACCGGGTTGGCCGCTTCGCGAGCCTTCTGTTCAGCGTCGATGGTGTTGACCAGCGCGTCCTTCTCGGCCTCGGTCAGCCATTTGGCGTCGTGGGGTTTGGAGTCGAGCCAGAACCAGACGAAGAAGCACAGGCCGACGGAGAACATGCCTTCGATGAAGTACATCCACTGCCAGCCGTGGTAGCCCAGCGCGTCGATCTGCAGCAACAGGCCGGAGAGCGGGCCGGAGATCACCGACGCGAAGGCCGAGCCGCTGAGGAAGATGGCGATGGCCTTGCCACGCTCGACGCCGGGCAACCAGCGGGTGAAGTAGTAGATCACGCCCGGGAAGAACCCGGCTTCGGCCACGCCCAGCAGGAAGCGCAGGATGTAGAAGTGGGTTTCGGTCTGAATGAACGCCATGCAGGCGGCGACGATGCCCCAGGTGAGCATGATGCGGGTCAGCCAGATGCGCGCGCCGACTTTCTGCAGAAGGATGTTGGAGGGGACTTCGAACATCGCATACGCGATGAAGAACAGGCCGGCACCGAAACCGTAGGCGGCCGCGCCGATACCCAGGTCATGTTCCATGTGACTACGCACGAAGCCGATGTTGACCCGGTCGATGTAGTTGACGATGAACATGATGACGAACAGCGGCAGGATGTGTCGTTTGACTTTCGAGACCGCCGATTGCAGGACGGAATCGGAGGCGTCATCCGCCCGTGTTGAGGATGTGTTCACTCTGGTAACTCCCACTGATTATTTTTATGCGGGTGGTCAAGCACGTTGTGTGTGACAAGGTGTGTAGCCTTGTTGCCAGTCATCATACAAGTAATGATGGCCTTGGCAACCGGATTTACGGGGGTTGCAAGAAGTATTTCGTCGGGCTAGGCTCGCCTGTCTGACAAGTGGAATGAGTTGCTGGGCGCTGCTGTTTGGCGCTGTTTTCGGGGTTCCTGGCCGTTTCGCGATGAGTTTCCGGCGAGTGGCTGAGTGCGTGCATCGAGCGCGGGTGGTCAGGAAAATACAAGTGGATGGCAGGCCTCTGCGGCCGCCGTTCTTTTCGGCACTTATAGGACGACTTTATTTGAACAGCACCGGACCCTTGCCACCCAAGCGTCGCCAGCACAGCCTGGCGACGGACCTGGTCACCGACCTGAGTCAGCGGATCCTGATGGGCACCATTGCGACGGGTGCGAAGTTGCCGTCGGAGAGCGAGATCGTCCGCGAGCATGGCGTGAGCCGCACCGTCGTGCGCGAGGCGATTTCCAAATTGCAGGCGTCCGGGCTGGTCGAGACCCATCAGGGCAAAGGCACCTACGTGCTGGCGCGTTCGGAGCAGAGCGGGCTGCACCTGAAGGTGGAAACCGCGTTCAGCGTGCGGCACATCATCGAACTGCGCATGGGCCTGGAAACCCAGGCCGTCGCCCTGGCCGCGCAACGCCGCAGTCAATCACAGCTAACGGCGATGCGCGCCGCGCTGGATGATTATCAGGACCTGCTGGCCAAGGAAGACAGCTGCGTCGAAGCGGACCGACGCTTTCATCTGCTGATCGCCGAGGCCACCGGCAATCCGTATTTCGTGGAGATCCTGCAGAACCTCGGCATCGCCGTTATCCCGCGCAGCCGCATCGCCACCAGCGAACGTGCCGGGGCGAGCCTCACCCACAGTGCGTATCTGGCCAACCTCGAACACGAAGCCATCCTCGCCGCCATCCGCCGCCAGGACCCCGACGCCGCCCGCGCCGCAATGTGGACTCACCTGAGCAATAGCCGGGAGCGCCTGGCGCCGGTGGAGTGATGGCGCGGGATTGATGGGAATGCAGTAAGTGAGAGTGACTGCGGCCAATAGTGGGACTGGCTTTAGCCGGGAAGGCGTCGGGTGTCACACCGCGAGATGTGTGTTGCTCTCACTGGCCTCTTCCCGGCTGAAGCCGGTCCCACTATTTGAACGCGGTCTTCCTGTAGGACTGGCTTTAGCCGGGAAGGCGTCGGGTGTCACACCGCGAAATGTGTGTTGCTCTCACTGGCCTCTTCCCGGCTGAAGCCGGTCCCACTATGGGGACGCCAGAACCTCCATCATCACCCCCGACTGCCACTCGAAATACGGATTGAACGTCAGCCGCGCGAAGGCTTTGCCCGGTTCACGATGGCCCCAATCCGAATACCACACCGGCTCGCCATTCAGGCATTTCTGCATGTCGGCGGATGACTGGCCGTTCCAGCAGATCCGCTGACGGCCATTCACCCCGTACAACGGGTTTGCAGGTGAGAACATCAACCCCATGTGCGAGAACTGGGCGATGCGGTATTCCGGCAGGAGATCGCTGCGCACCCGCACCTTCGGGTTTTTCTGCGCCGCAGCCGGGTCGTTGCCGTACCAGATCAGCCGGCTGAGCGGATGGGTGAAGCGCGCGTTGAAGCTGTCCAGCACGTAACCGGTATCCAGCACCGAGTCGTGCTCGGTAATGGCGACGAACACCGGCTTGTCGTAGGCCCCTTTGTCGAGGTGCTTTTGGGCCAACAGCGCGCTGCGGTAGAACTGGGCGAAACCGTTGGTGGGCACGTTCAGGTAGCGAACCGGCGTCTGCATCGGACGCACGCCATCATCCGGTTTCGCCAGCCAGGGGCGAAACCAGCCGATGTATTGAGTGACCCAGGCGTAGGTGTTCGCAGGTTTGAAGGCCGGAGAGAACAGCACCAGGCCGGCGATATTCGGGTGCTCGTACGCATAATCCAGCACCAGGTTCGCACCGGTCGAAAACCCGCCCAGATACACCGTCGGCACCTCCCGCTCAAGAATCTGCGTCTGCTCCCGCACCACTTGCTGCCACTGTCTGAGCGTCACATCCAGCATGTCCGCCGGCTTGCTGCCGTGCCCCGGCAGCAACACCGTGCGCACCAGAAACCCCTGCGCCGCGAGCGCCTCGCCGACGTCATTGAACGACCACGGCGAGTCGCCGAGGCCATGGACCAATAAAATCCCCCGCGTGGCTGGCGCTTTGGGCCGCCATTCCCGAGGTGCATTCCACTCGACCTCGGTAGGGTGATCAGGCGTCTGAAAGGCCCGGTTCTGCTCCATCCAGGCAATGGTCTGCTGGCGATATTCGGCAAAACTCGCCTGTCCCAGGGGCACCTCGGTGGAGGCGCAGGCCTGAAGGGTCAGGGCGGAGAGGAGGAGGGTGAGGCGGTGTAGCTTTTTGACGGCGGTTCTCAACATAAGTAGACATTTCTCGAGATGGCCATAAAGGTATGGTCGCACTCTGCCATGGCCTGCCCCTGCTGGATATCAACGCAGCGGGTCTGGCGCGAGAAGTCTTGGGAAAATTCAGGCAGACTCCCACCACCCACAAAAACAAGACCTGATGTGTATGAACCCTCATTCCCTTCGCTGCGCAGACACCCCTCATGTTCGCCCTTGACCACGCCCTGGCCCAGGACATCGTCGACCGGGCGATGGCGATTTTGCCGTGCAACGTCAACGTCATGGATTACCTGGGCATCATCATTGGCAGCGGCGAGGCCGAGCGGTTGTACACCCGGCATGAAGGGGCGCAGCTGGTCCTCGCCAACAGCCGCGTGGTGGAGATCGATTCGCACACCGCCCGACAGCTCGACGGCGTGCGCCCGGGGGTGAATCTGCCGTTAATGCTGGATCAGAAACTGATCGGCGTGCTCGGCATCACCGGCGAGCCCGATGATGTGCGGGTTTACGCGGAGCTGGTGAAGATGACCGCCGAGATGCTCATGGAGCATCGACGCCAGCAGGCCGATCAGCAATGGCGGCATCAGCGCAGTGAAGACTTGCTGTCGCGGCTCTTGCTCGGCGACAGCGCTGCCCATCTGGTCGCCGAAGCTGAACAGCTGGGTTTGCAGCCGCAGTTGCCGCGCCAGGCCGTGTTGCTCGAACTGCCTGAAGGCGCGACCTATGCCGGTGCGATGAGTGCGTGGCTGTTGGGGCGTTACGCCAACAGCTGGTGCCTGCCGTGCGAGCCGGGTCTGATTTATTGGTGCCGCGCGGTGGGCAAGGACCGCGACGACGCTTTGCTGCTGGCGCTTTTCGACGAACAGGGCTGGCCCGTGCAACGCATGGCAACCGTCGAAACTTCGGCGGACCTGGCCTCCCTGCGCGCCGCCTGCACCGCCGCCCGCGACCTGCTCGATTACGCGCGCCACTTGCGGCCGACTGTCAAACTGCTGCGGCTGGCCAGCCATCGCGTCGCGCTGCTGTTCTGGCGCAACCGCCACGACTGGTTGGCCGAAGGCATCGCCGAGCCGATCAAGCGCCTGCTCGATAACCCGCAATTGCTCGACACCCTGCGCGCTTGGTTCGACTACAGCGGCGAAAGCCAGGCCTGCGCCGACACGCTGGGCATCCATCGCAACAGCCTGCGCTACCGGCTGGAGAAAATCGCCGAACTGACCGGCTGCGATCCCTACCGGACCGAGGACCTGCTGCGCCTTTATCTCGGCGCGCAGATGGTGGTCAAGTAAGGCGCTTTCGCAGCGTTGTTCGTATGAACAACCGAGCGAGCCACCTGTTGTGCAAGCGTAAGGCGGTAAAGTCGCTTCAGGGTGCGAAGATCGGCCATCAGACAAGGAGAACAACATGAAAATCGTCATCGCCCCGGACTCGTTCAAAGACAGCCTCAGCGCCCAAAGTGTCGCCCACGCCATCGCTGCCGGGCTCCTCGACGTCTGGCCTGACGCCGAACTGGTCGAGTGCCCGATGGCTGATGGCGGCGAGGGCACCATCGAAGCGGTCTTGGCGGCGTGCGACGGTGAGTGGATGAGCAATCAGGTCAGCGGACCGCTTGCGCAGCCCGTGCAGGCGCAGTGGGGCTGGCTGGCGGACACGCGCACGGCGATCATCGAAATGGCCATGGCCAGCGGTCTGCAACTGCTGAGCCTGGATCAGCGCGACGCGACCATCACCAGCACGTTTGGCACTGGCGAGCTGATCAAGGCCGCCCTGGACGCTGGCGCCGAGCGGGTAATCCTGGCCATCGGCGGCAGCGCGACCAATGATGCCGGCACCGGCATGCTGTCGGCGCTGGGTGCGCGCTTTCTCGACCGGGACGACCAGCCCCTCGCTCCCGGTGGCCTGGCCCTGGCACAACTCGCGCGTATCGACCTGACCGGGCTCGACCCGCGCCTGAGCAGTGTGCAGTTCGAGGTCGCCGCCGACGTCAACAATCCCCTGTGCGGCGTGCAGGGCGCGTCGCACATCTTCGGCCCGCAGAAGGGCGCGTCCCCCGAGCAGGTGCTGGCGCTGGACGCAGCCCTCGGGCATTTCGCCAAGCACTCGGCTCAGGCACTGGGCCGCGACGACAGCGAATACCCTGGAAGCGGCGCGGCAGGCGGCATGGGCTTCGCGGCCAAGGCCTATCTGAACGCGTCGTTCCGCCCCGGTGTGGAGGTGGTCGCCGACCTGACCGGACTGGCCGATGCCCTGGAGGATGCAGACCTGGTGATCACCGGCGAAGGCCGTTTCGACGCCCAGACCCTGCGCGGCAAAACCCCTTTCGGCGTCGCCCGGATGGCTCAACGCAACAACGTGCCGGTGATCGTGTTGGCCGGGACACTGGGGGAGGGCTACGCCGACCTGTATGCCCACGGCATCAGCGCCGCCTTCGCCGTGACCAGCGGGCCGATGACGCTGGAGTTCGCCTGCGCCAACGCCGCGACGTTGCTCCACGACCGCGCCCGGGATATCGCCCGGGTGTGGGCCCTCGCAGCCCGCTGAAGATTCGCTTGAGCGGTCGCCTCGATCAGGCGGTTTTCAGGTGCATCAGCGGAATGGGCTTGCGCATCAGCGTGCCTACCAGCACCGCCGCGAACAGGGCGATCAGGCCCGCAACCCACAACACCGAGCCGAAGCCCGAGACAAATGCGTCGCGGGCCAGCGGCTGAATCATTCCCCGCGCGCTGGCATCGACGGTTTGCAGCGCAGCGTTCATGTCGCCGGCCACCACCCGTGAGGCGATGTGCTCGGCCTGATCGACAAGGTGGGGCGCAACGGTCGCCAGTGTGTTCTTCAGCGATCCGAGCGTATGGCTGGCGAGCAGCGCGCCGTAGACGCCGATCGCCAGCATGATCGCGCTGAACCGCATGGTCGTGCTCATCCCCGACGCCATGCCGGTGCGTTCGCGGGGTACGCAGGCCATGATGTTCTTCTGCGTGTCACCGTTGAGCAAGCCTGCGCCCGCCCCAGTCACGGCCATCGCCGCGGCGAATGCCGGGTAGCCGCCAATCCCGGTGGCCCAGGCGCACAGCAGGTTGCCGACGCCCACAAGGGTCAGGCCCAGCGCCATCATGGCGGCCGGCGACAGGTGCCGTGACAGCGTCGGCCCGAAGCGCGGCAACAGCAGCATGGTGATCGCGAACGGCAGCATCCCCAGGCCCGAATCAATGGCGCTGAAGCCCAGGCCGTTCTGCAGGTAAAACGGCAGCAACGTCATCATCACCTGGGCGCAGCCGGCGTAGGCGAACATGCCGAGCAGGGCGCCGATGAAGCGCGTGTAGTTGAAAAGCTGCAAATCGACCATCGGCCGACGCTGCAGGCGCTCGGCGATGACGAACAGCACGAGGAGCACCGCCCCCGCTGCCAGGCGCATGGACGTGAGCGGGTGGTGCCAGCCGATTCGGTTGGCTTCGATCAGGCCCCAGATCAGGCTCAGCAGGCTGGTGCTGAAAAACAGGCTGCCCCAAGGATCGAGACGCGCCGACTGCTCGTTGCGCGACTCTTGGATGTTACGCACGACCATCACCAAAAGCCCCAGACCCACGGGCAGGTTGAGGTAGAAAATCCAGCGCCAGCCGATCAGCTCGGCAATCAACCCGCCGATCGTGGGGGCGGCGGTCATGGCCACGCCCATGCACGCGCCCCAGAACGCCCAGGCCTTGGCGCGCTCGGCTTCGTCGTGGAAAACGTGGCCGATGGTCGCCAGCGCCGAGGTCAACAGCAAGGCCGCGCCAACGCCCTTGATCGCCCGGGCGATGTCGAGGAACAGAATGTCCGGCGCCGCGCCGCAGCCCAGCGACGCCAGAATGAACAGCACCAGCCCGATGATCAGCATGCGCTTGCGGCCAAAGCGATCGGCCAGGCTGCCCGCTGGCAGCAACAGCGCGGCGAAGGCCAGCATATAGGCGCTGACCACCCATTCGATATCAGCAAAACCTGCGCCCAGGTCACGCGCGATGCTCGGCAGTGTCACGGCGACAATATTGGTGTCGAGCACGATCAACGCGCACACGCCGGAGGCTGTGAGCAGGGTCATGCGGGGGCTGGGTCGAGACATGTATGGGGGCTCCGGACGCTGTTAGGTGCTGACTAACGCAGGTCGATATGAAAGGGTTCGTCGCCTGAACAGAGTAAGGGGATATGCCCTATGCTCTGTTACCCGCTCCCCGCTTTTTCATTACCTCTCAGGTAACGCTCCATGGAAATCCGTCATTTTCGCTACTTTCTGGCCGTTGCCCGCCATCGGCATTTCACGCGCGCCGCCGAGCAACTGGGCATCGCGCCGCCCACGCTCACACGG
This sequence comes from Pseudomonas sp. GW821-FHT07F05, assembly GCF_059418765.1. Classification (NCBI taxonomy): domain Bacteria; kingdom Pseudomonadati; phylum Pseudomonadota; class Gammaproteobacteria; order Pseudomonadales; family Pseudomonadaceae; genus Pseudomonas; species Pseudomonas sp. GW821-FHT07F05. The sequence goes on from NZ_JBWKQL010000004.1 coordinate 256,535, forward strand.
CAGATTCAGGACCTGGAGAACGCGCTGGGCACCCGACTGTTTTTGCGGGAACAGCGGGAGGTGAGGCTGACGGAAGCGGGGCGCGCGCTGCAGATCGAGGCCGAACTGGCGGTGCGTCAGTTTGAAACCGCGCAGTACAACGTCCAGCGCGCCGGCCGTGGCGAGGCCGGCAGGATCGAGTTGGGCTACGTCGCCTCAGCGGTGTTTTCCGGGGTACTGCAGCGCCACGTCAGCCAGTTTCGTGAGCGCTACGCCGACGTCGAATTCAGCATCAACGAGCACCTGATGCCGACACTGCCGCGGCTCATAGAGGAGGGGCGGCTGGACGTGGGTTTCATCCGCTCTCCCATGCAGTTGCCCGATTCCGTAAGCGCGGTGCAGTTGCTGACGGAGGGGTTTGCCCTGGCGCTGCCGGACAGTTCGTGGCTGTGTAAGCTGAAACTCATCAATGCGGTGAACCTGCAGAACGAGACGTTCATCCTGCCTGAGCAGATTTCCGGCACCCTGGAGGTGGCGGCCCACGGCGGTTTCGCGCCGACCCTGGGTCCGCAGCCGGGCGGGCTGGTGTCGGTGATTGCGCTGGTGAGTCTTGGTCAGGGTGTGGCGGTGGGGCCGGAGTCGGTGGTGGATCACATTCGTCTGCCGAATGTGGTGTATCGGAGGATTGAGGATTGCCAGCCAAGCTCGTCGTTGTCGCTGATCCACCGACGCCACGAAAAGGCCCCGGCGGTGATGAGGTTTATTGAGTACGTCAAAGGCGCGCGGGCGCCTTAGACTCAATCTCGCCCGATTGCGTGGTGCTGCTTAGAGAAGATCAAGGGCGTCTGCCTAAGGGCAGACTGTTTCGGCTTCGCCGAGTTACTTGGAAAAGCACCCCAAGTAACCAAGGGTGCTTGCTCTCGGTTTGGCCCTTCGTTCCTCAGGGTTCCTTCACGCAGGTCTCGCTCCGTGGGCCCGCCGCCATCCGCCATCCATGGCGGGGGGCGGCTCTCGCGGCATCCATGCCGCTCGGCCCACGCAGCGAGACCTGCGTTCAGCCTGCACCCAAGTCGCGATGGGCGGTGACTGAGCTTCTTGTGTATGAAGATCAAGATCAAAGGCTTCCCGGCTGAAGCCGGTCCTACGGTCGAGGTCGCCGCCGCTGTTTCTGATCGTTCCCACGCTCCGCGTGGTAACGCCCCTCCGGACGCTCTGCGTCCCTAAGACGACGCGCATTCGGGCCTCGGGAAATGACGCGGAGCGTCACGGGATGCATTCCCACGCGGAGCGTGGGAACGATCAAACGGCGGGTACTCGTAGGACCGGCTTCAGCCGGGAAGCTCTTGATGTGCTTTCGCTTTTGATCTTCATGCACAGAAAGTTCAGACGACACAAATCGCGACTTTGGTGCAGGCCGAACGCAGACGACGCGCAGTGGACCGAGCGGCATGGATGCCGCGAAAGCGCCGTCAGGACATGGATGTCCGTTCGGCGCGGGCCCACGGAGCGTCGTCGGAGTGAGGGAACCCGACGAAGTCGGGCCAAACCGAGAGCAAGCACCCTTGGTTACTTGGGGTGCTTTTCCAAGTAACTCGGCGAAGCCGAAACGGTCTGCCCCCAGGCAGACGCTCTTGATTTTGACCTTCGTACGCAACCCCGCGGGTCTAGCGGTGGACCTGCGAAACGCCTAAATCTTGGCTGCTTCAGGCACCCGCCCATACACATCGGTAAAACGCACGATATCGTCCTCTCCCAAATACTCCCCGCTCTGCACCTCGATCATCACCAGATCAATCACCCCCGGATTGACCAGCCGATGAGTGTGCCCGGGCTGGATGAAGGTCGACTCATTGGTGTCGAGCATGAACTCCTTCTCCCCATTGGTAACCCGCGCCATGCCGCTGACCACAATCCAGTGCTCGCTGCGGTGATGATGCATCTGCAACGACAACGACGCCTGCGGCTTGACCACAATGCGCTTGATCTTGAAACGCTTGCCTTCCTCCAGCACCGTGTAAGTCCCCCACGGCCGGGTCACGGTGTTGTGCAGCAAGTACGCCGGATGCCCCTGACGCTTGAGCGCCTGCGCGATAACCTTGACCTCCTGACTGCGATCGGCGTCGGCAATCAGCAACGCATCCGGCGTGTCGATGATGATCAGGTTGTCCAGACCCACCGCACCCACCAGCCGCTTCTTCGAGTCGATGTAGCAGTTGGTCACGTCGTGCAGCACCACCTCGCCGTTGCATCGGTTGCCATGTTCATCGGCCGGACTCAGCTCGCGAATGGCCTGCCACGAACCGATGTCGCTCCAGCCCATCTCGCACGGCACCACCGCCACCTTCTGCGAATGCTCCATCAATGCGTAATCGATGGAAATGTCCGGCGCCAAGGCGAAGGTCGTGCTGTCCAGCTCGATCTGCAACTCGTTGCGGCCTTCCTTGCTGTTGCACTGCGCCAGGCAATGGCGCACGGCGGTCAGCACGTCGGGCGCGTGAGCTTCCAGCTCGGCGAGCAGCACATCGACGCGCATGCAGAACATCCCGGCGTTCCACAAATGCAGACCGCCCGCGAGATAGTCCTCGGCGGTCACGGCATCGGGTTTCTCGACGAAGCGCGCGACCTGATAGGCCTCGCTGCTGAGGGCCTGGCCTTTCTCGATGTAGCCAAAACCGGTTTCGGCGCGGGACGGGATCAGACCGAACGTCACCAGCCAGCCCTCGTCGGCCAGTTTGCGTGCGCTCTGGACGGCGGCCTCGAACGCGGCAACGTCAGTGATCAACTGGTCCGCCGGCAGAATCAACAGCTGCGCGTCGTCGCCATAGCGCTCCTGAACGTGCAGCGCCGCGGCGGCGATGGCCGGTGCGGTGTTGCGGCCGAACGGCTCGAGCAGAAACTCGAGCGCCAACTGGTGCGTGTTCAGCAGCCGGTAGTCATCGACGGTGCGGAAATACACTTCCCGATTGGTGACGGTGAGGACGCTTTCGACGCCGTCCAGCTGGCTGGCGCGATTGAAGGTCTTCTGCAGCAGGCTTTCGCCGTCCGGCAGGCGCATGAAGGGTTTGGGCATCGCCTCCCGTGAAACAGGCCACAGCCGGGTGCCGGCGCCGCCAGCGATAATGCAGGGAATCAGTTGCATGGGGTTTCTCGCCTCTTCGATCCATGAATCAATGACTGGGGCTGCATTCCCGATCATTCCGAGAAAAGTCAATTTAATGACTTTATCGTAGTATTCGGTCGAATTAGCCAATTATTTGTCGATTAGGCGCTTTCCGCCCGCGCATTTCAAGGGGCTGTAACGCGGAATTAACGCCTCTCGTCCCCTATTTACGGGGCGTAAACCCCCGGCAACTCGGCATTGCCCGTAGGTGAACTCAAAGCGGTGGCAAGGCCGGCGCGCGTAAGTCCCTGCCATTCAAGGCTTTTTGCCATCACTGAGCGGGCTGACATCCAACTTCAGCCGTGTCCGGGTGAATGCCAAAGCGTTTCTTGTCGAGGACGCCGGGTTAAAAGATTTTTCATCCACCGGGCTTTTTTTGCAGCACGCGCGGTCAACACATCACGCATCAACTCGAACACGCAAAAGGAAGGGACATGGCAGCGCGCAGGGCATTACTGATTCTTCACGGCAAGCAGGCGCTCAATGAGGATGTCCGCGAGGCGGTGGCGCGCAAGCGCAAACACGGCTGGGAACTGGACGTGCGCGTGACCTGGGAAGCGGGCGATGCCCAGCGCCTGGTACGTGAGGGTCTGGAGGCCGGTCATCGGCAGATCATCGCCGGTGGCGGCGATGGCACATTGCGCGACGTGGCGGAGGCGCTGGCGCTGTCTGAAGTCGACGCCAGTCTGGTGATCATGCCTCTGGGCACGGCCAATGATTTCGCCCGTTCGGCGGGTGTGCCGCTGGAACCCGACCAGGCCCTCGACCTGCTGGATGTCCCGGCGCGTGCGGTTGATATGGGTGCGGTGGGCGGTCAGATGTTCCTCAACATGGCCACCGGCGGGTTTGGCAGCCAGGTCACCGCCAACACCTCCGAAGACCTGAAAAAGATCCTCGGTGGTGCGGCGTATCTGTTCACCGGCCTTACGCGTTTCAGCGAGTTGAAAGCGGCTTATGGCGAATTTACCGGCCCGGACTTTCACTGGAAGGGCGAGATGCTGGCGCTGGGGATCGGCAACGGTCGTCAGGCGGGCGGCGGCCATCCGTTGTGCCCGGAAGCCCTCGCCGATGACGGCCTGCTGGACATCAGTATTCTGCCAGCGCCCCAGGAGGTGGTGAGCACGCTGAAGAGCCTGCTCGAAGGCGGTCTGGGCCTCGACAACATGTTCGTCCGCGCGCGGCTGCCGTGGGTCGAGCTCAAGTCGGCGCAGGGGCTGAATATCAATCTCGACGGCGAACCGCTGAGCGGCGAAGCAACCCGTTTCGAGGCACGAGCAGGCGCGTTGCGTGTGCACCTGCCGTCGCATTCGCCGTTGCTGGGGCAGACGCGGCAACTCGCCTGAGCATCAACAACCGCCAGATGAGCCGCGACCGCACGCTCATCTGACGCCATCAGTCATCCAGGCTGATGATTCTCTCCCTCACACAGAACAGCACCAGCCCAGGCACGTCGTAGATGTGCAGCCGTTTCATGATCTGCGCGCGATGGGTTTCCACCGTCTTGACGCTCAGACCGAGGCCAGCTGCGATCTCGCGGGTTGAGGCGCCCCTTACCACCAGCCGCAGGATTTCCAGCTGGCGGGCGGTGAGGTTATGACCCTCGGCGGGTTCGACGGGGGTCATCTGGCTGCTGACCAATGCCTGGCTGATAACCGTGTGAGCGATCGCCGGGCTCAGGTAGCGTTCGCCATCGCGCAGGGCGTTCAGCGCGTGTTCGATCTCGCTGGCGGTTGCATCTTTGAGGAGGTAACCGTGGGCGCCGCACGCCAGCGCACGCATGATCAGGCATGGCTCGGTGTGCATCGACAGAATCAGCACCTTGCTGTCCGGCAGCGTCTGACGCAGGCGTTGCAACGCGTCCAGCCCGTCGCTGTCGCCCATGGAGATGTCGAGCAGAATGATGTCGGGTCCCAGCTGCAGGCTCATTTCCAGCAATTGATGGCCATTGCTGGCCTCGCCGATGACAGCGTAACCCGGGATGTCCGACACCAGCGCGCGGACACCGGCGCGGATCAGCGCGTGATCATCCACCAGAAGGACTTTGCAGACACTCACGGCTTGCGGCCTTCAGCGCGTCCGCGGACACGCGGCGCCCACGGAAACAACGCCTGAATGCAGGTGCCTTGCCCGGGCTCGCTGGCGACGTTCAATTCACCGCCCAACAGGCTCGCGCGCTCGGCCATGCCCGCCATACCGCGCTGCCCCTGACCGGCGGGGCTCAGCGCAGGAGCGAATCCCTGACCATCATCGCGAATGTTCAGCCACAACCCTTCCGGTCGGCGCTGCAGTTGCACGCGCAGGTTTTGCGCCTGGGCGTGGCGCAGCATATTGGTCACGGCTTCCTGGGTAATGCGGAATGCCGCCACCGCGATCTCTTCGGGAATACCGTCCAGGCGCTGCTGGCATTCCAGGCTCCACTGCACGGAAGTGGCTGACAGCGTGCGCAGCAAATGCGCGCGCAGGCTGGCTTCCAGTCCCAGGCTGGTGAGCTGTCGGGGGTTGAGAATGGCGGACAGGTCGCGAACCTTCGCCAGGGTTTCATCAAGGGTGTTGATGAGCATCGAGCACTGCGCGTGCAGCTCCTGCGGGGCGCGGCGCTGCAGCCAGTCGCTCTGCATCTTTGCTGCCGTGAGCATCTGGCCGATGTCGTCGTGCAGATCGCGGCTCAGGCGATGACGTTCGGTTTCCTGAACCTGCAGCATGTGATCGGCGAGTTCCTTGGGCTGGAACTGAATGGTCCGGTTTGGGCGGGTCATGCTGTAACAGAGGCCTGCAAATGCCAGCCCGTTGACGATGGCCAGCTCCAGCGGCAGAGCGCCGCTCGCCAGGTACGCGATCACATTGCAGCCCGTGGTCGCCAGGCACAGCAGGCCTGCCCAGCGAACGGTGCTGCCGGGGTTCATTCGCAGAAAGCCAGGGAATTTGCTGCTGCCATGCATAGCGGATGAAGCCATCGATAATGGATGTCTACACCTGACGGATCTGCCAGGCCATTTGAAAGGGCATTGCGAAAAACACAATGCTGTACTTCCTCTGTATGGGTACAGCGTGTTCGAACGACTCGTCGAATGGACAGAAAAAGTGCTGGTTGAAGCGCTCTTTCGAGCGCGCCGATAGTACCTTAATTGTCGGCGTTATTAAGGGCTGAGGTTGACACCCGACTCACATAAACAACAGAGCCGGTTGTCCGTTCAGTCAGCTTTCAAGTCCGGAAGGCGAGTGCGTGTTCAGGAAATCAGCAGCCATTCATCGCGTTTCACTGTGATCGGCGTGCCTGGCGGCGAGCACGTCGCGCTGCCCGGGATTGACCGACCAGCCTGGATTGGCGGCGACGTTATTGTCCGGCTTGCCCACCCCGCACTGGTAGGCGAATGCGTTCAGCAAACCGCGCTGCTCACTGTCGTCCAGCGCCAGCGATCCGGTGTGGGGGTCGATGAGTTCAAGCTGCCAGGCCATCAGCTCAAAGCAGCGTTTGAGCGTGGGCAATGCCTCTGGCTGCAAGTGGCCGGCCGCGCTGGCGAAGTAAAGGAGATAACGCAACTGCCGTGCGAAACCGCAGACCGTTTCCACGCGATGGGTGTCTGCCTTGCCGGCAAGGTGGTGCAATGTGGTGAGCAGACATTCCATCGCGTCACCATCATCGCTGATCAATTCCAGATGGCTGAGGCATTCATCGGCGCGGCACATGAGTGTCTGGGTATCGCTGAGAAACTCTGCGTGCAACTGCTGCCATTCATTGCCGTTCAGCATGTGCAATCTCCACTCTTCACAAATGGCGACGTCAGGTCGCGTGGGGCGAGTGGCCCAAAGTTAATGTTGAAGGCACTGGAAAGTCTGTAGGGCGTTTCTGATTGTTGCGAATGGCCAGGCAGGGTGGCGTGATCAGCATGACCGCGTGAAACGGTCATCTGCAGACAGGCCTCAAAAGAAGGGTTCTTCGCAAGGGTTCCGGCGAGTAGTGGGGAAACTTCCGCGAGCGCAACCGCATGCCTGACTCCATTCATTTACGAGAAGGGCGTCACAGTAATGGCTATTGGAAAAGCCGAATATCAGGTTCGCCCCGATTGCCCTTAGGGGTTACCCCTACTCGTGGTGGCAGGTTGCACTGGGCGGTCATCGGGCCGCGCATCTGAAAGCCGCGCCGTTCGCCGGTCTGACAGTGCTCGGGTCTGTCGATGAGTCTGCGGTGATGTTATTGTGACATCAAATGCGCGGCGCGCGTTTCTATCCCGATTAAGGTCTGTCATGGGGCTGCCGATACAGGGTAGGCGGACTTACTTGAACCCTGCAGGAGCAACAGATGGCTGGCATTCTCGACACAGTAGACCAACGTACACAGCTGGTAGGTGAGAACCGCCTGGAAATCCTTATGTTCCGCCTGGCCGGCCGACAGTTGTTCGCGATCAACGTATTCAAGGTGCAGGAAGTCCTGCAACTGCCCAAGCTGACACTGATGCCCCAGCGTCATCCGTTCGTGTGCGGCGTGGTCAACCTGCGCGGGCAGACCCTGCCGGTGATCGACCTGTCCCAGGCCATCGGCATGCGTCCGCTGGTGCCGGGGCCTTCGAGCACAATCATCGTCACCGAATACAACCGCTCGGTTCAGGCGTTCCTGGTGGGCGGCGTCGACCGTATCGTCAACATGAACTGGGAGGCGATTCTGCCGCCACCGACCAGCGCCGGGCGTCAGCATTACCTGACCGCCATCAGCAAGGTCGATGACCAGTTGGTGGAGATCATCGACGTGGAGAAAGTCCTCGCCGAGATCGTGCCGTACAGTGCCAAGGTCTCCCGCGACAAGCTGGAAGATCCGGTCCTCGCCCGGGCCATTGGCCGCGAAGTGCTGTTGGTGGACGATTCCAACGTGGCGCTCTCGCAGTTGCGTGACACCCTGGGTCAGCTCGGCGTGAAGATGCACGTTGCCCGCGACGGGTTGAAAGCCCTGAACATGCTCAAGGGCTGGGCAGATACCGGCGAGGTCATGACCGACAAGCTGTTGATGGTCTTCACCGACGCCGAAATGCCGGAAATGGACGGCTACCGCCTGACCACGGAAATCCGTAACGACCCACGCTTGCGCGGCCTCTATGTCGTGCTGCACACCTCGCTGTCCGGGAGCTTCAACGAGTCCATGGTCAAGAAGGTTGGCTGCGATAACTTCCTCTCCAAATTCCAGCCGGACAAATTGGTCGACGTGGTCCGCGAGCGGCTCATGCTCGACAACTGATCCGGTTCTGTTTCAAGCCCCTTGCTGTATGGAGGGGCTTTTTTGCATCTGTACCGCTTGGTTTTCCGGCGTCTCGTATAGAGTGGTGGCTTTCCGCTCTGGCATAAGGACGCGTACATGTTTCACCTCAGCGCACTGTATCGGTACCCCCTCAAATCCTGCATGGCGGAGACGTTGCAGCAGGCCCGTTTCGATGAGTTGGGCATGAGTGGCGATCGTCGCTGGATGCTGGTGGACGAAGCCAGTGGGCGCTTTTACAGCCAGCGCGCGCTGCCGCAGATGTCGCAGCTGTCGGTGCTGTGGAAGGGCGATGGGGTAACGCTGTCGGCGCCGGGCCTGGGCAGTCTGGATGTGCCGGTGCCGGTCGATGAAGAGGCCAATCTGCGCGGCATCACGATCTGGCGCGACACTTTTCGGGTGCCGGACGCCGGCGAGGACGCGGCGCGTTGGGTCAGCGCCCTGGTGGGCAAGCCGACGCGGCTGGTGCACGTGCCGAAAGAACGCGCTCGCTGGTTGCCTTCAGGCTACGGGACGGTGGAAGACAGGGTCGGGTTCGCTGACGGTTTTCCGCTGTTGCTGATCGGGCAGTCTTCACTGGACGATTTGTCGCAGAAGGTGGGTCGCCCGCTGGAAATGTTGCGGTTTCGCCCGAATCTGGTGGTGTCCGGGGCCGAGGCGTTTGCGGAGGATGGCTGGAAGCGGATTCGAATTGGCGACGTTGAACTGCGGGTGCTAAAGCCGTGCTCGCGGTGCATCCTGACGACGATCGACCCTGCTACCGGTGAGCGCAGCGCGGATCGCGAACCGATGACCACACTGAAGACCTATCGAGAGCGGGAAGGGGAGATCTGGTTTGGCCAGAATCTGGTGAGCGATGGCCCAGGGCTGGTCGAGGTCGGGATGGAGATTGAAGTGCTCGAGTGATTGAGCGCTTGCGCTTAAGCTTTCCCGGCTAAAGCCGGTCCTACTGGATGCACGCGATTCGCATAGTGGGACCGGCTTTAGCCGGGAAGAGGCCGGCAGTCACGCCGCGAATCTCCGCCGTGCAGCCCGAGGTCTTCCCGGCTAAAGCCGGTCCTACGACCGCGCAGCCTCACAAATCATCAAAGAACCGCTCATGCCAATCCACCAGCGGCTGCGGGGAATTGAGCTTCTGGCCGTAGATCACCGCGTACGACAGCACGTTCTGCACGTACTGGCGGGTCTCGTCGAACGGAATGCTCTCGACCCAGACGTCGAAGGCCAGATGGTTGGCGCCCCTCAACCACTGACGCACACGTCCCGGACCTGCGTTGTACGCCGCTGAAGCCAGTACCCGGTTGCCGTTGAACTGAGCATGGACCTGACTCAAATAAGCGGCGCCGAGCTGGATGTTCTTGTCCGGATCGAGCACCTGGGCCGGCGAGGCCAGGGGAATGCTGAATTTGCGCGCGGTCTCTTTGGCGGTCGCAGGCATCAGTTGCATCAGGCCTGCGGCACCGACGCCAGAGCGGGCGTCATCCATGAACGCGCTTTCCTGACGGGTGATCGCAAACACCCAGCTTGAATGCAGCCCGCGAACCTGCGCTTCACGCACCAGGGTGTCGCGGTGGGCCATCGGGAAGCGAATATCTAGATCGTCCCAGTACTGCGCCTGACTGATGGTGCGAATGGCCGGGAAATACCAGTGCATGTCGTACGCCAGTTTGGCCTGGGCGACCATTTCGTCCCGGCTGAAACGCCGGGTGACGTGGTACCACTCGCGACGGCCGTCGACGATCTGCCCGCGATCATAGAACTCCAGCGCGCGGCGCACGCCCGGTGTGTTGCGCACCTTGGTCATGAGCGCCTGGCTCATCACCAGCGGCTTGTTGTTGAGCATGTACGGCGTCTGGGTGCGGTCGGCGGCAAGGAAGCCGTAGAAATCACGCTCCTTCGCGACCGCCTTGTACAGCCCCGGAAGCAACGGGCTGTTGGGCTGAGCAAGCTCGAGAGAGCGGGCCTGCCAGTAACGCCAGCGGTTCGTGGTCGCGAGGTCTTGGGGCAAGCGACGGGTCAGCTCGTACGCATCGCTCCAGCGACCGAGCCGCAGCAACAGGCGCAGGCGCCATTCGGTGACGGTGTTGTCGCGCAGGTCCGGGTCGTACTTGGTCATGACCTCAAGGGCGCGGCCGTCATAACTGCGAGCCAGGGTCAGGCCGATTTCCTTGGCGATCTGCACCTGTTCCTCGTGGGAGAAATGCAGCACCGGCGCGTAGCTGTCGAGCAGCTCCATGGCCCGCTGCGGGTCCTGCTTGGCCAGGCGACGCAGCCCCAGCCCGACCACATCGGACATCGCCTCGTCGGCCGGCATGAACTGGCCCTGGTTGTTGACCATTTCCGGCTTCTGCGCCACAGCGATCAGCAAACGGCCCTGGGGCGCGAGGGTGGTCATGCTGTTGACCAGTTGATTGGCCAGCGCGTAGTTGCGCACCTGCGCGGCGAGCTTGGCGCGCTGCCAGCGTTTCTGCTCGGTCAACTGACCTTCGACCGCCCACTGGGTGAAGAACGTATCGCAGGCTGCCGGCAGCGTCTTGCCGGTCATCCAGGTTTTCTCGGCGTTGGCATAACCTTCCGAGCGCTGGTTGTGGCTGAGCTGATACGACCCATACAAACAGTCGAGCTCGACGAAATTCAGCTTGGGGTCGTAATACTTGACGAAGGGCTGCCAGTCACCGCGGGAGGCAAGCAGTCGCAGCCAGCGCAGCTTCATGTAGTTGGCTTGCGGCAGGTCGCCGTGCTCGGCGAAGAACTTCTCGATTTCCTCGTTGCTCGCGCTGTTCAGGCGGGCGGTGAGTTCGTCGTAGGCCAGGTAGGGTTCGAGGGGGTAATCCGCCAACGCAGCGGCGTACGTACGATAAGGGCCGCCGTCGCCCTTGGCCAAAGCCCGTTTGGCTTCATCGTAATATTGACGTTGGGTGGTGAGATCGACCGCTTGGACGGACTGGGCAGCGGTGGCCGACAGAAGCAGGCAGGACAAAAGGCTGAAGAAACGACTGCGCATGAGACTTCCGTGCAGATGCATCGTGAAAAGTGCGGCTAGCTTAGCCTGTTGCCCGCGCGGGTTGAAGCGCTGCCTCGTCCGTCGTGATAGATGGAAACAAACCCCGGCCTGCAATCGGCCGACCACCGGGTCCGGACGACGTCCTGTCATCGATTAGCCGCCCATCTGCCGGGTTATCTCAGGTAGAATGCGCGCCCGGTTTTTGGAGAAGCTCATGACCCTGCTCAAATTCAGCGATGTGTCCCTTGCGTTCGGCGCCATGCCGTTGTTGGACAAGGTGTCCTGGCAGATCGCCCGTGGTGAGCGGGTCTGCATCATTGGCCGCAACGGCACCGGCAAGTCCAGCATGTTGAAGCTCGTCAAGGGCATTCAGATGCCCGACGACGGCAATGTCTGGCGGGCGCCGGGCCTCAAGATCGGCGAGCTGCCCCAGGAGTTGCCGGTCGCTGACGGCCGTACCGTATTTGACGTGGTTGCCGAAGGCCTCGATGGCGTCGGCGAGTTGCTCGCCCAGTATCACCACCTCAGCCAGAACATCGTCACCGCCGAAGATCTCGACAAGCTGATGCACGTGCAGTCGGACCTCGAAGCCCGTGACGGCTGGCGCCTGCAGCAGTTGGTGGACAGCACCCTCAGCCGTCTGCAACTGCCGGCCGACAAGACCCTCGCCGAACTGTCCGGCGGCTGGCGTCGTCGCGTGTTGCTGGCCCAGGCGCTGGTCTCCGAGCCTGATCTGCTCATGCTCGACGAACCGACCAACCACCTCGACATCGGCGCCATCGCCTGGCTTGAAGAAGCACTGAAGGAATTCCAGGGCGCGGTGTTGTTCATCACCCACGACCGGTCCTTCCTGCAAAACCTTGCCACGCGCATTCTTGAACTCGACCGTGGCGGCCTGATCGACTGGGACGGCGACTACGCCAGCTTCCTGGTGCACAAGGAAGCCATGCTCGCGGCGGAAGAAACCGCCAACGCGCTGTTCGACAAGCGTCTGGCCCAGGAAGAAGTATGGATTCGTCAGGGCATCAAGGCCCGTCGTACCCGTAACGAAGGCCGCGTACGCGCCCTGAAGGCATTGCGCGTTGAACGCAGCGACCGTCGCGAACGCACCGGCAAGGCCAACATCCAGCTCGACACGGCAGACAAATCCGGCAAGCAGGTGATGGTGCTCGACAACGTCAGCTTCGCTCACCCGGGCGGCCCGATGCTGATCAAGGACTTCTCTATGGTCCTGCAGCGCGAAGACCGCATCGGTCTGCTCGGCGCCAACGGTACCGGCAAGACGACGCTGCTCAAGCTGATGCTCGACAACCTCCAGCCCACCAGCGGCAAAGTGGAAGTCGGCACCCGTCTGGATGTCGCCTACTTCGACCAGTTGCGTCACCAGCTCGATCTGGAAAAAACCGTGATCGACAACGTGGCCGAAGGGCGCGACTTCATCGACATCGACGGTCAGAGCCGTCACGTCCTCAGTTACCTGGGCGATTTCCTGTTCAGCCCGCAGCGGGCGCGGACGCCGGTCAAGGCGTTGTCGGGCGGTGAGCGCGCGCGTCTGCTGCTCGCCAAGCTGTTCAGCAAGCCGGCCAACCTGCTGGTCCTCGACGAACCGACCAACGATCTGGACGTCGAGACCCTCGAGCTGCTTGAAGAAGTGCTGTTGACCTTCAAGGGCACCGTGCTGATGGTCAGCCACGACCGGGCATTCCTCGACAACGTCGTCACCAGCACCCTGGTGTTCGAAGGCGAGGGCAAGGTCCGCGAATTCGTCGGTGGCTATCAGGACTGGATTCGCCAGGGCGGCTCGCCGCGTCTGCTGGGCGTCACCGACAGCAAGTCCGGCAAGTCCGAGCTGGCCACTGCCGTGGTTCAGGCAGCACCGGTCGCGGCGGCCGAAATGCCGGTCGCCAAAAAGAAGCTCAGCTATAAACTGCAACGCGAGCTGGAAGCGCTGCCTGCGCAGATCGACAGCGTTGAAGCGCAAATGGCTGCGCTCAGTGCCGAGATGGCCGAGGCTGGTTTCTATCAGCGTCCTGCGGAGCAAACCACAGCCGTGATGGCGCAGCTGGAAAGCCTGCAAGGCGAACTGGACGGACTCCTTGAGCGTTGGGCCGAGCTGGACGAGTGATCGCTAAGCTGTAGCAATAAAAAAGCCCGGCCCTTTTTCAAGGACCGGGCTTTTGCATTGGCGCGCTTATTTCTCCGGGCGCTTGATCAGGCGCACTGCCAGCACGTCACACGGCGCGCCGTGCAGCACGTCGTTGGCGGTAGAACCTAGCAGCAGGGACAGGCCATGACGACCGTGGCTGCCGACAACGATCAGATCAACGTGGTGTTCCTTCGCCAGGTTGTGGATTTCCTGACGCGGCTGGCCGTAGGTCAAATGGCTGTCGCCGGTCTTTACGTCGGGGTATTTGCGTTTCAGCGCTTCCAGCTTTTCCTTGGCCTGATCGAACTGCTGTTGCTGCAGCTGCGACAGGTCCATCGGGACATCGCCACCGAAGGCCATGGCCATAGGTTCGACGATGTGCACCAGCGAAAGCTTGGAGTGGCCGGCCAACGCCAGCGCCATGGCTTTTTTGATAACCGGATCGCACTCTTCAGTGAGGTCCACGGCTACCAGGATGTGTTCATAGGACATGGGGTGTTCCTTCTGAGGTTTGCGATGGTTTTGATTATGGCTCTTTTCACGCGCCTCTGGCACGCCGATGTGGTTCGCCAGCAGCCAGCCGCTGCGGGGGGCGTACAAATATGACGGTGTGGATCATCCTGTCAATCATTGCGGTGGTTTTAAGTCCGTTGGTCTGGCTGCGCCCCTCGCGCTCGCAGAGCGGCAGAATGGCCATGCGCATGCAGGCGCGGCGCATGGGGCTGGCGATGCAGCTGATTCCCCAGGAGTGGCCGCATTGGTTGCCGACCGAGCCGCCGAGCCCGTGCCCGCAGTATCACCGGCCGCGTGCCGCGCGGGCGACCGATGTCTGGGTGTACTGGCAGATGGAGCCGGGCGTGTGGGTTAACCAGTGGCGCGAGCCGTGTGAAGATCCGCGCCTGCTCGAGCCGTTCAAGAAGCTGCCGGCGGACGTCTACAAAGTGGAGGCGGGCAAGCAGTTGATTGCCCTGTATTGGGCCGAGCGCGGCGAGCCCGAAGTATTGCAGCACATTGCAGCGGTGCTGAAGGCCTTGGCGTAAGCCGTCCCGATGCCCGAATCGCGGGCATTAAAAAGCCCGATAACAACATCGGGCCGGGGTTGGCCAGGCAGGCCGTAATTCTTGTGCGGTGCGGTGCAATGCCGCTCGCCGGGTCTCACATCACTTGCTGACGACGCTCAAATGACCCGTCTTGATGCGCAGTGCGCTGAATGTAGACCTTAATGGTGCGTTTGTCTGCTGCCTCACCGTTTATTTCATGCTTCGTTCCGAGCCGCTGCCCGCCGCCACGGCCCATCTTCTTCAGTTTCATGCCCCCGCGATCATGCGCCTGAATAGCCTTCTATCAGGCGCACGTTCTACCTGCGATTTGCCGGTTTTGCCCGCTGTCTGCTGAATTGACAATTGCTGGAATATGGCAGAAGGTAGCCGCACCCAAATCAAACGGGCGTATGAATTGAGCGTTTGCCGTAGGAATGCTCTGACAGACGCTCGAATCGCGTCGACGGGGTGACTGGCGTTTGGTGTTTCGCCTCGACGGCAACGTCGTGCATAGCGCCGGATCTCAGCGTCTGATGCGTATTGTTCAGCTTCCATATCGTGGAGATCAGTTGATGATTTACGAAGGTAAAGCCATCACGGTTAAGGCTCTTGAAAGTGGCATCGTCGAACTGCAGTTCGACCTCAAGGGTGAGTCCGTCAACAAGTTCAACCGCCTCACCCTCAACGACCTGAATCAGGCCATCGAAGCCATCAAGGCCGATAGCTCGATCAAGGGCGTCATCGTCACCAGCGGCAAGGACGTGTTCATCGTCGGCGCCGACATCACCGAATTCGTCGATAACTTCAAGCTGCCGGACGCTGAACTCGTCGCCGGCAACCTCGAAGCCAACAAAATCTTCAGCGCCTTCGAAGACCTCAACGTACCGACCCTTGCTGCCATCAACGGCATCGCCCTGGGCGGCGGTCTGGAAATGTGCCTGGCCGCTGACTTCCGCGTCATGTCCGCAACCGCCAAGGTCGGCCTGCCTGAAGTCAAACTCGGTATCTATCCGGGCTTCGGCGGGACAGTCCGTCTGCCACGCCTGATCGGTGTCGACAACGCAGTCGAGTGGATCGCGTCCGGCAAAGACAACAGCGCTGAAGACGCACTGAAAGTGGGCGCCGTCGATGCTGTCGTGGCTCCCGGCAAACTGCAGGAAGCTGCACTGGACCTGATCAAGCGCGCCATCTCCGGCGAGTTCGACTTCAAGGCCAAGCGTCAGCCGAAGCTGGACAAACTCAAGCTCAACGCCATCGAGCAGATGATGGCCTTCGAAACCGCCAAGGGTTTCGTGGCAGGCCAGGCCGGCCCGAACTACCCGGCGCCGGTCGAAGCGATCAAGACCATCCAGAAAGCCGCCAATTTCGGTCGCGACAAAGCGCTGGAAGTGGAAGCGGCCGGTTTCGTGAAGATGGCCAAGACCTCGGCCGCTGCGAGCCTCATCGGTCTGTTCCTGAACGATCAGGAGCTGAAAAAGAAAGCCAAGGTCTACGACGAAGTCGCCAAGGACGTGAAGCAGGCCGCTGTATTGGGCGCCGGCATCATGGGGGGCGGCATCGCCTATCAGTCGGCTGTCAAAGGCACGCCGATCCTGATGAAGGACATCCGTGAAGAAGCCATCGCGCTGGGCCTGGGCGAAGCATCGAAGCTGCTGGGCAAGCGCGTCGAAAAAGGCCGCCTGACCACCGCGAAGATGGCCGAAGCGCTCAACGCGATTCGTCCTACGTTGTCCTACGGCGATTTCGGCACCGTCGACCTCGTCGTCGAAGCCGTGGTCGAGAACCCGAAGGTCAAACAAGCCGTACTGGCCGAAGTGGAAGGGCAGGTGGGTGAAAACACCATTCTCGCTTCCAACACCTCGACGATCTCCATCAGCTTGCTCGCCAAGGCCCTCAAGCGCCCGGAAAACTTCGTCGGCATGCACTTCTTCAACCCGGTGCACATGATGCCCCTGGTTGAAGTCATCCGTGGCGAGAAGTCCAGCGAAGTCGCCGTGGCGACCACCGTGGCTTACGCCAAGAAGATGGGCAAGAACCCGATCGTGGTCAACGACTGCCCGGGCTTCCTGGTCAACCGCATCCTGTTCCCGTACTTCGGCGGCTTCGCCAAGCTGGTCAGCGCCGGTGTGGATTTCGTGCGCATCGACAAGGTCATGGAAAAATTCGGCTGGCCAATGGGCCCGGCGTACCTGATGGACGTGGTCGGCATCGACACCGGGCACCACGGTCGCGACGTCATGGCCGAAGGCTTCCCGGACCGCATGAAGGACGATCGCCGCACGGCCGTTGACGCCTTGTACGACGCCAATCGCCTCGGCCAGAAGAACGGCAAGGGCTTCTACGTCTACGAGACCGACAAGCAGGGCAAACCGAAGAAAGTGGTCGACGCTTCCGTGCTGGAAGTGCTCAAGCCGGTGATCTACGAGCAGCGTGAAGTCAGCGACGAAGACATCATCAACTGGATGATGATCCCGCTGTGCCTCGAAACCGTGCGTTGCCTGGAAGACGGCATTGTCGACACGGCTGCCGAGGCCGACATGGGCCTGATCTACGGCATCGGCTTCCCTCCGTTCCGCGGTGGCGCGCTGCGCTACATCGACTCGATCGGTGTCGCTGAATTCGTGGCCCTGGCTGACCAATACGCTGATCTGGGCGCTCTGTACCACCCCACTGCGAAGCTGCGTGAAATGGCCAAGACCGGCCAACGCTTCTTCGGCTAAGTGCCCAACGAACAGGTGAAGATATGAGCTTGAATCCGAGAGACGTCGTGATTGTCGACTTCGGTCGCACACCGATGGGCCGCTCCAAGGGTGGCATGCACCGCAATACCCGCGCCGAAGACATGTCGGCGCACCTGATCAGCAAATTGCTGGAACGCAACAACAAGGTTGACCCGGCCGAAGTCGAGGACGTGATCTGGGGCTGCGTCAACCAGACCCTGGAACAGGGCTGGAACATCGCGCGCATGGCGTCGCTGATGACCCAGATTCCGCACACCTCCGCCGCGCAGACGGTCAGCCGCCTGTGTGGATCGTCGATGAGCGCGTTGCACACGGCGGCTCAGGCGATCATGAGCAACAACGGTGACGTGTTCGTCATCGGCGGTGTCGAGCACATGGGCCACGTTGGCATGATGCACGGTGTCGATCCGAACCCGCACATGTCGCTGTACGCCGCCAAAGCCTCCGGCATGATGGGCCTGACCGCCGAAATGCTGGGCAAGATGCACGGCATCACCCGTGAAGCGCAGGATGCGTTCGGTGTGCGCTCCCATCGGCTTGCGCAGAAGGCCACGCTGGAAGGGAAGTTCAAGGACGAAATCATCCCGATGCAGGGCTACGACGAGAATGGTTTCCTGAAGATGTTCGACTTCGATGAGACCATTCGTCCGGAGACTACGCTGGAAAGCCTGGCTGCCCTCAAGCCTGCGTTCAACCCGAAAGGCGGTACGGTCACGGCCGGCACCTCGTCGCAGATCACTGACGGTGCTTCGTGCATGATCGTCATGTCCGGCCAGCGCGCCATGGACCTCGGCATCCAGCCCCTGGCGGTGATCCGCTCCATGGCCGTGGCCGGTGTCGACCCTGCAATCATGGGTTACGGACCGGTTCCGGCGACCCAGAAAGCGCTCAAGCGTGCAGGGCTGAGCATCGCCGATATCGACTACTTCGAGCTCAACGAAGCTTTCGCTGCACAGGCCCTGCCGGTGCTGAAAGATTTGAAAGTGCTCGACAAGATGGACGAGAAGGTTAACCTGCACGGCGGCGCCATCGCCTTGGGTCACCCGTTCGGTTGCTCGGGGGCGCGGATTTCCGGCACCTTGCTCAACGTGATGAAGCAGAATGGCGGCACCTTGGGTGTTGCCACCATGTGCATCGGTCTGGGTCAGGGCATTACCACCGTATTCGAACGCGTCTAAACGGTGTGAGTGTGCAAGCCGGGGCCTGGTGCCCCGGCTTTTGTTTTTTCCGAAAATGTATTTTCGCCACTTTTTTTCCTGTCACACCCGAGGTCCCCCGCATGCCGCTACAGCCAGGTCTCTACCGTCACTACAAAGGGCCCGAATACCGTGTTATCGGTGTCGCGCGGCATTCGGAGACC
The DNA here is from genome assembly GCF_059418765.1 of Pseudomonas sp. GW821-FHT07F05. Lineage (NCBI taxonomy): Bacteria > Pseudomonadati > Pseudomonadota > Gammaproteobacteria > Pseudomonadales > Pseudomonadaceae > Pseudomonas > Pseudomonas sp. GW821-FHT07F05. The sequence goes on from NZ_JBWKQL010000004.1 coordinate 275,210, forward strand.
GAAGAAGAAGTGGTGTGCTATCAAGCGCTGTACGGCGAATACGGCCTGTGGGTACGCCCTTTGAGCATGTTTCTGCAGTCAGTTGAGGTTGACGGCGAGCAAGTGCCGCGCTTTGCTTTGGTTCAGGCCGAACCGGATCTTTTTCCACGGCCCTGAGGCATGACGTTGCAGCAGCCATTGCTTGACCTCACCTTTCAGCCACTATATATAGCGGGGCCTCGACGGCTCTGACGTTTTTTTTCTCGCATTAGGAATTTTCCGATCCATGGGCAAATCGCTGGTCATTGTGGAATCCCCGGCTAAGGCCAAGACCATCAACAAGTACCTGGGCAACCAGTACGTGGTGAAGTCGAGTATCGGCCATATCCGAGACCTGCCCACCAGCGGTTCGGCTAGCGCCTCCAAAGAGCCTGCTGCCAAGCGCGGCAAGGCCGTGGCCGAAGCGCCTGCGCTGTCGCCCAAGGAAAAGGCCAAGCGCCAGCTCGTGGCGCGCATGGGTGTCGATCCGGAACACGGCTGGAAAGCCAAGTACGAAATCCTTCCCGGCAAAGAGAAGGTGATCGACGAATTGCGCCGCCTGGCCAAAGACGCCGACACCATCTATCTCGCGACGGACTTGGACCGCGAAGGGGAAGCCATTGCCTGGCACCTGCGCGAAGCCATTGGTGGCGACGATGCGCGCTACAAGCGCGTGGTCTTCAACGAGATCACCAAGAAAGCCATTCAGGAAGCCTTCTCCAAACCGGGCGAGCTCGACATCGACCGCGTGAATGCCCAGCAGGCACGCCGGTTCCTCGACCGCGTCGTCGGCTACATGGTGTCGCCGCTGCTGTGGCAGAAGATCGCCCGCGGTCTGTCGGCCGGCCGTGTGCAGTCCGTGGCAGTGAAGCTGGTGGTGGAGCGCGAGCGTGAAATCCGCGCGTTCATCCCGGAAGAGTACTGGGAGATCCATGCGGACCTCGGCACTGCCAAGGGCGCCAACGTTCGCTTTGAAGTCGCCCGCGAAAAAGGCGAGGCCTTCAAACCGCTGAACGAAGCGACCGCCATGGCGGCGCTGGAGAAGCTCAAGGCCTCGGCCTACAGCATCAGCAAACGTGAAGACAAACCGACCAGCAGCAAGCCGTCGGCACCCTTCATCACGTCCACGCTGCAACAGGCCGCGAGCAACCGCCTGGGCTACGGCGTGAAGAAAACCATGATGATGGCCCAGCGTCTGTATGAAGCCGGTTACATCACCTACATGCGTACGGACTCGACCAACCTGTCGGCCGACGCAGTGGCCATGGCCCGCACCTACATCGAAACCGAGTTCGGCAAGAAGTACCTGCCGGAATCGCCGATCGTCTACAGCAGCAAGGAAGGCGCGCAAGAGGCTCACGAAGCGATTCGTCCCTCCGACGTCAACACGCACCCGAGCAAGCTGACCGGCATGGAGCGTGACGCCGAGCGTCTGTACGAGCTGATCTGGCGCCAGTTCGTGGCCTGCCAGATGCCGCCTGCGCAATACCTGTCGACCACCGTCAGCGTCGCGGCCGGCGATTTCGAGCTGCGCGCCAAGGGCCGCATTCTCAAGTTCGACGGTTACACCCGCGTGCTGCCACAGATGAGCAAGCCGGGCGATGACGACGTACTGCCGGACATGGCCCAGGGCGACAAGCTGAAGCTGATCAAGCTCGACCCGAGCCAGCACTTCACCAAGCCGCCTGCACGTTATTCGGAAGCCAGCCTGGTCAAGGAAATGGAAAAACGCGGCATCGGTCGTCCATCGACCTATGCCGCGATCATTTCGACGATCCAGGACCGTGGCTACGTGGCGCTGCACAACCGTCGTTTCTATTCGGAAAAGATGGGCGACATCGTCACTGAACGTTTGTCCGAAAGCTTCTCGAACCTCATGGACTACGGCTTCACCGCCGGCATGGAAGAGAACCTCGACGACGTGGCCCAGGGCCAACGCGACTGGAAGAACGTCCTCGACGAGTTCTATGGCGATTTCAAGAAGAAACTCGAAGTGGCCGAAGCACCCGACAGCGGCATGCGCGCCAACCAGCCGGTGATGACTGACATCCCGTGCAAGGTCTGCGGCCGCCCGATGCAGATTCGTACCGCGTCCACCGGCGTGTTCCTCGGCTGCTCGGGCTACAGCCTGCCGCCGAAAGAGCGCTGCAAGGCCACCGTCAACCTCACGCCGGGCGACGAAATCGCCGACGACGATGAGGGCGAGTCCGAATCCCGCGTGCTGCGTGGCAAGCACCGTTGCCCGATCTGCAGTACGGCGATGGATGCGTACCTGCTGGATGAGAAGCACAAGCTGCACATCTGCGGCAACAACCCGGATTGCTCGGGTTACGAGATCGAAGAGGGCACCTACCGCATCAAGGGCTATGAAGGCCCGAGCGTCGAGTGCGACAAGTGCGGCGGCGAAATGCAGCTCAAGACCGGCCGTTTCGGCAAGTTCTTCGGCTGCACCAACTGCAAGAACACCCGCAAGCTGCTGAAAAGCGGTGAAGCGGCGCCGCCGAAGATGGACCCGGTGAAGATGCCGGAGCTCAAGTGCGAGAAGGTCGACGACACCTACATCCTGCGCGATGGTGCTTCGGGGTTGTTCCTGGCGGCCAGCCAGTTCCCGAAAAACCGCGAGACCCGTGCACCGTTGGTGACGGAGATTGCACCGCACAAGGACGAGATCGATCCTAAGTATCACTTCCTGTGTGAAGCGCCGAAGAAGGACCCCGACGGTCGCCCGGCGGTGATCCGCTACAGCCGCAAGTCCAAGGAGCAATACGTGCAGACCGAAGTGGACGGCAAGCCGACTGGCTGGCGTGCGTTCTACGACGGCGGCAAGTGGAAGGTCGAGGACAAGCGTTGATCGTTTGATCACGATCCGACTGGTCAGCCCCGACGCTTTGCGTTAAAAGAATCCCTCGGCGTGCTCGTGCGCTCCGAGGGATTTTTTTGTCTGCGACTGACTCGCTGCGGGCAGGTTGGCGCTTCACTCATCTCTACAGAGACCACCGTTATGGCTCACGAACTCTACACCCGCACCAACCAGAAGCTGTTCTTCGCAGGTCTGGCACTGGAGGCGATGGCGAAGGCCAGGGACAGCCGCGCGATGAACGCCCAGGGGCTTGAGCAGGCGGAGCGTGAGTCGGCGATCTTTCATCTCTATGGCGCCTTGCTCGGGCTGTGCCACGAGATTGCCGGATTCTACCGACTGCCACAGGCCAGCACCCCGCGTGCCGAGGACCTGCTGTCGCCGAAGGTGCTGGAAGCTATCGCCATCCCGGAAATGGGCGAATTGGTCGAGCTCGCCCACAACCGCGAAACGTGGCTGGCGCAATTACTGGCCTCCTACCAGGCGTTGTTCATGCCGCCGAGGGCGCCGCGCAAACCCAAGGGTGACGTCACTCAGCCACTTATCATCGCAGTGGGGGCGGAAGAAGAGCCCGAGCAGGCGTTGACGCGCGAGGAGATGGAAACCTGGCGTCAGCAGCTCAAAGGCCTCGCAATCCGGTTTAGAGAAGGCCTGAGCGAGTGCTGAGTCGGGGTGATCGATGGGCTAGGGACTCAGTCATCTGGCTGTTACAATGCGAGCCTTTCGTGGAGAACTGCCCTGATGCCAACTTCGTTTCTGGAAATTGTTGAACTGCCTGACGGTCGCATAGAACTGCGCCGCGCCGAAGATGAAGGATCGCTGGTCACCCTGAATTTTTCGGAAGACGCCAAAGCGTTCTTGCAGGGTCAGCACGTTGAAGTCGCCAAGGCGATGCTCAGCGTTGGTGTGCAGATGGCAGGCCGTCTCGCCGAAGGCGAATTGACCAAGGATGAAGAAGGGCCGCGCGTGCTGCACTGATCCTCAGGATTCGCAGCTCGCCCACACGCCGTTCCGCTTCTCGATTCGCAAGAAGTGCCTATACGCTCCAAATACCCTGAATAGTTCTGCCGACGTGCTTAGCCCAGACGAATGTTGAGGCTCTGCGCATCGCCGATACGTGCTGCGCTGGCCAGTTGCATGCGCGCACTGCCTGAGATGGGATTGATCCAGCTGACCACCGTATGGCTGCGGCCCAGGCGCAACACCTCACGGGTCAGTTCGAGTGCACTCTGCGTCCCGCGCGGGTGCATCAGAATAATGCGTTCCCGATTCAGGCCCGCGTCACGCAGCCACGCCTGGGTCACGCTGGCGGGTGGTGCAACCAGTGTCAGCCAGCGGTCGTTGGTGTCCTCACTCAACTCACGCAGGATCGGGGCCAACAGGTTGAGGCAGTTCCCGGCAGCGCCGCGCAATGACACTTCACTAAAGGCTTCCGGTTCGTTGCTCCAGGGCGACTCGGCAATCTCTGCCAAGGTCGGGACCTGTAACAGCGGAACGTCGAGCATGGGCACGCCGGGCGCCATGAATGCTTCGAACAGGGGCAGTTGTGCATGTTGTTGCGGTGTCTGTGGGAACTGCATCTACGTTCTCCTTATCGACGAATCACGCCGACGCTCAAGCCTTCAATGACAAGATCCTGATCTTTGAGATTCACTTCGATCGGTGCGAAGTCGGCGTTTTCGGCCAGCAGCCAGACCTTGTTGCCTTCGCGTTTGAAGCGTTTGACTGTCACTTCATCACCGATTCGCGCCACAACGATCTGGCCGTTGCGTGCTTCGCGGGTGGTATGGACGGCCAGCAGGTCGCCGTCGAGAATCCCGACGTCTTTCATGCTCATGCCGTGAACACGCAGTAGGTAATCCGCGCTGGGGTGAAAGAAGGCCGGGTTGATGGCGAGGGATTCTTCGATGTGCTGCTGGGCCAGGATCGGCGCGCCGGCTGCGACGCGACCAATGATCGGCAGGCCGCTGTCATCGGGCTTGGCTTCGAAGCCGGGGATACGAATGCCGCGGGAGGCGCCAGGAGTCATTTCGATGGCGCCTTTGCGGGCGAGTGCTTTCAAGTGTTCTTCGGCAGCATTGGGCGATTTGAAGCCCAGCTCCTGAGCGATTTCAGCGCGGGTCGGCGGGTAGCCGTTGTCTTCGAGGCAGCGCTTGATGAAGTCCAGAATCTCGGCTTGGCGTGACGTCAGTTTGATCATGTGCATCGCTCTGGCTTTTTATACAGTGACTGGGATTATATACAGTGCTTGGGTCTTGGCAATGGTCCTTTTTGCCCAGCCTGCGGTGAGCCCTCTTCATGAGTGGCTACAGGCCCCGGTTTGTATGGTTAAATGCCGTGACCGCATGGACAGAAAGGGGACGCTCAGGGTTGACAGTGCTGTGTATGAAACGTATGTTTCAAACACGTGTTTGTCAGGCGTTGAACCATGGCTCAGTCGGAAACAGTTGAACGAATTCTCGATGCAGCGGAGCAGCTGTTTGCCGAGAAAGGTTTTGCCGAAACCTCGTTGCGGCTGATCACCAGCAAGGCGTCAGTCAATCTGGCAGCGGTGAATTACCACTTCGGTTCCAAGAAGGCCCTTATTCAAGCGGTGTTCTCCCGCTTCCTCGGGCCGTTCTGCGTCAGTCTCGACCGCGAGCTGGAGCGCCGCCAGGCCAAGCCTGAACACAAGCCGACCCTTGAAGAGCTTCTTGAAATCCTCGTTGAGCAGGCGCTGGTGGTTCAGCCGCGCAGCAACAATGACCTGTCCATCTTCATGCGCCTGCTGGGCCTTGCGTTCAGCCAGAGCCAGGGCCATTTGCGGCGTTATCTCGAAGACATGTATGGCAAGGTGTTCCGCCGTTACATGCTGCTGGTCAACGAAGCAGCCCCGCGCATTCCTCCCATCGAGCTGTTCTGGCGGGTCCACTTCATGTTGGGCGCTGCGGCCTTCAGCATGTCCGGCATCAAGGCGCTGCGCGCCATTGCGGAGACCGATTTCGGGGTCAACACGTCCATCGAGCAGGTCATGCGCCTGATGGTGCCGTTTCTGGCGGCCGGCATGCGCGCCGAAACGGGCGTCACCGACACGGCCATGCTCACCGCGCAACTTCGGCCCCGTACCAAAATCTCGACACCGGCACCTGCCAAGGTCTGAGGCGCGCCACGGGCTGGCGGTGGCGTAATTTGCATCACATCCTTCGATCCCGCACCATGCCGGCCTGAGCATTGGTTGTTGAAGGATCTTCCTATGAGTTCTGGCCTGCAAGGCTCCCTGATGGTGGACGTCGCCGGTACCTGGCTGACCTCCGAAGACCGTCAGTTTCTGCGTCAGCCCGAAGTGGGCGGCCTGATTATTTTCGCGCGCAACATCGAGAGCCCACGGCAAGTTCGTGAACTCTGCGCATCCATCCACGCCATTCGTCCCGAGTTGCTGCTCGCCGTCGATCAAGAGGGTGGACGTGTCCAGCGCCTGCGCCAGGGCTTTGTGCGGTTGCCGCCGATGCGCGCCATTGCCGGCCATCCGAATGCAGAAAGCCTCGCCGAGCATTGCGGCTGGCTGATGGCAACCGAAGTGCTGGCGGTGGGGTTGGACCTTAGCTTTGCGCCGGTGCTGGATCTGGATTATCAGCGCAGCGCGGTCGTCGGCACCCGGTCGTTCGAAGGCGATCCCGAGCGCGCGGCGCTACTGGCCGGCGCTTTTATCCGTGGCATGAACGCAGCGGGCATGGCGGCGACCGGCAAGCATTTCCCCGGGCACGGTTGGGCCGAGGCCGACTCCCACGTGGCCATCCCCAATGACGAGCGCAGTCTTGAAACGATCCGTGCCAATGACCTGGTGCCTTTTCAGCGCTTGAGCAAACACCTCGCAGCGGTCATGCCCGCCCACGTGATCTATCCCCAGGTCGACTCGCAGCCGGCGGGCTTTTCCCGCCGCTGGCTGCAGGACATCCTGCGCGGTGAGCTGGGGTTCGATGGCGTGATTTTCAGCGATGACCTGTCGATGGCTGGCGCCCATGTCGTGGGTGACGCCGCCAGTCGCATCGAGGCGGCGCTTACGGCCGGCTGTGACATGGGCCTGGTGTGCAACGACCGCGCGGCGGCTGAGTTGGCGTTGAGCGCGGCGCAGCGCTTGAAGGTCTCGCCGCCGGCGGCGCGGCTTCACAGGATGCGCGGGCAGGGCATGGCATCCACCGAATACCGGCAGCATCCCCGCTGGCTGGCGGCGCTGACCGCCCTGCGCGCTGCTCAACTGATCGAATAAGGAACTCCCATGACTGTTTACGCGATTATCGGCGGCACCGGCCTGACCCAGCTCGAAGGGCTGACGATCCGTCAGTCCCTGTCAGTGAATACCCCATACGGCGCGCCGTCAGGCGATATCCATCTCGGCGAATACGCCGGCCGCGAGGTGATGTTCCTGGCTCGTCACGGGCACCCGCACCGCTTTCCGCCGCACAAGGTCAACTACCGCGCCAATATCTGGGCCCTGAAGCAGGCCGGCGCCGAAGCGATCCTGGCGGTCAACGCCGTGGGCGGGATTCACCCTGACATGGGCACTGGCCATTTCTGTGTCCCCCATGATCTGGTGGACTACACCAGCGGCCGCGAGCACACATTTTTTGCCGATGATCTGGAGCACGTGACCCACATCGATTTCAGCTTCCCCTACAGCGCGCCATTGCGGGCTCGACTGATTGCCGCGCTGGCGGCCGAAGGCTGCGCCCACAGCGATTTCGGCGTGTATGCCTGCACACAGGGACCCCGGCTGGAAACAGTGGCCGAGATTGCGCGGCTCGAGCGAGACGGCTGCGACATCGTTGGCATGACCGGCATGCCGGAAGCTGCACTGGCGCGTGAGCTTGAGCTGGAATATGCCTGCCTGGCGCTGGTGGTGAATCCGGCCGCAGGCAAGTCGGCGGCGGTCATCACGATGGCGGAAATCGAGCAGGCTTTGCACGATGGCATCGGCAAGGTCAAGGCGACACTGGCGCGAGTGCTCAGCGCCGCTTGAGGCCTGAAATCGTGGGTTTGGAGGGCTTTCTCTCAACGCTGGCTAGGCCGGAAAGGGCAACAAAGTCAACGCTATATCGTTGAAATAGTTGTCCACGGAAAGCGTGAATATCTCTGTGGATAAGTTTCTGTAAGCCGGTGATTGCAAGGCGTTAGCGGCAATGGTCGTTTAATGATCAGGTTTGCCAATGGCGCCGATGCAGCGAGTTAATGGTCAGAATTCCCTTCAGATCAGGCTTTAAAAAGGGCGGGGTTAAGCGAGGGGGGCAGGCATTGGACTGCCCGCCAGCGCGCCGAGGATGACGCGCTGCCGAGGCAGATTTCCGCAGGGGAAAGTCAGGTGGAAGGTCAGCGAAAACTCAGAGGAGAAGAAGCCCTGATGGGTTGATCAGGATTCAGCCCACTCAACATCGGTCAAGCCCAGTTGCTCGGCTTTTGGCTTGGTCACTTTCGGCACCCGGTCGGAGCGGTATTTGGGAATCTGACCAAACCCGGCATCCACCGACGCCCAGTGCCAGGCAGATGCGTTATCCATGGCTTCAGCGCTGATGTAGAAGCTTTTGTAGCTGCCATGCAGCAGGTAATCGATTCTGAAATGCTTGTACTGTGCCACGCTTGCAAACCTCCCTATCAGTCACTCTCTTTGTAACTGAGTCGTCACCGTCAGGAAAATTCACTCGAAATCACTGTTCTAAGCCAAATGGTTAGCTTTAGTACAGAACGATGATCCCAAGGTCTTTAACCCTCACAAATGAATGGCACACCCGGTTTTGAGCGGTTTCAGTGACGGTATGGCGGCTTGAAGCAGTGGCCGGTGCGACAGAAGCGACGTTTGAAGTCGCCCTGCCGCGTCGGTTTTACACTCAAACGATCACTTGGTCAGGAATTTGAACACAGTGGTCTGGGTGTAAGCCTTGCCAGGGTCCAGACGCGTGGAAGGGAAGGCCGGCTGGTTAGGCGAATCCGGATAGTGTTGGGTTTCCAGCGTGAACGCGCCCCAATGCGGATAGATCTTGCCGGCCTTGCCCTTGACGGTGCCGTCGAGGAAGTTGCCCGTGTACAGCTGAACCCCAGGCTCGGTGGTAAACAGCTGCAGACGGCGACCCGACTTCGGATCGACCACGTCCGCGGCCAGATTCGACAGCTTGCCCTTGTTATCGAGCACCCAGTTGTGGTCGTAGCCGCCCTGGGTCGCTTCAGCGAACTTGAGCTGCTGGTTGTCTTCACGGATGCGCTTGCCGAAGGCGACCGGCTTGAGGAAGTCAAACGGTGTGCCGGCGACTGGCGGCAGCTCGCCGGTCGGGATCAGCGTCTCGTTGACCGGCGTGTAATGCGCAGCATGCACCACCGCCACCTGATCCAGGATGTCGCCGTTACCCGCGCCGGCCAGGTTGAAGTAGCTGTGGTTGGTGAGGTTGAGGACGGTCGGTTTGTCCGTCGTCGCGTGGTACTGGATGCGCAGCTCGTTCTTGTCGTTCAGGCTGTAGGTGACTTCGGTTTTCAGCGTACCGGGGAAGCCCATCTCGCCATCGACCGAGACGTACGTCAGCTTGACCCCGACCGAGCCTTTGTCCTTGATCTCCTCAGCCTTCCAGATCTGCTTGTCGAAGCCCTTCGGCCCGCCGTGCAGTGAATTGGTCTTATCGTTCAGCGGCACCTGATAGCTCTTGCCATCCAGAGAGAACTTGCCGCCTGCCAGACGATTGCCGAAGCGGCCAATGGTGGCCCCGAAGAATGCGGTGCCTTTGACGTAGCCGTCCACGTCATCGAAGCCCAGTACCACATCCTCAGCCTTGCCGTGCTTGTCCGGGACCAGCAGCGATTGCAGCGTGCCGCCGTAGGTGATCACCGTGGCCTGCATGCCTTTGCTGTTGCGCAGGGTGTATTTCTCGACCGGGGTGCCGTCGGCGAGTTTGCCGAAGGCGCCGTGTTCAGTGGACAGTCCGGCGGCGTGCACTTGCAGGGCGGCGGCCATCAGCGACAGGCCCAGGGCAGGGATAAGCGTCTTTCTCATTGCGTCGATCCTTTTGTTTTTATAGGCGTGTTGTGGTGAGTATTTCGGGGGTGTTGCCCGAAGGCTTTAGCCTCTTTACTCGAAGCGCTACCGCCAAGCAGTACGTCAATGGCCTGGATCTGGCGATTGGTCATACTATTCAGCTTGGAAGGCCCCGATATTTCGAGTTATAGATCAAAATCACTCGCTTTAAAAATAAACTGTAATACTATTTGGCGAAAGGCAGTGTCCGTCCCGATGCGGGAAGGTCTAGCCCAGGAATGGCCTTCTGTACAGGTGATTGACGCCTAATCGTATGATCATTAGCCTCGATTTGCGGAACACACCGCGAACAGGGGCGGATTAATGAGCAGCAGTTTTCACGCGTCGACGGTAGACCGCCTGGGAGCCTGGATTGCTCAAGGCAATGTGATGCCGGGACAGTCGCTGAAGGTTGAAGCGGCATTGGGTGAAGAATTCGGGGTCAGCCGGACGGTGATTCGCGAAGCCATCAAGACCTTGGTCGCCAAAGGGTTGCTGGAGGTCGGACCCAAGCTGGGCACGCGGGTATTGCCGGTGCGCAGCTGGAATCTGTTTGACCCGCAGGTCGTGGGATGGCTGGCGGCGAAAGGCCTGCCGGAGAGTTTTGTGCTGGACCTGCTGGATTTGAGGCGCGCCATTGAACCGATGGCCGTGCGTTGGGCCTGTGAAAGGGCGACACCGGAGCAGATTGCCGGGATTCAGGCGGCTTATGTTCGGCTGGCGGCCAGCGTGGCAGATTCGAGTGATTACAACGCGGCGGATCAGCGCTTCCATGAAGCGGTGCTCGCGGCGAGTCATAACCAGTTCATCGAGCAGATGTTGCCGGCACTGGGTGCGTTGCTGGCGATCTCGTTCGAAGTGTCGTCGGCGGTACCCGGAGAGCTCGGCAGAACCTTGCCGTTGCACAAGGATCTGGCGGATGCCATTGCCAACCGTGATTCGGCGCGGGGTGTCTGGGCCTGCATGAGCCTGATCGAAAACGCCGGTGAGGTGATTGCGCGTTCACGGGAGCAACCGTTGTCGCGCTATTCCTGAGCAGGCACGTTTGACGTTTTACAGGTGAGCCTTTTGAGTGGCTCACGGACCTACAATAATAAGCAGGAAATTTTCCATGAAATGGCTGCCGGTCTGCGACCAGCGTTTCAAATTGGCCGAAGGGCCGTTCTGGGACCACGCCCACCAAGCGTTGTACTGGGTCGACATTGCCGGCTTCCGCGCGTTGCGCCTGCACGCTGGTGAGGTGTCCCACTGGCAGTTCAGCGAGCCAGTCTCTGCCTTCATACCCACCTCGAAAGGCGACGCACTGGTCACCCTGGCCAGCGGCGTCCATCGTCTCGACCTTGACTCCCCGTCCGACAAACCGGTTATTTCCCTGCTGTGCGCCGCCGATCCCGTGCCGGGCAACCGGGCCAACGAAGCCCGTTGCGACCGGCACGGCCGTCTCTGGCTGGGGACCATGCAGAACAACCTGGACGAGGAGGGCGGCGACCTGCCGATCGAGCGTCGATCCGGCGGGCTTTACCGCGTCGACGGCGATGCCTCAGTCGCGCCTCTGCTCAGTGGGCAAGGCATCGTCAACACGCTGGTCTGGCCGGACAACGATTCTGCTGTACTGACCGCCGATACTCTGGACGGCGTGATCTATCGTTACCCGATCAACGACGATCACTCTTTGGGCGACCGCGAGGTCTGGGCCCATGAGCATTCTCGCGGCGCACCCGATGGCTCGGCGATGGACGAAGACGGTTTTGTCTGGAACGCCCGCTGGGGTGGCGGCTGCCTGATCCGTTTTGCCCCCGATGGCAGCGTTGACCGGATCGTCGAGCTGCCGGTCAGTCATCCGACCAGCTGCGTATTCGGCGGGCCGGACATGACCACGTTGTTTGTCACCAGCGCGCGACCTGCAGAAGGCGCGCTGGCGCTGGATGGAGCTGTGATTCAGATGGAAATTGGCATCAAGGGCATGGCCTCGCACCGCTATGCGGGGTGACTCAAACCCTGCGTCGTCGAGGTGTGACACTCGGTTACATAGGCTTCATTGATAATATGATATGACTGTTTTCAGTCGATCGGCGCGCGGTGTTTTCTGCTGCATGCCGCTCTGACACTCACTGCTGAACGCTGTAGCTAGTCAATAAAAATAAGGAGTTAGCTATGTTGAGTCGCCACGGGATTCGTTCCCTGTGCTGTGCTGCTGTTGCCACCGCCATTCTGGGCATGAGCGCCGGTGTATCCGCCGCTGACGTCGAAAAGGTCAAGATCGGTTTTCTGGTCAAGCAGGCTGAAGAGCCCTGGTTCCAGACCGAATGGCAGTTTGCCGAAAAGGCCGGTAAAGACCACGGTTTCGAAGTCATCAAAATCGCCGTTCCCGACGGTGAAAAAACCCTTTCTGCCATCGACAGCCTCGCCGCCAACGGCGCCAAAGGTTTTGTCATCTGCCCGCCTGATGTTTCCCTCGGCCCGTCTATCGTCGCCAAAGCCAAGGCCAATGATTTGAAAGTCATGGCTGTCGATGACCGGTTCGTCGACGCCAAAGGCAAGTTCATGGAAGACGTGCCGTATCTGGGGATGGCCGCGTTCGAAGTCGGCCAGAAACAGGGCGCGGCCATGGCCGACGAAGCGAAGAACCGCAAGTGGGACTGGAAAGAAACCTACGCGATCATCAACACCTACAACGAGCTGGACACCGGCAAGAAGCGCACCGACGGTTCGGTGGACGCCTTGAAGAAAGCCGGTCTGCCTGAGGATCACATCCTCTTCGCGCCGCAAAAGACCCTCGACGTGCCAGGCAGCATGGACTCCACCGGTGCGGCCCTGCCCAAACTGCCAAGCGGGGCGAAAAACCTCATCATCGGCGGCATGAACGACAACACCGTTCTGGGCGGCGTGCGCGCCACAGCGGGTGCTGGCTTCACCGCGGCCAACGTGATCGGCATCGGCATCAACGGCACTGACGCCATCGACGAGCTGAAGAAGAAGGAAAGCGGCTTCTTCGGGTCGATGCTGCCCAGCCCCGACAAAGAAGGCTACAACACCGCCCTGCAGATGTATGAGTGGGTCACCACCGGCAAAGAACCTGCGAAATACACCGCGATGGACGACGTGACGCTGATCACCCGCGCCAACTTCAAGGACGTGCTGACCAAGATCGGTCTGTACAAGTAAGCGCGGCAGTCGAGTCGGGACGCCTGAAAATCAGGCGGATATCTGCGAGGCCCCGTCCCACCCGGCAAGGGTGGGGCGGGGTGGAGGTGGTTCATGCAACAGGCATCGGTTCAGCAACAGGTTCAGCATGGCGGCAGCCTGCGTTTCAACGGGATCGGCAAAACCTTCCCCGGTGTGAAGGCGCTGTCGGACATCAATTTCGAAGCTCGGCCAGGCAGCGTTCATGCGCTGATGGGCGAGAATGGCGCAGGTAAATCGACGCTGCTGAAGATTCTCGGCGGCTCGTACCAGCCCAACAGCGGCGATCTGCAGATCGGCGATCAGCATCTGGCGTTCAAATCCACCGCAGACAGCATCGCGGCCGGCGTCGCGGTGATTCACCAGGAACTGCACCTGGTTCCGGAAATGTCGGTGGCGGAAAACCTGCTGCTCGGTCACATGCCCAATCGCTGGGGCATGATCAACCGTCGGGCCATGGTCCGGCGCGCGCGGGAGTTGCTCAAAGGCCTGGCCGACGAGATCGACCCGAACACGCGCCTGGGTGATCTCTCTCTGGGGCAGCGGCAACTGGTGGAAATCGCCAAGGCCATGTCGCGCAATGCCCACGTCATCGCCTTCGACGAGCCCACCAGCAGCCTCTCGGCGCGGGAGATCGATCGGCTGATGGCGATCATCACCCGGCTACGGGACGAAGGTCGGGTCATTCTCTATGTCTCTCACCGCATGGAAGAAATCTTCCGCGTCTGTGACGCCGTGACCGTGTTCAAGGACGGCCGCTTCGTCCGCACCTTCGAGGACATGGCCGATCTGGACCATGACCGCCTCGTCACCTGCATGGTCGGGCGCGACATCCAGGACATCTACAACTACCGCACGCGCCAGCATCAGGGACCGAGCCTGCGAGTGACCGGCCTGATGGGCCCGGGCCTGCAGGAGCCCGCCAGTTTTGCGGTGGAGAAGGGCGAGATCCTCGGCTTCTTTGGCCTGGTCGGTGCCGGTCGAACGGAGATGTTTCGCATGCTCTCGGGGCTGACGCGCAGTCAGGCCGGAACCTTGCAGCTGGAAGGCAAGCCGCTGAACCTGCGTTCGCCTCGGGACGCCATCGACGCCGGCATTCTGTTGTGCCCGGAAGACCGCAAGAAAGAAGGCATCGTGCCGCTGTCCAGCGTCGCCGAAAACATCAACATCGGTGCGCGGCCTCGGCACGTCAGCCTGGGTTGCCTGATCCAGGGGCGCTGGGAGCGTGACAACGCCCGGCATCAGATCAAATCGATGAACGTCAAGACGCCTTCGCCTGAGCAGCAGATGCTGTTTCTGTCGGGCGGCAATCAGCAGAAGGCCATTCTGGGCCGCTGGCTGTCGATGCCGATGAAGGTGCTGTTGCTGGACGAGCCCACTCGAGGCATCGACATCGGCGCTAAATCCGAGATCTACCAGATCATCCACAACCTCGCCGCCGATGGCATCGCGGTCATCGTGGTGTCCAGCGACCTGATGGAGGTGATGGGGATTTCCGACCGTATTCTGGTCATGAGTGAAGGCGCCATTACCGGCGAGCTGTCCCGCGAAGAGGCTAATGAACAGCGTCTTCTGCAACTGGCATTGCCGCGTACGCGCGGTTGAACCTGGCTATGAACACTGGCTATGAAAAATAAGAACGAGGTGCGTATGTCTACCGAATCCAGCCTGACGGCTCCCCGCCAAGGCATGAACCTGCGTCGATTCGTCGACGACTGGGCCATGCTCATGGCCGCCCTGGGCATTTTTGTGCTCTGTGCGCTGCTGATCGACAACTTTATGTCGCCGCTGAACATGCGCGGCCTGGGTCTGGCGATTTCCACGGTCGGCATCGCCGCCTGCACCATGCTCTACTGCCTGGCCTCCGGGCATTTCGACCTGTCGGTCGGTTCGGTGCTGGCATGCTCTGGCGTCATTGCCGGGATCGTCATTCGCGACACCGACAGCGTTTTTCTGGGTGTATCGGCGGCGCTGGCCATGGGCTTGCTGGTCGGTCTGATCAACGGCATCGTCATCGCCAAGCTGCGCATCAACGCGCTGATTACCACGCTGGCGACCATGCAGATCGTCCGGGGCCTGGCCTACATCTTCTCCAACGGTAAAGCGGTGGGCGTTGGCGACGAGGCCTTCTTCGTGTTCGGCAACGGTCAGCTGTTCGGCGTGCCGGTGCCGATCCTGATCACGATCGTGTGCTTTGTATTCTTCGGCTGGCTGCTGAATTACACCACCTACGGCCGCAACACGCTGGCCATCGGTGGCAACCAGGAAGCGGCGTTGCTGGCAGGCGTCCACGTTGACCGAACCAAGATCATCATCTTCGCAGTCCACGGCTTGATTGGTGCGTTGGCCGGTGTGGTGCTGGCCTCGCGCATGACCTCGGGTCAGCCCATGATCGGTCAGGGCTTCGAGCTGACGGTGATTTCCGCGTGCGTACTGGGCGGGGTGTCCCTGAGCGGCGGCATCGGCATGATTCGCCATGTCATCGCCGGGGTGTTGATTCTGGCAATCATCGAGAACGCCATGAACCTGAAGAATATCGACACGTTTTACCAGTATGTGATTCGCGGCACGATCCTGTTGCTCGCGGTGATCATCGACCGGTTGAAGCGTCGCTGATTCGAAGTCCTCAGTCGTTCGCTGTGTGGGAAGGCGTCCCCCCACACAGCCTCATCTCCTGCGAAGCCGCCCTATACCAGCTTCGAGGTCTCGAAGATCAACTTCATCGTGGCCTGGGCCAGCGACTGCGCTTCAACCCGGATCGTCTCCAGCTGCACCTTTGCCTCGCTGAACCGGGCGTCGTGGTTGCGCACTTCGATGAGTTGCGTCAGCTGCAGCGATGCCTCAATGAGTCCGTATAAATTACGGTGCAGCTGATGGGTGACTTTGGTCAGATGGGGATAGACATCCGGCCTTTCCTCAGGATCGATCACCAGTGATCTGTTTACTGCGTCCGGCGATGCTCTGTTGCCACTCATGACGTAGTTCAGGTCGACACCGGCCTCGGCGATGCGTAGCAGATAATCGGCTTTCGGCGACCGGGTGCCATTCTCGTAATTGCCCTGCGCGTTGGTCTCGACGCCTCCGATTGCGCCCAATGCGCTCTGTGACAGCTTCAGTCTGTTGCGTTCCTGCCTGAGTCTCAGGCCAATGCCTTTCATGTGCTCAACTCCATTTGACGATCCCTGACATTAAGCTGCTGGTTGCGACTTCCTGGATCGACTCGACAGGAGCATGAGCAGATCAACGCAAACGGGTGCAGCTTAGGCGGTTTTATCTATTCACTCCGAACAATACTGCCATCCGGTGGGAAAGAGGATCCAAACATACCGGCTTGTAGGAGTTTTCTCAAACAGTTGTATGATAACTATCCGAATGAAGACTTTTTGATGTCACTTGCGGGCGTTTTTGAATAGCGTCCTGAGAAAAGGGCGGGTCGGCGAACGGCCGGGGGCTTGGAGCCCCAGCTTTTTCGATGTCAGGACGGGCAGCGGGCGTCGGATTGGCGCGCCCATTGTGCGGCGGTCCGGGCGATGGTATCGGCCAACGTCGAGACAGCCTTCTGGTGCGCGACCACCAGACTTTCCATGCCGGTGCCCGCCGGTTGCCGAATGACGCTGCTGCAGGTGAGGGTCTGCCGCTTGCTACCCGGACCGGCACCGCTGCCGCGCAGGCTCAGGTTCCAGACCACGTCGATCAGTGCGTATTGGTCCAGTACCGACTCAAAGCGACGTACGTCAGTGCGAACCGACAGCACTGGCTGGTCACTTTGTTTAGGCAAGCCCGCCAGGTCTCGGGACCCGAAGCGGCGTTCGAGCTGGCCGGTCAACGCGTCATGGAACTCATCGCCCAACGGCGCGCCCCAGCGCTCATTCTCCAGAATCGCCAGACTGCCGTTGCCCTGGCGGATGACCAGCGGCGGCTGATCGACCTGCACCGCCATGAGCACCGCCTGCATTTCAAACTGGAACGGCGCCGGACTTGCATTCGCCGGAGCCTGGGTCGCGGGCGCGATCAACGTGTAGTAATGGGTTGGCGTGGAAGCACAGGCTGTCACCCCCAGCACGCAGGCCAGGGCAAGAAGAGAGTTACGCAAGGTCATTGAGCAGGCTCCGGAGCGATTTCGCGGGAAGAGGAAGATCCTTTGTACGAGCCGGGCGCCGCATCGCCGGTGCGACCGCGAATCAGGGATTCGGGATGGCGGCTGAGGAAGTCGGTCAACACGCGAACCGAGCGCGCGGTGCGCTGGACTTCGTCCATGGCCTGACCCAGTTGCTGACGTGCTGGCGAGTCATCCGACAGCGCTTCGTTGGCCGTGCCCAGGGTTTTCTGCGCTTGCTGCAAGGCGCCGCGCATCTGAGGCAAGACGTCGCTGTTGACCTGCTTCATGGTTTTCTGAAGTTCGATCAGGCTGCCGTTGAGGTTCTTCGCCAGGTCGTCGAGGGGGATTTTGCCGAGCTTGTCGACGAACGCCTGCAACTGCTCCTGCAGTTTGTCGAAGCTGCCGGGCACGGTCGGGATTTCCAGTGGCCGTGCCTTGGCGTTGTAGGCAACCTTCGCCGCTTTCGGATCGAAATCCATCGCGACGTAAAGCTGGCCGGTCAGCAGGTTGCCGGTGCGCACTTGCGCCCGCAGCCCGCGCTCGACGAACTGGCCGAGGATCCTGGAGGTCTGTTCTTCGTCATCGCCACCGCCGGCCTGCTGCTTCAGCTTGTCATTGGCTGCGCCCAGACGTTGCGGATAGATCACCGCGCCAACGATGCCGGGGAACGTGCCCGTCGCCGGGTCGTAGTCGAGGTCCACCGACACGACGCGGCCCACGTTGACGCCGAGGAAGTCCACCGGCGCATTGACCACCAGGCCGCGCAGCGACTGGTTGAAGCGCATGCGGATGTATTTGGGTTCGCCATCGGGCGGCGCCAGTGCAGTGGCTTGGTCTTCGAACAGTTTGAATTCGGCGTTGCCGTTTGCTGGTTTGGCGTCCGGGCTGTATTTGGGTTCGCGGAAGGCGATACCGCCGGAGAGGATCGAGGCCATGGACTGGGTCGACACTTTCAGGCCCGAAGCACCGAGGGTGACGTCTACCCCGCTGGCGTTCCAGAAGCGTGAATCGTCAAGAACGAACTGATCGTTTGGCGCGCCGACGAAGATTTCGACATCGACGCCCTTGCCATCCTTCGCCAGTTCGTAGGCCACCACCTGACCCACCTGAATGCGGCGGAAGTACACCGGCGAGCCGATGTCCAGAGAGCCAAGGTCGTCGGTGTGCAGAATGAAGCGCTTGCCTTTCTCGCCGAAGGTCACGGCCGGCGGGGTTTCCAGACCGGTGAAGTCTTTTTTGGTTTCTTCCGAGCTGCCGGCGTCAGCGCCGATGAAAGCCCCCGACAACAGGGTGTCGACGCCGGTGACGCCGTGGGCGCCGATGCGCGGACGCACCACCCAGTACTGCGTGTCGGCCCGGGTGAAGGGCGCGGCCGACTGGTTGAGGTCGATGCTCGCCAGTACGTGGGTGCGGTCATCGCTGAGCTCGATGTCGGTGACCATGCCGATGACCACGTTCTTGTACTTGACCTGGGTTTTCTTGGCTTCCAGACCCTCGGCCGTGAGGAAGCTCACCACCACTTTGGGGCCGACGTTGAGGAAGTCATGAACCACCATCGACAGGCCGATCAGGGCTGCGACGATCGGCACCAGCCAGACCAGCGAAACGCGCACCTTGCGGGCCTTGACCTGCGGTCGGGTCGGCGGGGAGGGGGGTAGGGTGTTATCGGACATCTTCAACCTCTGCGTCCCAGATTAGCCGGGGATCGAACGTCATGGCGGCAAGCATGGTCATCACCACCACCAAACCAAAAAACAGAATGCCAAGGCGCGGCTCGATGGTGCTGAGCCCGCGAAACTGCACCAGCGCTGCCACCAGCGCCACCACCAGCACGTCAAGCATGGACCAGTAGCCGATCAGTTCAATGAAGCGGAACAACCGCGAACGCTCGCGCATCGCCCAGGTGCTGCGGCGCTGGCACGTGATCAGTAACAGCCCCAGCACCAGAAACTTGATGCAGGGCACGACCACACTGGCGATGAAAATCAGAATGGCGATGTCCCACGAGCCGCCTTCGGCGAACTCGATGACCCCGCTCATGATGGTGTTCTCGCTGCTGCTGCCGAGCATGGTCGTGTACATCACCGGCAACAGGTTGGCCGGGAGGTAGAAGATCAGCCCCGCAATCAGAAAGGCCCAGGTCCGCGTCAGGCTGTTGGGCTTGCGCCGATGCACCGGTGAATCGCAGCGCGGGCATTCATGGGCGTCTTCCGGGCAGACGTAACTGCAGATGTGACACAGGGTGACGTTGTACTCGCGGGCGTAGGGAATGCCGTTCATTCAGGTCCGACTCCCAATTCGTCCCACAGACGGCGGATGTCTTTGCCGGCGATCAGTACGATCAGCACCATCAGCATCGCCATGGCCCAGAGGCCGACGCCCGCGTGCACGTCCAGCATGCCCGCCAGTTTGACGATGGCCACCAGAATCCCCAGCAGGCACACCTCCAGCATGCTCCAGGGGCGCAGGTGTTCGAGGGTGCGCATGCACATCTTGAAGCCGGGGGCGATCTCGCCGCGATGGGCGTGGGCGAGTACCCAGAACAGCAAGGCAATCTGCAGCGCTGGCGCGAGAATGATGGCCAGTCCCGCGACCAGCGCGATCAGCGTGATTTGACCTTGGGCCAGCGCCTGAACCGAACCCCACAGCGTCACCTCGTTGTGCAGGCCCTGCATGCTGATGCTGATGACCGGGAATACGTTGGCGAAGATGAACAGGACGCAGGCGGCGATGGTCAGGGCGAGCAGTTGCTCGACGGTCATCCGGTGACTGCGGCGAAGAATCGCGGCGCAGCGCAGGCAGTAGGCAGCCTCGCCTTTGTTCAGGGGCAGGGCCTCATAGACCGAGTCGCAATGCTCACAGATGATCCACTGATCGGCGCGGGTCTGCGCCTCGGCGATCGCTGGAGCGGGCGGCTGCCCGAATGCATGAGCCTGGCGGTGAGAGGTGTCAGTCATCGGCGCGGGCGTCGCGGGAGTCATGGGTGTGTTCACGATAGATCGGCTTTCGTGGATTGCGCGCCTGAGTGGCGGGCTGGCAACGATACACTGTCGGCGAAGCGCAGGCTCGCATTAGCTGAAGTGAACGTCATGAATGGTGCGCCTGGGAAAAGACTAGAGAGATTGACCACAGTGCCATCATCGGGTTCGGTTATTTGTGGGGCGGGCAGCAATCTTTTCGAGGCTCAGCAACCGTGGACGGATGAAGGCGGGTCCACTGCTGCAGCCCGACGGTGTAGCGTCGGGCCGTTACAACTCCCGCCTGTCTGCGGTGATAGACTCCCGCCACTTCAAATGAGGAGCGACAGACGTGCGCAAGATGGCAATGATGGTGGCGGTGTTGATGCTGGCGGGTTGTGATGGCGGCAAGCCGGCGACGCCCGCCCAGGTTCCGAGCACTGATTCGACCGCGGAAGCACCGACGCCGGCTTCGCAGCAATGGACCATTCGTGTCCATTTGAAAGAAGCGCTGAGCGACATGACCTACTGGCTGGTCGAGCACCATTACCCGTCTTATGTGGTGAAGGTCGATGGCAGGGAAGTGGTGATGATCGGACCGTTCGAGTCTCAGGCGGATGCCGAGAATGCCAAGACAGAGATCGATGCCGCGATGGTCAAGGGCCATCGCCTGTCACAGCTGGAAGTGATCGCGCCGAGGTCTTGAGGGTTTGAAGCCGGTGGCATCACGCGATGCCCCGGCCAAATTCAGTCTTGCTACCAGGTCAGACGTCGTTAATCAACGACGGCCCAGCAACAGACCCACTACCAGACCAAAGCCTGCCGAGACTGCCACGGTCTGCCATGGGTGGCCGCCGATGTAGTTTTCGGTGGCATCAACGGCTGGCTTGGCGCGTTCGCGCACGCTGCCCACGGATTCCAGCGCCTGCTTGAGTTTCTGGCTCAGTTGCGCACGCACGGTATCGGCTTCTTCGCCGACCAGGGAGGCGCTGTCTTTGAGCAGTTTGTCGGACTCTTCAATGAGGGCGGCCAGTTCGCTGAACGCTTGATCCTTGATCTGTTCGACAGCGGCGTTTTGGGCAGCAGTTTTACGAGCCATGGCAAATTTCCTTTCAGTGGTTATGGCATTGTGCAATGGAGTTTTGAGCGCCTGAAAAGTTGCAGCGCTTTTCCCCCAGCCGGCAAAAAGTACGCGTAATGGGGTCGGGATTCACGGTCGGCGGGTGTAAGATGCTGACGTTTTTCGAGCCCGTCACCGGCTCCGTTTATGCGTTTCGTTTTGACCACCGAGGTACATACCATGAGCTACAACCTGGCCAATAAAACCCTTCCGGAACGTGCCGCGATCGAGGACGAAAAGTCCCGCCTGTTCGATCTGTGGCAGAGCAATCTGGGCAAGGCCAAAGGTGACGCCGCCCGGCTGATGGGCGAACGGGCCAAGCGCAAGGGCAAATGGTCGGAGTGGGTGCGCGGTGAGCTCGACGCCATGTCGCCGCCGGAGTACGCCAACATGGTGCGCGCCGAGGTCAATCGACTGGTGGCAGCGGCGCGGGGGTAGGTTTCGGTTTAGCCCGTCGGACGCCTTCCCGGCTGAAGCCGGTCCTGCCATGCGCGGTTTAGTGGGACCGGCTTCAGCCGGGAATAGGCCAGTCCTGGCGACATCATTTTGCCCGTGTTTGCGGTGAGGCGGCTGACGCTTTCCCGGCTAAAGCCGGTCCCACTAAAAGCGTTAAGCCAGTCCCACAGTTACAGCTCCGGCCGGTCCCACTGACAGCGTACGGCTACGGCCTGGCCGCTGCGCTCACGTCAATGCGTTTGGGCAGCAAATGGTTTTCGAAGAACAGATCGGCCGTCTGCTGCTGCGCCGCAATGATCTGCGGGGTGATCGACAGGATCGGCGAGGCAGGGCGGTTGTCCATGTAACGGGCAATCACCGCCTGGGGCAGCCCCATCGAACGGGTCAGCACCTCCAGGCTTAGCTGCCGCTGGCTGCGGGTCAGCCCTTCGGCATTCGTCAGCTGTTCCAGCAATGCGTTGATGAACGCCCCGTGCCCACTGGCGTACGAACGTCTGGCCGTGTAGATCGGCCCGGACAATCCCAGGTCGGTGCCGTCCGCCAACAGCCGGGCGCGACCGCCGCTCAGGGCCAGCGACGAAAACGGTTCCCAGATCGCCCAGGCATCGACGCTGCCTTGTTCGAACGCCGCGCGGGCGTCGGCCGGGCTGAGGTAGACCGGCTGAATGTCCGTGTACTTCAACCCGGCCTGGTTCAGGGCGCGGAGGATCAGGTTGTGCGAGCTCGAGCCTTTCTGGAACGCCACTTTCTTGCCCTCCAAATCCGCCACCTGATGCAGCGGGCTGTCGGCCGCGACCAGCAGCGTCTCCGCCTGCGGCTTGGCGGGCTCGGCGCCGATGTAGAGCAGATCGGCTCCGGCGGCCTGGGCGAACAGCGGCGGAATGTCGCCGGTGGAGCCCACGTCCAACGCACCGATATTCAACGCCTCCAGCATCTGCGGCCCGGCCGGGAATTCGATCCACTGCACGTGGGTATTCGGGAAGCGCTTCTCCAGCAGCCCCTGTTCCTTGGCCAGCACCAACGCAATCGAGCCCTTCTGATACCCGATGCGCAACTCGGCCGGATCGGATGAATCGGCTGAGGCGGCGACGTTCGCCCAGGCCAGGTTGATCCCGATCACGGCCAGCAATGCGCTGCCCAATGTGCGCAAAGTCTTCATCCTTTCAAACCCTCTTGGTTTCTGTGTGCAGGGCGATGGCCTGGCGGCGCGCTGAAGCGATTGGCCGGACGCGGCAAACCCAGGTGCTCGCGCAAGGTGCTGCCGGTGTAGTCCCGGCGGAACAAGCCGCGCCGCTGCAGCTCCGGAATCACCTTGTGCGCGACGTCTTCCAGCCCGCCCGGCAAGTGCGGCACCAGCACGTTGAAGCCGTCGGCCGCGCCCTGCTCGAACCATATCTGCCACTGATCGGCGATCTGACTCGGGGTGCCGACCACACTGAAGTGGCCTCGACCGCCGGCGATTTTTCGTCCCAGCTGCGCCAGGGTCAGGTTCTCGTCCTGCGCCAGTTGCGAGAGCAGGGCCTGGCGGCTTTGCTGGCCGCTCCGGGTCAATGGCAGCGCGGGCAAGGGTTCGTCCAGCGGGTAACCCGAGAGGTCGAAATTGCCCAGCATTCTTCCCAGTAACGCGACACCCACGCGGGGCTCAACCAGCGCCTGAAATTCCTCGAATTTGTCCCGGGCCTGGGCCTCGCTGTCACCGACCACCACGAACATGCCGGGCATGATCTTGAGCGTGTCGGGGTCTCGGCCGAACCCGACGGCGCGGGACTTCAGGTCTTGATAGAACGCCTGGGCGGCGGCCAGCGAAGGCTGGGCGGTGAACACCACTTCGGCAGTCTGCGCCGCCAGCGTGCGACCGGCCTCCGACGAGCCGGCCTGAACCACCACCGGCTGACCCTGGGGCGAGCGGGCCACATTGAGCGGGCCTTTAACCTTGAAGTGCTCACCCTGATGATCCAGCACGTGGAGGCCGTCAGGGCGGTAATACGCGCCGCTGGCCTTGTCCCGAACAAAAGCGTCGTCGTCCCAGCTGTCCCACAACCCCGTCACCACCTGATGAAACTCCCGGGCGCGACTGTAACGCTCGGCATGATCGATGTGCTCGTCGCGGCCGAAATTAAGGGCTTCGGCGGCGGCATCCGAGGTGACCAGATTCCAGCCCGCGCGGCCCCTTGAAAGGTGATCCAGAGAGGCGAATTTACGGGCGATGTGAAAGGGCTCGTTGTAGCTGGTGGTGGCGGTGACGATCAGGCCGATGCGCTCGGTGACGGCACTCAACGCCGAGACCAGCGTCAGGGGTTCGAAGTGGTCCGAACGCGCCATGGAGCTGGCGGCGTCCCCCGTCGCGGCCGCCACGCTGTCGGCGATGAACAGCGTGTCGAACTTCGCTGCTTCGGCCACCTGCGCCAGGTGTTTGTAGTGCTTGAAGTCCAGGCCCGCGTTGGCTGGCACGTCCGGGTGGCGCCACGCCGCAACGTGGTGACCGGTGGCCATCAGGAACGCGCCCAGTTTCATTTGCCGGGGCTCAGTGTGTGTGTGGCGGGATTCAGTGCTCATTGCCGATGCCTTTCATGCAGTGTCCTTGTGAGGTTCGCCCATGTTCAGAAATCCTTGCGCACTTGCACGCCGAAGTAGCGCTCGTCGTCCCGTGGCACGGCGCGGTAGATGTAACCCGTGCCGCTGGCAAGCAGGGGGGAATAGGATGTGTCGGTGAGGTTTTTCGCCAGCACCGCGACGCGCCAGCCGTTGCTGTAATCGGCCACGGCTGCGCTGGCATTCCACAGGCCATAGGCGCCCTGTTTGGTGTCCGGGTTCTGGCTGATGTCGTACTGCACTTCGCTCTGCCAGCTGTAATCAGTGCCCAGTTCGATGTCCAACCCGTTGTCCAGCGGGATGGTGTAGTCGGCCCGTACGTAACTTTTCCAGTCCGGCGCGTAGGGCAGCGTCTTGCCGTTCACGTCACAGGACGCCGCCGCGCCCGCCGGGCAGCTGAACTGGTCGATGCGCGCCTTGGTGTAGGCGATGGCGCCGGAGAACTTCAGGTTGCGTGTGGCCTGCAAGGCGTAGTCGGCCTCGACCCCTTCGGTGCTGACGCTGCCGGCGTTGATCAGCCGGGTCACCACCTGGCCCGCGACGCTGTCGAAGAAGTTCGCCTGATAGTTGCTGTACTCGCTGTGGAACACCGCGACGTTGGTGGTCAGGCGGTGGTTCCAGGTGGTGGCCTTGATGCCCAGCTCCCAGTTGTTCGAGGTCTCGGGTTTGAGGGCGCCGGTGTCCCGGGGCTGCATGTTGAAGAACACGTTGTAGGCCGGGCCTTTGTAGCCGCGCGAGTAGGTGAGGTATGCCATGACCGAATCGCTCAGGTCATATTGCACGCCCAGCCGCCCGGACCAGCCGTCTTCGTCCACCGAACCGGAGCTGCTGGTGCCGGGCTGAATGCCGCTGACCGTAGTGGCGGACGTCGACACGCGGCGGTGATCGTATTCCAGGTCGTCGTGGGTCCAGCGCAGACCGGCGATGCCGCGAAACGCCGGGGTGAAATTCAGCGTGCTTTCGCCGAACACCGCATAGCTGTCACTGGTGGTGCTGTAGTCGGCGACGCCGGTGTTGGTCGCGGTGGGCGTGATCAGCGTGCGGCGATAGGTTTCGTCGTCCTTGCCGTGCATGTAATACAGGCCGCCGACGTACTCGAGGAACTGCCCTTTCGGCGAGGCCAGTCGCAGCTCCTGGGAGTATTGGTTGAAATCCAGATCGCCCTTGTCTTCGGTGCCGGGGAAGGCGGCACTGACGTTGGCCAGTCGGTCGCCATCCTGCCACTGGGTGTTGTTCCAGCCGCGCCAGGCGGTGATCGAGGTCAGCGTGTAATCGCCCAGGTTCCAGTCCAACTGGGCAGACAAGCCTTTGTTGATGTCGTCGACATGGCTGCGGTAATCGCTGATCAGATCGCGGTTGTCGTTGCTGGCGCGCACCGGCGACAGCGCGTTGGCGAAGGCCGGTGTCAGCGACTGGCTGATGACCCCGTTGGGGGTGTCATCGTGGGACTGCATGTAGTCGCCGATGACGGTTAGCTTGACGTCTTTATTGGGAGTGAATTCCAGCTTGCCGCGCGCACCTTTGTGGTTGTAGCCGTTGACCTCCTGCCCGTTGGCCTTGTTGTGCACGTTGCCGTCGTAGGTGCTGAACAAGGTCGTGACCGAGGCTTTCAGCGTATCGGGAATCAGGCTGCCGCCAATGCCGAAACGGGTGCGGCTTTCATTGCCGCTGTAGTACGACTGATCGATGTAGCCGTGGGTCTCTGCGGTGGGCGCCTTGCTGACGATGTTCAGCACCCCGGCCGAGGCGTTCTTGCCGAACAGCGTGCCTTGGGGCCCGCGCAGGACTTCGATGCGTTCCAGGTCCAGCAGGTCCAGGGTCGCTTGGCCGGGCCGCGCGTAGACCACGCCGTCCACCACCGTCGCGACAGTAGGCTCGACGCCCGGGGACGTGGAAATGGTGCCGACGCCGCGCATGAACAATGAGGTGTCCTTGTTCGACGCACCGGTGCGGGAATTCAGCGCAGGCACTTGCTGCGCGATGCTGGCGACGCCGTTGCGGTTGTCACGCTCCAGCTGTTCGCCGTCCAGTACCGTGACGGCGACCGGGACCTGCTGTAGCGGTTCTTCCCGGCGGGTGGCGGTGACCGTGACCGCCTGCAGCGTCGCGGTCTCGGGTGCTTGCTCCGCGACTGGCGACGCGGTGGACACGTCCGCGGCGAAGGCCGGCAGCGCACACAGCGCTAATGCCGTGGCAATGGCCTGACTAAGGTGACTCGGTGAATGGAACGCCCCGGTTTGTCGCATGATCGTTGCTCGCTGATGAATGCCTGTCGGAAGGTGGCTCTGCGGCCACTGGTGTGCTGCGCGGCAGAAAGGTGGGCATTCGCTCAAGCGAGTAGCTGATACTGTCAGTTAGCGCTAACATCGTCAGTATCGGTAATCGATGAATAGACCGTCCAATACTGAAAAATCAGCTTTAAATAATCTCTGGTTATAACCAGGCTTTTGCCAGGAGCGGGCGTTTTGACGGACACAGCGGATCCCCCACGCAAGCGGCGCGGTGCCGGGCGCGTCACTCAGGACGCGGTTGCTCGCCACGTCGGCGTGTCGACGATGACCGTGTCGCGTTATTTCAATCAGCCCGATCAGGTGTCCGACGAGCATCGTCAGCGCATTGCGGCAGCCGTTGCCGAACTGGGTTACGTGCCCAATCTGGTCGCCGGAGGGCTGGCGTCGGCCAAGGGCAAGATCGTGGCGATGGTGGTGCCGAATATCTCCGGACCGATTTTTGCGGACACCATTCAGGGCTTCAGCGACACCCTCGCCCGGCACGGCTATCAGTTACTGCTGGCGTCGAGCTACTTCTCCACCGAGCAGGAAGAGCGGGCGATCCGCGCGTTTCTCGGCTGGTCACCCGCTGCGCTGGTGGTCACCAGTCACTTCCACAGTGAGGCCACGGAGAAGATGCTCGCGGCGACGGACATTCCGCTGATCGAAACCTGGGACTACCAGCCCGACCGCACGCCGATCCAGATCGGCTTTTCCCATCACGAGGTCGGGGTCACTGGCGCGCGTTATCTGCTTCAGCGCGGCTATCAGCGAATTGCGTTCGTGCTCAACAGTGCGGCGGGGGACTTCAGTGCTCAGGAGCGTTGCGCCGGGTATGTGCTGGCGCTGGGGGAGGCCGGGGTCAGCCCGCAGATTTTCACCCCGGCGGGCGATCTCGCGCCGTTCGAAGCCGGCAAGCAGGCGCTCACCGAGCTGATGCAGCGGGCCGCGCCTCCCGATGCGATCTTCTTCGCCAACGACAACCTGGCCGCCGGCGGTTTGCTCGCGGCCCAGCGTGCCGGGGTAAGCATTCCAGGTGATTGCGCGATGCTGGGTTTCGGCGATTACCCCTTCGCCGAAATGCTCATGCCCAGCCTCAGCACGATCAAGCCGCCCGCGCTTCAGATCGGTGTGCTCGCTGCCGAGCGGGTTTTGCAACGCCTGGGTGTGATCGGCGCGGACGAGGTCTTTCAGCGGTTGAATCTGCTGGAGTGCCGGTTGATCGGTCGGGAGAGCACCTAGCGACGTTCTGCCAAGCCGCCATCACCAAGTGCCGCTGGCCGGTTTCGGCAGGCTCAGCGTGCCGCTGTCCTCGAAGCGCATCGTGCCGAACAGTCCGCCGGCCAGCTTGCCGTGCAGCTCGTAGGGCAGGTTGTCCAGCCGTTGCTGATCGGCAAGGCCCACCGCCTGGCGCAGGGCGGCAAAGGCTGACACGGTGACCGGCACCGTCAACACGCCTTCGGAAAACCGCCCGATCGTGCCTTTCTGGTCGCTGACGCCAGAGGCCAGCAAGCGGCCGTTGACGTCCAGATTCAGCGCCACACCGTCGTACTGGATGTCGGTGTCGTTGGGGTTTTGCAGGCGCAGCTTCACGGCGAAGCGGATTTCCAGATCCTGGCCGGGCAGGGGATCGATGCCCACTACGTTGATGTTCAGCGGATCGCGGTTGGGAAACAGCGCGCAGGCGCTGAGTGCGAGCACCAGGGTCAGGCCGGCGAGGAGGGTGCGGATCGGGCGTAGCGGCATCGGTGACTCCCGTGGCAGGCCGTTGGGGCGCAACACGCCCCCTTCAAACGTCCTGACGATTCAAGTGTGCGACCCCGCGCGCCGGGAGAGGTTCTGCGTCAGGTCCCGCGGCAGGGCTAGGGGGCGGATCCTGCAGCACCTTAAGCGTGGCAGCTTCCGGGTCGAATTCGGTGAGCTCCGGCTCCTGGTATTCCTCCGGTAGAAAGATGTTGAGGATGATCGCGCAGAACGCGCCGACGGTGATGGGCGATTCGAAAATGTTGTGCAGCGCCTTCGGCAGCTCGCGCAAGACCTCTGGGACGGCCGCGACGCCCAGGCCCATGCCCAGGGAAATCGCCACGATCAGCATATTGCGCCGATGCAGACCGGCCTCCGAGAGGATCTTGATCCCGGCCACCGCAACGGTGCCGAACATGATCAGCGTCGCGCCGCCCAGCACCGGCTTCGGCATCAGTTGCAGCACGGCCCCGATGATCGGGAACAGGCCAAGCAGCACCAGAATCCCGGCGATGAAAAACGCCACGTAGCGGCTGGCCACGCCGGTCAGCTGAATCACCCCGTTGTTCTGCGCGAAGGTCACCATGGGCAGGCTGTTGAAGGTCGCGGCCAGCGCCGAATTCAGCCCGTCCGCCAGCAGCCCCGACTTGATCCGGCGGATGTACACCGGCCCGCTCACCGGCTGCTGAGAGATCATTGAGTTGGCGGTGAGGTCCCCGGCGGCCTCCAGCGGCGACACCAGAAAGATCACCGCGATGGGAATGAACGCCAGCAGATCGAAGGAAAACCCGTATTTGAAGGGCACCGGCAGGCTCATCACCGGCACATGGGGCATCTGCGCGAAATCCACCCGGCCCATGAACCAGGCGACGGCGAAGCCCAGGGTCAGGCCGATGATGATTGCGCTCAGGCGCAGTAACGGAATATTGAACCGGTTGAGCACCACGATGGTGATCAGCACCAGGCCGGCCAGGCCCATGTTCGCCGCCGAACCCAGGTCGCTGGCGCCGAAGCCGCCGGCCATGTCGGTCATGGCCACTTTCAACAGCGACAGGCCCATCAGGGTAATGATCGTGCCCGTGACCACCGGGGTGATCAGCTTGCGCAATTTGCCGATGAACTGGCTGAGGGCGACTTCGACGAACGCCGCGCAGAAGCACACGCCGAAGATCGTCGAGAGGATTTCGTCGGTGCCGCCGCCGCGACTCTTGACCAGAAACCCGGCGCTCAGGATCACGCTGAGGAAGGAAAAGCTGGTGCCCTGCAGGCACAGCAGCCCCGAGCCGATCGGGCCGAAGCGTTTGGCCTGAACAAAGGTGCCCAGCCCGGACACGAACAACGCCATGCTGATCAGGTACGGCACTTCACTGTCCAGCCCGAGCACGCTGCCGACGATGAGGGTGGGAGTGATGATGCCGACGAAACTGGCGAGCACGTGCTGTAGCGCCGCAAAGATCGCGGCGGTGAAATGCGGCCGGTCATGCAGGCCGTAGATGAGGTCTGTTCTGGACGAGACTGAAGCAGAAGCCGAGCGGGTCGGGGCGCTGTTGCGGGGTGCGGTCATGGTTAGCCTGCCATTTTGTTTTTATGGGGTCATGGGCTTTGCGGATGACACATCTCCGACCGGCGCGGACATCTTGTCTTGCCGGTCAGGATTGCCGACTGTACAACATGTCCACACGCATAAATACAGTTTGGTAGGAGATTGTGTACAAGGTGCAAGGCGGGGCATGGCAGTCGGCCGAGGTAAAAAGGGCGCGCAGGATGCCAGAAAACATTAACGCGGTCAGCGATCAATGTCGGGTGGTTCCAGGTAATGCTCACGGCGCTGAACCATCTTTTGCCGGAAGCCTCCATACTGTTGACCGCCTGTGTCGACCGCCATCAATGGTGACCGTCATCAGCCTGTCGAGTTTGTTCCGCAGTATCTCTGGACAAGGAGGTTTTTACTGAGGCGTCACAATGATTAACAGCACGGCACAGCAGTTCCCGTTGAGTGACTCGCAGTTCGCACTGATCGCCCGGGCGCTGGCTGACAGCCGCCGCTTTCGGATTCTGGTTCAGATCGGCGACAGTGAACAGGCGCTTCCATGCGCCGAAGTGCTG
The DNA here is from genome assembly GCF_059418765.1 of Pseudomonas sp. GW821-FHT07F05. Taxonomy (NCBI): domain Bacteria; kingdom Pseudomonadati; phylum Pseudomonadota; class Gammaproteobacteria; order Pseudomonadales; family Pseudomonadaceae; genus Pseudomonas; species Pseudomonas sp. GW821-FHT07F05. The sequence goes on from NZ_JBWKQL010000004.1 coordinate 305,641, forward strand.
AAGGTCCATCCCGTCAGCGCCGCGACCGTTTCCCATCACACCAAAGAGCTCGAGCGCGCCGGCCTCATCGCCACCCTGCGCGAAGGCAAATACGCCAGCTTCATGATCCAGCGCGAGGTCCTGCACGCCTACGCTCGGCAGTTGATGCTGATCTAACACGCCCCGCGTCGTCTGCAGGACGCGGAGCGTCCGGGGCGGTGTTACCACGCGGAGCGTGGGAACCATCAACATCTATGGTGAACAAACCGGCCCCTTCCCGGCTAAAGCCGGTCCCACTAAATGCATTGCATGCATCCAGCAAGATTGGCGTCGACTGTAGGACCGGCTTTAGCCGGGAAGCCCTTGATCTGCTTTTGATCTTGATCTTCATACACAAGAGGCTCAGTCACCGCCAATCGCGAGTTTCATGTTCAGCGCCATTGAAAACGGCCTCGTCAGCCCCTATCTCTGAGGATGTCCCGCAACCGATCCAATCCGATCGCGAGCGGCGCGCATCCGGCAGGTTCAGCGCGCCTTTCTTCCCTCCGCCTCCCCGCGAGGCGCATCTGGAGTTCCCCATGTACCCAGACGTTCAGCTCTACATCGATGGTCAATGGCGTGCCAGCTCAGACGGCCGCACCCTCGATGTCATCAACCCCGCCGACGGCGAAACCCTCGGCACCGTGGCCCACGCCAACATCGCTGATCTGGACCAGGCGCTGGCAGCGGCCGAACGCGGCTTTGAAACGTGGCGCAGCACCCCGGCCTACGACCGCTACAAAATCATGCAAAAGGCTGCCAACCTGCTGCGCGACCGCGTCGATCACATCGCCAACATCATGACCCAGGAACAGGGCAAGCCCTTGGCCGAGGCGCGCATGGAAACCCTGTCCGCCGCCGACATCATTGACTGGCTCGCCGAAGAAGGCCGCCGCGCCTACGGCCGTCTGGTGCCATCGCGCAACGTCTCGGTCGAGCAGAAAGTCATCAAGGAACCGGTCGGCCCCGTGGCGGCGTTCACGCCGTGGAACTTCCCGATCAACCAAGTGGTGCGCAAGCTGTCGTCGGCGCTGGCGGCCGGCTGCTCGATCATCGTCAAGGCCCCGGAAGAAACCCCGGCGTCGCCTGCCGAACTGGTCCGTGCGTTCGTCGATGCCGGCGTTCCGGCCGGCGTCATCGGCCTGGTATACGGCGACCCTGCGCAGATATCCAGCTACCTGATCGCGCACCCGACCATCAAGAAAGTCACTTTCACCGGCTCGACCCCGGTGGGCAAGCAACTGGCAGCGCTGGCCGGTCAGCACATGAAGCGCGCGACCATGGAGCTCGGCGGGCACGCCCCGGCGCTGGTGTTCGACGACGCAGACATCGACCTGGCCGCGCGCACGCTGGCCGGCGCCAAGTTCCGCAACGCCGGGCAGGTCTGCGTGTCACCTACACGTATTCTCGTCCAGCGCGGCGTGTTCGATGAATTCGTCGAGAAGTTCGTCGGCCACACCCACGAGCTGAAAGTCGGCAACGGCCTGGAGCAGGGCGTGACCATGGGCCCGGTGGCCAACGAGCGACGCATCCCGGCGTTGAACGCGTTGATCAAGGACGCCAGCGACAAGGGCGCCAAGGTCCACGTCGGCGGCAAGGCCATCGAAGGACCGGGTTACTTCTTCCAGCCCACCGTCCTCAGCGGCCTGACCACCGAAATGCGCATCATGAACGAAGAACCGTTCGGCCCAGTGGCGCTGCTGGTGCCGTTCGACACGGTCGAGGATGCCGTCAAGGAATCCAACCGCGTGCCGTTTGGCCTGGCGTCGTACGCCTTTACCTCGTCGATGAAAACCACCCACATCCTCAGCACCCGCATCGAAGCCGGCATGCTGTCGATCAACCACCAGGGCATCGGCCTGGTGGAAGTGCCGTTCGGCGGCATCAAGGATTCCGGCTACGGGTCCGAGGGCGGCACCGAAGCGATCGAGGCCTACCTGAACACCAAGCTGGTGACGGTGTTCAACGTTTAACCCACGCAGCCCCGTTGAAAAAAGAAACCCACCGTTTGGTGGGTTTTTTTTGGGGTTGTCGCGGGTGGCGCTGGGGACTGCTTTTAGTGGGACCGGCTTTAGCCGGGAAGGCGCCGGTACGAGCACCCTCATTGTTGAGTCGGGGACAGATTGATTTACGGTGAAGCGTTGTAAATAAATCAGTCCCCTTATCTATCCCTCATCTATCCGCCACATCACCCCCGCTGAACTCCCACGCACCCCGCGAACTCTGAACCCACAGATCACTTCCGATCCACGGGGACGACTCATGGCGATCAGCAGCGTGCAGGCAGTAGCGGCAGACCCCAAAGGCGCAGTGTTTGAAACGGACCTGCCGGCCCGGCTTGATCGTCTGCCGTGGGGCCGGTTTCATACGTTGCTGGTCTTTGCGCTGGGCATCACCTGGCTGCTCGACGGTCTGGAAGTGACCCTGGCGGGCTCGGTGTCCGGGGCGCTGAAAGACAGCCCGGTCCTGCACCTGACCAACGCCGACATCGGCCTGGCCGGCGGCGCCTATATCTGCGGCGCGGTGCTGGGGGCGTTGTTTTTTGGCTGGCTGACCGACCGGCTCGGCCGGCGCAAACTGTTCTTCATCACCCTCGCGCTGTACATCACCGCGACCGCCGCCACGGCGTTTTCCTTTAGCGTCTGGAGTTTCCTGCTGTTCCGGTTCCTGACCGGGATGGGGATCGGCGGCGAGTACACGGCGATCAACTCGACCATCCAGGAATTCACCCCGGCACGCTTTCGCGGCTGGGTGGACCTGACCATCAACGGCACCTTCTGGATCGGCGCGGCACTGGGCGCCGTCGGCTCCATCGTGCTGCTGGACGCCTCGTGGGTCGGCGCGGACATGGGCTGGCGCCTGTGTTTCGGCATCGGCGCGGTGCTCGGCCTGATCATTCTGCTGATGCGCCTGTGGCTGCCGGAAAGTCCGCGCTGGTTGCTGATTCATGGCCAGGGTGAAGAGGCGAGGGTGATCGTGGAAGGCATCGAAGAGCGCCTGCGCCGTCAGGGCCACGACCTCTCCGCGCCAACAGGCCCGCCCTTGCGTCTGCATGCGCGGGACCACACGCCGCTGAAAGAGATTTTCCACAGGCTGTTCAACACCTACCGCCGCCGCGCGCTGGTGGGCCTGACGCTGCTGACCGCTCAGGCGTTCTTCTATAACGCGATTTTCTTCACCTACGCCCTGGTGCTGACCGAGTTCTATCAGGTGCCGTCGGCCTCCATCGGCTGGTACGTGCTGCCCCTGGCGCTGGGCAACTTCTGCGGACCCTTGCTGCTGGGCCGGCTGTTCGATGTGGTGGGGCGGCGGGTGATGATCAGCCTGACCTACGCCGTGTCCGGGGTCCTGCTGACCATTAGCGGCTATCTGTTTCAGCAGGGCGTTCTGGATGTCACGCAACAGGCCATCGCCTGGATGATCATTTTTTTCTTCGCCTCGGCAGCGGCCAGTTCGGCCTATCTGACCGTCGCCGAAACCTTCCCGCTGGAGATCCGCGCGCTGGCGATTGCGGTGTTCTATGCATTCGGCACGGCGCTGGGCGGCATCGTCGGCCCGACCCTGTTCGGCCAGTTGATCGACACCCATGAGCGGGGCCCGGTGTTCTTCGGCTACCTGATCGGTGCAGCGTTGATGTTGCTGGCCGCCGTGGTGCAGGCGATCTGGGGCGTGGCATCGGAAGGCAAATCCCTGGAAGAAGTGGCGCGGCCCTTGTCCCAGGCCCACGACTGACCCAAGCCCACGACTGAACCCTGAACCCTGAACCAGGCACACCGTCGGCGATTGGTCAGTTTTGTTCAATCGCCGGCTCCTGCGCCTTTCGTACACTCACCCCACAGTCAATGAAGGGTGACACGTGCAATGAATCTGATGATTTCCATGGCGGCGTTCGCACTGGCCGCGTCCATATCGCCGGGGCCGGTGAACGTTGTGGCGCTCAGTTCGGGCGCGCAGTTCGGTCTGGTCGCGAGCCTGCGCCATGTGCTCGGCGCGACGGTGGGCTTTGTCGTCCTGCTGATGTTCACCGGCTTCGGCCTGCACGAAGTGCTGCAGCGCTACCCGATGCTGACCGAGATCATTCGCTGGGCCGGGGTGGCGTTTCTGCTCTATCTGGCGTGGAAACTGGCCATGGAGGACGGCCGCCTTAATGTTGCCAAACCGACCCGCGAGCCGTCCTTTCTGCACGGCGCAGCGATGCAGTGGCTGAACCCGAAAGCCTGGCTGGCGGCGGTGGCGGGGATGGGCGCGTTTGTGGCCGATGGCGAGGCGCGACTGATCGGTCTGTTTGCGTTGATCTACTTCGTCGTGTGCTACCTGTCGGTGGCGTGCTGGGCCTACGCCGGTGCTTTTCTCGGCCCTTACTTGCGCAGCCCTCGGCGCATCCGCGTGTTCAACCGCAGCATGGCGGCGCTGCTGGCAGGCTGCGCGGTGTCGCTGTTTTACGTCTGAGCCCGTTCAGGTCCGGGCGAGCAGGCGTCTGATCACGGCTTGTACTGGCCCGGCGTCACGGCCAGATGCTTTTTGAACGCCCGCTGAAAATGCGCCTGATCGGCAAAGCCACTCTGCTGCGCGATGTCGGCGATGGGCTCGCCGATGCGCAATTGCGCCTGGCCGTGCTGGATGCGCCGGTTGACCAGCCAGGCGTGGGGTGTCATGTGGTAATGCTGCTCGAACGCGCGAATCAAGTAGGCCTCGGACAAGTTCGCCACCGCGCATAAATCCTCGAGCCGAATCGGTTGCAGATAATGCGCATCGATGTACCGCGCCGCGCGCTCGACCTTGGGATTGGGCTGTCTTGGCGTCAGCGTCGAGCCGCCCAAACGCTGTTCGACCAGGCTGAAAAAACCGACAGCGGCCTCCTGTTTTGCCAGCGTATCGAGCTGCGAATCCACCAGCCGCCGATGCAAGTCGAGCAAGCCTTTGAACAACAGCGGGTCACGACTGTGGGTGGCCGGATACCCGCGAAGCATGCCCCCGTTGTTGACCCCGCAATCACGCTGAAGCGCGCCCAGCCACTGCGCGTTCACGTACAGCATCAGGTAGGACCACGGCTGATCGTCGATGGGGTTGCAGGCGTGGACCTCGCCGGGGTTCATCAGCACAACGGTGCCGGCGGCGATGGTCTGAGTGGTTTTCTCGTGCAGGTACGTGCTTTGCCCGGCGGTGATTGCGCCGATGGAAAACACGTCATGGGAATGACGGGAATAACAGACCTTGCGTCCGTCGGCGATGGAGCGCGCTTCAATGAACGGCAGCTGCGCGTCCCGCCAGAACACCGGTTTATCAGGCTGTATCACCGGGTTCTGGCAGGTCATTTCAACTCATCCCTTGTTGCGTTTGCAGCTGTGAAAGAGGTCCAGCGCCGGTTGGTATTCCGTGCTGGTAACGCCGAGCAAGCCTAGCACCGAATGAAACATGTAGTCATGGCTCAGGTCCGGCTGGTCTTGCCTGGCCGCCAGGCACGTGCGATCGACGCCGGCGTCTTCCAGGGTCGAGTGGCCGAACCACATCACCATCGGCACCTGGGTCTGCGCCGTCGGGGCGATGGCGTACGGCGCGGCGTGCAGGTAGATGCCGTTCTCGCCGAGGGACTCGCCGTGGTCCGAGACGTAGATCATCGACGCATCGACCTTGTCCTGATTGCGCTTGAGCAGTTCGATGGTCTGGGACAGGAAATGATCGGTGTAGAGGATGGTGTTGTCGTAGACGTTTTTCAGCTCGTCGGACGTGCAGCTGCCCAGCTGATTGGTGTGGCAGACGGGCGTGAAGCGCTCCAGGCTCTTGGGGTAGCGGTCGTAGTATTCCGGGCCGTGGCTGCCATCGGAATGGAGGACGATGATGGCGTTGTCCTGCAGTGAGTCGATGTAGTCCTGCAAGCCCACCAGCAGGGATTCGTCGAGGCAGTTCTTGCCATCACAGAACGGGCTCGGCTGGTTTTTCGGGATATCGCTGTGGGGCACGCGCAGGCAGGTGCCTTTGCAGTCGCTGTTGTTGTCCAGCCACAGCACCTTCAGACCGGCGCGCTGAAGCATGTCCAGCAGACCCTCGTAGGTCTTGCCCTTTTTGTCGCTGTAATCGGTGCGCGGAAACTTCGAAAACATGCACGGCACTGACACGGCGGTGGAGGTACCGCACGAGGCCACGTGGGTGAAGTTGAGAATGTCCTGCTTTTTCAGCTCCGGGTTGGTTTCCCGCCCGTAACCGTTGAGGGAGAAGTGGTCGGCCCGTGCCGTTTCACCGACGACAAAGATCATCAGGCTCTTTTTTGGCCGCTGTTGTGCCTGGGGGCTGAGCGCCGCGTCGGCGCCGACGGTCTGGATTTTCAGCGTCTCTTTGATGGCGACGGTCTGCTTGGTCAGCTTGCCGATGGCGTAAATGTAATTGGTCGGGTTGATGAAGTGGGTGAGCTTGTCTTCATCGCGAAAGATCGGCGCATAGGTCGAGTAGAAGGGGCCGACGGCAGCGGCGATCACCAGCAAACAGCCGATGCAGACAAGCACTTTGTTGACCAGCCCGGGCAGCACGCGGCGGTAGATCACCGGCACCCACCAGATCAGCGCGATCGGCAGCACGCCGAGCAGGCCCAGGTAGAGAAACAGCTTGCCGCTCAACAGGGCCTCGGCCTCGCCGGGATTGGTCTCCAGCACGTTCTGCATCATCGTCGTGTCGATGCTGATGCCGTAGGTGTTCATGAAATACGCGGCGCCGGCCGAGCACAGCGCCACCAGACTCAGCGCCGGCTTGAGCGTCGGGCGAAACGAAAAGGGTGTGAGCAGCAGGGTGATTGCGGCCCACAGCAGGAAGGCAAACGACACATAGAACGCGATGGCCTTGACGCCCTGCAATTGCGCCAGATCAACCAGTGCGCGCCAGGTCGCCAAGTTGTAGAACACCACCAGACACAGGGAAAACAGCATCACCAGACGAGTAGACGTGACCGGTTTGACCATCGGATTCATTTCCATATCAGGGGCCGCGCAGTGCCTGGGGTGCGGGTGCAACAGGCATTTCCATCCGTGGGGCCGAGACGTCAGACTGAGTCAGTCAATGGCTGCCGGGAGGGGAGGCGGGACAGACCGCGCGGAGTTTTCCAAAACGATTGTGAAGGCTTTGTGAAATCCCCGAGGCGCTGATTTCCGGGGCGTGAAAACCGGGTTTTGCAGGCCGGGATCCGAGTGGGACGGCTTGCGGTCACTGCCCGGCGATGACCCTGTCCACCGTGCCGTCCTGTTTGAGTCGGGCGAAGGCGGCAGTGATTCGCTGGACCGTCTCGTCCGGGGTGCTGGCGCTGAGGGCGACGTACAGACCTTTGGACAGTTCGTCGAGGGTGAAGACGCTTTCGAGGTCCTCGAAGGCAATGTGCAGATCGGCGCATTGTTCCCGCGCCTCGCGCTCGGGCATGGGAATCAGCTCGACCTGGCCGCTGATGAGTTTGCGCAGGTTGTCGAGGTTATTGGCCGACACCACCATCCTGCTGAACCCCTTGCCTTCCAGGTATTGCTGGCGCGAATCGTCGCGCACCACGCCGACGGTGTAATGACTGGCGTCCTGCAAGTCCTTGACCCGCACATCGCCGCGCTTGCGCAGTTTGTAGAACGACGGCATGACGTGTTCCAGCTCGCCGACCCACTTGAACAGCCCTTCGCGCGCACTGCTGCGGATCATCGGGTAGATCAGCACGTTCGCTTCCAGCTGTGCGATGTCGTAGGCCCGCGCCCAGGGGTACAGCGCCATGTGGTAATCGGTGATGCCGGCGTTGGCGAGGGTCAGCTCGACCACTTCACTGGCGACCCCGACCACCTTGTCGCCGTCGAGTGCGCTGTAGGAGGAGTCTTCGGTCACCACTTGCAACGTCGCGGCGCCAGCGTTCAGGCACACGAAAAACATCAAGAAAGTGACCAGAACGCTGCACTGACGATGAATTGTTCCCATGGCATTCCTCTCGGTTCAGATCACACAGCGGTCCCGGCCCTGGCTTTTCGCCCGGTACAGCGCCCGGTCGGCACTCTGCAGCAGTTGATCGAAGTGCTCCATGTTCGCCGGGTCGAGCTCGGCCACGCCGATACTCAAGGTCACGAAGGGCGAGACCGGTGAAGCGCTGTGTACCAGTTGTTGCCGGGCCAGCAGCCCGCGCAGGCGATCGGCCGAGGCCAGTGCCTGTTGCTCATCCTGGCCCGGCAGCAGCACGGCGAACTCTTCGCCGCCGAGCCGCGCCACCAGTTCGCCGGAGCGCGAAAACAGCGCGCTCATGGCCAGCGCCACATCGCGCAGGCATTGATCGCCCCGGGCATGGCCGTAGGTGTCGTTGTAAAGCTTGAAGAAATCGATGTCGCACATCAGCACCGACAGCGGCTGGCGATGACGCAAGGCGCGGTTGAATTCCAGCTCCTTGAGCTCGTCGAAATGCCGGCGGTTGGCCAGGCCCGTGAGCGGATCGAAGCGGGTCAGGGCTTCCAGTCGCGTATTGGCGGCTTTGAGCTGTGCGGTGCGCTGCTCGACCAGTTCGGCGAGCTGGTCGCGGCTGGCGGCGAGGGTGACTTCATCGCGCGCCTGACGCTCCAGGTGCGCGGCCAGTTTGTCCTGCAGGTCATTGACGCCCGCTTCGAGCAGGTCGAGTTCGTCGCCGGCCTTGCCGCGTCGCTCAAGCGTCAGGTGCGTCTTGAGGTTGAGCGGTGTCAGGTGTTCGAGGTGGCGGGCAATGCGCCGCACGTGCAGGGTCACCGAGCGGTTGAACATCCCCATGATCAGCCCGGCGAGCGCCAGGGACTGGATGATCTGGGTGAGCATGATGACCGCGACTTCTTTCCACAGGCGTCTCCACAGCAGGCTCTCGTCGCCTTCGATGGTCAGCTCGCCGACCACCTCGCTGGCGCCGGGGTAGGGCGCAATCGTCAGCTGCCGATGCAACGCCGGGGCGAGGATCGAGCCGGTGTGGCCGGGGTGTTGGTGTTCCAGAACCTCGGGGGCGCGACCGGGCCGCAGGATCGTCAGCTGAACCCGGCCCACCGGCGCCGCCGTGGCCACGCTGTCGATCTGGGTCTGCAGCGCCTGATCATCCATCTCCCACACGGCTTTTGACAGCGTGCCCTGGAACACCTGATCGATCAGGCTCAGCTCGGCGTTCATGTTCGCCAGATTGGTGTTCCAGGCGAACCAGGTGCGCACCAGCACCGTTGCGGCGGTGAACAGCATGCAGAACGCCAGCGTCGCCAGCACCAGACGCCGTGCCAGCGAACCGTTGCGCTGTCCGGTGCGCTGCCCGTTGCGAGGGTCCGGGCGGGTGTCGCCGGGCGGGTCGGAAGGGGCGTCGAACGGCATGCTCATTGCCACTTGCGCGCGATGGCGTCGTAGGTGCCGTTGGCGCGAATGGTCTCAAGGGCTTTCTGAAACAGCTGCACCGTGGCGTCGGGCGTGCCGATGCTGAACGCCATGTTGAAGCCGCCGGCTTCTTCCAGCTCTTTTATGCGCAGGGATTGCACCAGCGTCCGGGTGGGGTCATCGCCGACCTGCCGGGCGAGGTAGTAAGCGTTGAGCTCGTCGGAAATCCACAGGTCGACGTGGCCGGTCTGCAGCTTCTGGTAATTGAATTCGTAGCGGTTGCTCGATTGCAGCTGATGGCCGATCTCGAACGCGCGCGCCATCAGGTACTGCTCGCCGACGTCTTCGTTGACCGTCGCGGTTTGCCAGTCCCGGGCATCGTCCAGGCTCAGCAGCGTGACGGGATGGCTGGCAGACGAATACAGAAACCAGCGCGACGCGGCGATGGTGCCGACCCACTTGAACAGCCGCTCGCGCTCGGCGGTGCGGGTGATGGAGTAGATCAACACATTGGGCGTGTGCAGCGCCAGATCATAGGCCCGCGCCCAGGGCATGGACTGAATGGAGGCCTGCACATTGACCTCCTTCAACACCGCCTGGACCACCTCGGTGCTCATGCCGGTGAGCACCCCGTCGCGGGTCATGTTATAGGGCGGGAGTTCTTCGGTGACCACATGGATCTCGACACGAGCCGCGTTCGAGTTAATCGATTCAGCTCCCGACGCGCCACAGCCCACGCACAACAACAGCGCCACACAGAGTGCGCTGCTCAGTGTGTGAATGAGCGAATGGAATGTCATCGATAACTACCTCATGGGGTGCAGAAGCGACAGAATCCGGGCCGTGAACACCCCGGCACAACCGTCACCGACTGCCTTGCACACCGGGATATCGGCTGAATAATCCGTCACTTGAGACGGCATCCTGCCGGTCATCCTACCAGCTTGAATGGACGAGGCCGGGTTCCCCGACTGCTGCGGACAACCTCACGCAAACTCCCCGACCGCCAGACCAGGCACATCGCGCGCCAGCCACCACGTCCGTCCAGAAATGCCGGCGATTGTGCTGGCCTCTTCCCGGCTGAAGCCGGTCCCACTAAAAAGCCGCGCGCAGTCAGTGGGACCGGCTTTAGCCGGGAATGGACGCGGAGCGTCCCGGGATGCATCCCCACGCAGAGCGTGGGGACGATCATCCACGGCACCGCATTCCCCCGTAGGACCGGCTTCAGCCGGGAAGCCATTGATCTGCTGTTGATCTGCTTTTGATCTTCGTACAAAAAAGGTCCAGACACCGCCAAGCGCGACTTGGGTGCAGGCTGAACGCAGGTTTTGCGGAGTGGGCCGAGCCGCATGGATGCGGCGAGAGCGCCGTCAGGACATGGATGTCCGTTCGGCGCGGGCCCACGGAGCAAGACCGGAGTGAAGGAACCCGACGCAGGAGGGCCAAACCAGGAGCAGGCACCCTTGGTTACTTGGGGTGCTTTTCCAAGTAACTCGCCGAAGGCGAAACAATCTGCCCCCAGGCAGATGCTTTTAGACAGCTGTGGCGTTCTGCCACACCGGAGTAAACGCGGTTCCTTGACCTGGATCAAAGGTGCACGAAGGCCCTGTAGGAAAAATACCTCGCACCCCGACGAGTCCTCAACATGCCCGGTCCTTTCGACTTCCTCAAACACCCCCTGGCCAGAGACATCAGCCTGATCCTCCTGATCAAACTCGTCCTGCTCATGGGCATCCGCAGCGTCTGGTTCGACGCCCCGGTCGAAGTCAAGGACGACGGCGTGCAAGCCGGCCTGCACCTACTGAGCACCCCACCCGCACCCTCTGAGAAAAACCCAAAATGATATCGGAATCAGTCGTCGACCTCTCCCGGCTGCAGTTCGCGATGACCGCGCTGTACCACTTCCTCTTCGTCCCCCTGACCCTCGGCATGACCTTCCTGCTCGCCATCATGGAATCGGTCTACGTCATGACCGGCAAGCAAGTCTACAAAGACATGACAAAGTTCTGGGGCAAGCTGTTCGGCATCAACTTCGCCCTCGGCGTCACCACCGGCCTGACCATGGAATTCCAGTTCGGCACCAACTGGGCCTACTACAGCCACTACGTCGGCGACATCTTCGGCGCGCCGCTGGCCATCGAAGGGATGATGGCGTTCTTCCTCGAATCGACCTTCATCGGCCTGTTCTTCTTCGGCTGGGACCGCCTGACCCGCGTCCAGCACCTCACCGTCACGTGGCTGGTGGCGATCGGCTCCAACATGTCAGCGCTGTGGATCCTCATCGCCAACGGCTGGATGCAGAACCCGGTCGGCGCCGAGTTCAACTTCACCACCATGCGCATGGAACTCACCAGCTTCAGCGACCTGCTGTTCAACCCCGTCGCCCAGGTCAAGTTCGTCCACACCGTGGCGTCCGGCTACGTCACCGGGGCGATCTTCGTCCTGGCGATATCCAGCTGGTACCTGCTCAAGGGCCGCGACATCGCCTTCGCCCGGCGTTCGTTCGCCATCGCCTCGGCATTCGGCATGGCCTCGATCCTGTCGGTGATCGTGCTGGGTGACGAATCCGGCTACGAGATCGGCGACGTGCAGAAAACCAAGCTGGCCGCCATCGAAGCCGAATGGGAGACCGAACCGGCCCCGGCGGCCTTCACCTTGTTCGGCCTGCCCAATCAGGCCGAGCAGCGCACCGACTACGCGGTCAAAATTCCCTACGTGATGGGCCTCATCGCCACCCGCTCGGTGGATAAGCAGGTCACCGGCATGAAGGATCTGGTGCACGAACACGAAGGCCGCATCCGCAACGGCATGACCGCCTACGACCTGCTCGGCCAGCTGCGCGGGGGCGACAAGAGTGCGCAGACCCTCGACGCTTTCAATGCAGTGAAGAAGGACCTCGGCTACGGCCTGCTGCTGAAGAAGTACACCGACAAGGTGGTCGACGCCAACGAGCAGCAGATCAAACAGGCTGCGCTGGATTCGATCCCCCAGGTGGCCTCGATCTTCTGGACCTTCCGCGTGATGGTGCTGAGCGGGATGCTCATGCTGCTGCTGTTTGGCTGTGCCTTCTGGGCCTCGGCGCGCAAGAACGAGACCCGCAAGCGCTGGCTGCTCAAGTGGGCGGTGTTCAGCCTGCCGCTGCCGTGGATTGCCACGCAGACCGGCTGGTGGGTCGCCGAGCATGGCCGTCAGCCCTGGTCCATCGGTGAAGTGCTGCCCGTGCACCTGTCGGCCTCGACCCTGTCGGCGGGGGATGTGCTCGGTTCGATTGTGGCGCTGGTCGGCTTCTACACCGTTCTGCTGATCCTCGAGATGTACCTGATGATCAAGTTCGCCCGACTCGGCCCGAGCAGCCTGCACACCGGTCGCTACCACTTCGAGCAAGGCGCGCCCGGCAACGCTGCCCACGCCAAACACCCGGCCCTGGCCTGAGGAATCCCCGATGTTCGATTACGAGACACTGAAAATGATCTGGTGGGTGCTGGTCGGCGTATTGCTGATCGGCTTCGCCCTCACCGATGGCTTCGACCTGGGCGCGGCGATGCTGATGCCCTACGTCGGGCGCAGCGACACTGAACGCCGGGTTGTCATCAACACCATCGCCCCGCACTGGGACGGCAATCAGGTCTGGCTGATCACCGCCGGCGGCGCGCTGTTCGCGGCGTGGCCGCTGGTCTATGCGGCGGCGTTCTCGGGTTTGTACTGGGCGCTGTTGCTGGTGCTGTTCGCGTTGTTCGTGCGCCCGGTGGGCTTCGACTACCGCAGCAAACTGGAAAACACCCGTTGGCGGCAGAGCTGGGACTGGGGCCTGTTTGTCGGGGGCGTGGTGCCGTCGCTGGTCTTCGGCGTGGCGTTCGGCAACCTGTTGCTGGGCGTGCCGTTTCAGTTCGACGACACCCTGCGCTCCAGTTATCACGGCAACTTCTGGCAGCTGTTGAGCCCGTTCGGCCTGCTGGCCGGCGTGGTCAGCCTGAGCATGCTCGGCCTGCACGGCGGCAGCTGGCTGATGATGCGCACCGAAGGCGCCATTGCCCGACGCTCACGCCGCGCGGCGCAGTGGCTGTCGCTGCTGTTCCTGCTGTCGTTCATCGGCGCCGGCGTGTGGCTATTGCTCGGCGGCATTCAGGGCCTGGCGATCACTTCGGCGTTCGACGCCGGCGCGGCGCTGAACCCGCTGGCGAAAACCGTGACAGCCAGCAACCACGGCTGGATGGCGAATTATCAGCAGCACCCGCTGACGGTCATCGCGCCATTGCTCGGGATTTTCGGTGGCTTGCTGGCCTTGCTCGGCGCCAGTGCGGGGCAGGGCAGAACGGCGTTCCTCGGGAGCACCCTGGCCATCGTCGGCGCGCTGTGCACCGCCGGTTTTGCGCTGTTCCCGTTCGTCATGCCCTCGAGCCTGGACCCGGCGTCGAGCCTGACCGTGTGGGACGCCGTTTCCAGCCACAAAACCCTGATGATCATGCTGATCGCGGCGTCGATCTTCGTGCCGTTGATCCTCTGCTACACGCTGTGGTGCTACGCCAAGATGTGGGGCAAGGTCACCACCGCGCACATCGACCACAACCCCCACGGCCTGTACTGAGCCGCGTTCTAGAGGAGAGACAATCATGTGGTATTTCGCCTGGATTCTCGGCGTGTTGCTGGCCTGCAGCTTCGGCATCATCAACGCCCTGTGGCTGGAGTCGTCTGACGCCGCGGCGCTGGAGAGCGGCCGTGACCGCTGAAGCGCTGAGTGCACCCTTCAGGCACGCCATCGGCCGGGCACTGTCCCTGCTGATGGCCGTACCCCTGAGCCTGGTGCTGCTCATTCACCCGGCGTCGATGCTCGATGCCAACGGCCATTACTCCCACAGCCTGCTCATGCTGATCATGTGGGGCGTGGCCGGGGGATTCGTCCACGGCGTCGGTTTCGAGCCGCGGGCGATGGCCTGGCGGGTGGTGTTTCACCCGCTGCTGGCCTGGGCGCTGATGGCCGTCGGCTATGGGATGTGGCTGACCGCGCGGCAGTGGCTTTAAGCCGTTTACGCACTAGCAGCCCTGGTCGACTTCACGGGCGGCACGATGGACAACGCGATCAACGCCGCAATGGCGCACAGCAGGCCGGAAATGAAAAACGCCGGCAGGTAGGTGGCGAAATGCGTGCGTGTCCAGCCGGCGCCGAAGGCGGCAAACGCGGCGCCCAGCTGATGGCCGGCGAACACCCAGCCAAACACGATATTGGCGCGCTCGGCGCCAAATCGCTGGGCAGTCAGCTTCACGGTGGGCGGCACTGTGGCGATCCAGTCCAGCCCGTACAACAGGGCAAACACCGACAACCCGAACACGGTGAAATCCAGAAACGGCAGCAGCATCAGCGACACGCCGCGAAAGCCGTAGTACCAGAACAGCAGCCAGCGATTGTCGAAACGGTCCGACAGCCAGCCGGAACCGATGGTGCCGAAGAAGTCGAAAATCCCCATCACCGCCAGCATTCCGGCCGCCGTGGTCGCGGCCAGGCCGTAATCGCCGCACAGACTGATGAAGTGGGTCTGAATCAGGCCGTTGGTGCTGGCGCCGCAAATAAAGAACGTCATGAACAGCACCCAGAACGTCCAGGTTTTCGACACGTCGCGCAGCACTCGCAGTGGGGTGATCAGCAGCTGAAGGAAGGTCTGGGTGCTCGCGGCTACGGGCTGGATGTCCTCATCGCCGTAGAGTGGCAGTTGCAGATCGGCAGGGCGGTTGCGCATCAACGCCAGCACCGCGACGCCGGCAATGACGATGCCCGTGCAAATGCATGCCAGCGCCGTGCGCCAGCCGAAATGCTCGGTCATGTTCGCCAGCAGCGGCATGAACACCAGTTGGCCCGTGGCAGAACTCGCCGACAGCAAGCCCATTGCCAGCCCGCGATGTTTTGAGAACCAGCGCGTCGCGACGGTGGCGCCGAGCACCATCGCCGTCAGCCCTGTGCCGAAGCCAACCACCACGCCCCAGAGCAGCACCAACTGCCAGAACTGCGTCATGAACAGCGACAAGACCATGCCGCTGGCGACCAGCGTCAGCGCGGTCAGCACCACCTTGCGCACGCCGAAGTGGTTCATGAACGCGGCGGCAAACGGGCCGACCAGACCGAACAGGGCAAAGCGAATCGCCAGCGCCGAAGAAATCTCGGCCGTGTCCCAGCCGAACTCTGCTTGCAGTGGCCGGATGAACACACCCGGCGCGCCCACTGCGCCGGCCATGACCAGCATGGTGAGGAAGGTGACGGCCAGGATCACCCAGCTGTAGTGAATGCGACGGCGCGACAGAGAAGCCGCCAGAACGGACGAAACCATGGAAATTCACCAGAGAGCAGAGCAGTTGGATGATGGCTGTACTCCAATATGAACGCTCAGCCATCGGGCCGCCGTCAAGGGGATATTTCTGAATGTTGCAGATAGGGGAGGCGCGAGCCGTGTGAGCGGTTCAAGCAGCGGGATTTGACGCCCGGCATTTCACTACGTGAAACAGTGGATTGCTTTTTCTGGTCATTCTCCAATCCAGCGGTCAGGCCCACTATCCATTCCACCAGCGCGGCCCACCATTGCGGCACCGCCGCCCCACGCTGAGTTGACGCACTTGCCCAGGAGCCCACCCCATGACCGCCATCACGCTCTATCACTTCCCGCTGTCCGGCCACTCCCACCGCGCCGAGCTGATGCTGTCGCTGCTGGGCCTTGATCCGAAGATCCAGTTTGTTGATCTGGCCAAGGGCGAGCAGAAAAAGCCGGAATTCCTCGCCATCAACGCCTTCGGCCAGGTGCCGGTGATTGACGACAACGGCGTCATCGTCGCCGACTCAACGGCGATCCTGGTGTACCTGGCGAAGAAGTACGACCCGTCGGGCCGCTGGTTGCCGAATGATCCCGAGGGCGCCGCGCAGGTGCAGCGCTGGTTGTCTGCCGCCTCCGGCGCGATTTATCTGGGCCCGGCGCGGGCGCGGCTGATCACGGTGTTCGGTGCCGGTTTCGATCCCCAAGACACGATCCAGCGAGCCCACGACGCGCTCCGCGTCATTGATCAGCACCTGAGCGGCCGCGACTTTCTCGCCACTGATCACGCCACCATTGCCGACGTCGCCGCCTACAGCTACATCGCCCACGCGCCTGAAGGCAACGTGTCGCTGGACGAATACGGCAACGTGCAGGCATGGCTGGCGCGCATCGAAAACCTGCCGGGCTTCACGCCCATGCCACGCACGGCGGCAGGGCTGGTCAACTAATCATCCGGGAGTCCAGGGAGTTCGCGCCATGAACGAGATTCGCACTGAAATACCATCGCCATGGCATTCCGGCGAGCGCGCTCTGCAGGCCAAAGTCGGCGTTGCAGAGCGCATGGAAACCCTGGGCAAGCGCGTCATTCGTGACTACATGCCCGATCAGCACCGTGAGTTCTACGAGCATCTGCCGTACCTGATTCTCGGCGCCGTCGACAATGAAGGCTGGCCGTGGGCGACCCTGCTGGACGCCCAGTCGGGGTTTATCCAGTCACCCGACGCCAGGCGGCTGGACATCGCCCGACGCCCCGACGCCGAAGACCCGGCCGGCGCCGAATTCGCGCCGGGCGCGGCGGTGGGCATGCTCGGCATCGACCTGCACACTCGCCGTCGCAACCGCATCAATGGCCACATCAGCGATGTCTGGGAAAACGGTTTTTCCGTGAGCGTCGAGCACTCGTACGGCAATTGCCCGCAGTACATTCAGCTGCGGGCGCTGAAGCAGGTGCCGCTCAAAGCTGTGGCGGAGCGTCCCCCGGTGCAGCGATTGACCGCGCTGGATGACGCCGCCATCGCCACCATTCGTGGCGCCGACACCTTCTTCGTCGCCAGCTATGTCGACCTTGAGGGCGCGCAGCCCCATCGTTCGGTGGACGTGTCCCACCGTGGCGGCCAGGCCGGGTTCGTGCGGGTGGAGGGCGATGTGCTGACCATCCCGGATTTCGCCGGCAACCTGTTTTTCAATACGCTGGGCAATTTCCAGGTCAATCCCAAAGCAGGTCTGCTGTTCGTTGATTTCCAGACCGGCGAGCTGTTGCAGGTGGCGGGCACTGTGACGCTGATCCTCGACGGGCCGGAAATCGCTGCATTTCAGGGCGCCGAGCGGCTCTGGCAGGTGCGGGTGGAACAGGTGGTGCGTCGGCCAGCGGCGTTGCGCTCGCGCTGGGAATTCCAGGGTTGGTCGCCGAACAGCCTGATGACCGGCGACTGGCAGCAGACCGCCGCCCGCTTGCAGGCCGATGCCCTGCGCGATCAATGGCGGCCCCTGCGGGTGACGCAGATCGAGGACGAAAGCGACGGCATTCGTTCGTTCTATTTCGAGCCTGCCGACGGCGCCGGTTTGCCCGCGTTCAAGGCCGGTCAGCACCTGCCACTGCGCTTGTCCCCGGATGGTCGCACGCCGCCGCTGATTCGTACCTACAGCCTGTCCAGCGCGCCGTCCGATCGGTTCTTCCGCATCAGCGTCAAGCGCGACGGCCTGGCCTCGGCGTACCTGCATGACCACGTCAGCGTTGGCGATCTGCTCCAGGCGCGGTCACCCCAGGGCAGCTTTGTGGTGGATCCGCAGGAGCGCCGGCCGCTGGTGCTGCTGGGTGCGGGCATCGGCGTCACGCCCATGCTGTCGATGCTGCGAGAAGTCATCTACGAAGGCAAACGGGTGCGGGGAGGGCGGGCGACCTGGTTCATCCAGAGTGCCCGTCGTCTGGCCGACCTGGCGTTTCGCGAAGAAGTGGACACACTCATTGTAAAGGCTGGCGACCAGCTCACAGCGATCCGCGTGCTGAGCCAGCCGGAAACGTCGGCGCGGGTGGGTGAAGACTTCCACCTGACCGGCCGCATTGACCTCGATCTGCTCAAGACGCTGCTGCCGTTCAACGATTTTGATTTTTATGTGTGTGGGCCGGCGGCATTTACCCAAGAGATCTACGACGGCCTGCGCGGCATGCACATTCGCGATGAGCGCATTCATGCCGAGACCTTCGGCCCGTCCAGCCTCAAGCGCAGCGGTGATTCACAGGGGGTTGCCTTTGATCAACCGCCCGCCGCCACCGAAGCAGTGCCGGTGGTGTTCGAACGCTCCGCCAAGGAAGCGCGTTGGCAACCCGCCGCTGGCAGTCTGCTGGAACTGGCCGAGAGCCGAGGACTGAGCCCGGAATTCAGCTGTCGCGGCGGATCCTGTGGCACCTGCAAGACCCGGCTCATCAGTGGCCAGGTGCATTACCCGGTCCCGCCCGCTGAAAGGCCGGCGCCGGACCACGTGCTGATCTGCTGCGCAGTCCCGGCTTCAGGGCCGTTGGTGCTCGATCTGTAACCATCCATGCGTGTGCGGGAGAGACGGCGATGAACCCATGGCCAGCGTTCGAGAAAGAGGAAACCCCGATGCCTTATCAGGCCACCGAGCAGGAGATCTCCTGGTTGTTGCCCCAGTCGCTGGCGTCCCTGGCCGGCGAGCTTGCCGCGAGCCACGAGCCCGTCGACGCGCCGGCGACCCTGCGGCTGTTCATGTGGGTGCGGTCGATCCCGGCCTTCAAACGATCGCACTGAAGGCAACGCGGGAAGGGTGATGAGGGCGCAGGCCGATGATTGTGCGTGTGTAGCGGCTGATGGTTGAAATGTCCCGGCGTCTGGCCGGATGATGTGCGCCGGTTTGCCCACCGTTCGCAGCGGCTCACCGGCGGCTCATCCCATCGAGGTGAGTGCCATGATCCGTGCGGCGCTCGTTGCCGTTCACAAGGACGTTCATCTTGATCACCCGCAGAACCCTCATCGGCGCGTCGTTGCTGGCTGTGCCCACCCTGTTGAGTCTTCCTTCATTCGCTTTCGAGCGGCGCTCGGAGCCTTCTTCCGATCGAGTCATCCAGCAGCAACTGGCCGACCTTGAACGTCGTTACGGCGGCCGGCTGGGTGTCGCCATTCTGGACACGGCCAGCCAGCGCCTGATCAGCCATCGTGGCGATGAACGCTTTGCCCTGTGCAGCACCTTCAAATGCCTGGCCGCCGCCCATGTGCTGGCGCGGGTGGATCGAAAGCAGGAGGACCTGTCGCGGCGCATCGTTTATTCCGCCGAGCAACTGGTGCCGTATTCACCGACCACCGAGCTGCACGTGGGCGGGCAGGGGCTGAGCGTCGGTTCGCTGTGCGAGGCGGCAATGACGCTGAGTGATAACACTGCTGCCAACCTGCTGCTCGACAGCATGGGCGGTCCCGAAGGTCTGACGGCCTGGCTGCGATCAGTAGGCGATACGCAAACCCGCCTCGACCGGCGCGAGCCCGAGCTGAATGAAAACCGGCCGGGTGACCCGCGCGACACCACCACGCCCGTCGCCATGCTGCAGACCCTGAAGACGCTGGTGCTGGGTGAAAAACTGACACTGGCCTCGCGCGATCAATTGACGGCCTGGCTGGTGAACAATCAGACCGGCGACAAAAAGCTGCGCGCCGGCGTACCTGCCCGTTGGCGTGTGGGCGACAAGACCGGTTCGGGTGCCAACAACGCCAGCAACGACGTTGCGGTGATCTGGCCCGGCGAACGGCCGCCTGTTCTGGTGACGGCGTATTACACCGGATCGAAAGCCAGCGGTGATCAGATCAACGCGCTGATGGCCGATATCGGGCGACTTGCCGCTGGGGTGTAGGGCGAGCGTCGAGGTGTATCGAGGCGAGTCGTAAAATCTCGATACACATTGCCCTCGATGGATCGGTTGCGCCGTACGGCCGGAGAACTCCGCCAACGTCTCACACAGCCCTGTGCCGTCCCCAGACGCCGCTCAATTGCCACAGATTTGATGCCTTGATGCCGATATATGGCGCATTGATATTAAATTCCCTTCTGCTAGACAACCTCAGCCTTAGCCAACAAAACCGGGCACTTCAGCTTTACACGCTGTAGGAAATGGCTGACAGACGACTCCGTTTTGGCGCGTGGTCTCAAGACTGTCATCAAACAGAAATGTTTCCAGTTTTAAATCTGCCTCGGGTCTTCAACTGTGACCACACACACACAAAATTCTCTTGTTGAGGTATTGCCGTGATTCTGCTGACTAAAAAACGCCTGTCGCTTCTGATGGCTTCGATGTGCCTGTCGGGTATGGCACACGCCGTTGATGTGACGGGCGCTGGTTCGAGTTTCGTATTCCCGGTTATCTCCCAGTGGTCGCAGGACTACAGCAAAACTGCTGACAATCGCGTGAACTATCAGTCGATCGGTTCGGGCGGCGGTATCGCCCAGATCAAGGCTGCCACCGTAGACTTCGGCGCGTCTGACGCCCCGATGTCCGCTGAAGACCTCAAGGCCGGCGGCCTGGGTCAATTCCCAAGCGTCATCGGCGGTATCGTTCCAGTCGTCAACCTCGAAGGCGTCAAAGCCAACGACGTGAAATTGAGCGGCCAGGTCCTGGCCGACATCTTCCAGGGCAAAATCACCAAGTGGAACGACCCTGCGATCGTCAAACTGAACGATGGCGTGAAACTGCCTGATACCAACATCACCGTGGTCCACCGTTCGGACGGCTCGGGCACTTCCTTCAACTTCACCAGCTACCTGACCAAAGTCAGCGACGCATGGAAATCCGGTCCAGGCACTGGCTCCGCCGTTCAATGGCCAGTGGGCGTGGGCGGCAAGGGTAACGAAGGTGTGGCGGCTTACGTAAAACAGATCAAGGGCTCGATCGGTTACGTTGAATACTCCTACGCCACCAAGAGCGACATCGCTTTCACCCAACTGCAGAACTCTGCTGGCGAGTTCATCAAGCCTGATGCCAAAGCTTTCGCCGCAGCGGCTGACACGGCTGATTGGGCCAACGCCAAAGACTTCAACCTGATCATGACCAACGCGCCGGGCAAGACGGCATGGCCGATCACCGCGACCACCTGGATCATCATGTACAAGCAACCGAAGAACGCCGAGAAAAGCGCGGCTGCTTTCGACTTCTTCAAATGGTCCCTGGAAAAAGGCCAGAGCGCCGCTGAAAAACTGGAATACGTACCTCTGCCTGCATCGCTGGTCAGCAAGATCGAAGACTACTGGAAAACCGAGTTCACCAAGTAACTCGACGTAATCCGGCTAACCCCTGTCACCGAGCGCTCGGTGGCAGGGTTTCCTTGCGAGTGGACCTACCATGAATGAGAACACCCAATACATGTCCGCTGTGATTCCGGATGCACTATCCGAGAGCGAAAAACGCGCGGCCCGCGATCACCGACACGACGCCTGGTTTCGGCGCACGATGCTGGGAGCGGCTCTGTTGGTGCTGCTGTTGCTGGCGAGTATCGCCGGCT
The DNA here is from genome assembly GCF_059418765.1 of Pseudomonas sp. GW821-FHT07F05. NCBI lineage: Bacteria > Pseudomonadati > Pseudomonadota > Gammaproteobacteria > Pseudomonadales > Pseudomonadaceae > Pseudomonas > Pseudomonas sp. GW821-FHT07F05. The sequence goes on from NZ_JBWKQL010000004.1 coordinate 327,272, forward strand.
CGACACTCTGGGGCGGTGCCCTGGCGTTCAAGACCTTTGGCTTCGAATTTCTTACCAGTACCGAATGGGATGTGGTCAACGGCAAGTTCGGCGCGCTGGTGCCGATCTACGGCACGCTGGTCACCTCCTTTCTCGCGCTGCTGATCGCCGTTCCGGTGAGCTTCGGCATCGCGGTTTTTCTGACTGAAGTCGCACCGCCCTGGTTGCGCATGCCCATCGCTTCGGCGGTGGAACTGCTTGCGGGCATTCCTTCGATCATCTACGGCATGTGGGGCCTGTTCGTGTTCGGCCCGTTCATGGCGCAATACATGGCCCCGTGGATCAACGACAACCTCGGCGCGCTGCCGCTGATCGGCCCGGTGTTCCAGGGCCCGCCACTGGGCATCGGTATGCTCACCGCCGGCATCGTGCTGGCGATCATGATTATCCCGTTCATCACCTCGGTCATGACCGAAGTGTTCCGCAGCGTGCCCATCGCGTTGAAAGAGTCGGCTTACGCATTGGGCGGCACGACCTGGGAAGTGGTCTGGGACATCGTCCTGCCTTACACCCGCTCTGCGGTGGTCGGCGGGGTGTTCCTGGGGCTGGGCCGTGCGCTCGGCGAAACCATGGCGGTGACCTTCGTGTTGGGCAACGCCCACCAGTTCTCCGCATCGCTGATGATGCCGAGCAGCTCGATTGCTTCGGTGATTGCCAACGAGTTCAGCGAGGCCTACACCGACCTGCACCGTTCTGCGCTGATCGCCCTGGGCTTCCTGCTGTTCGTGGTTACCTTCATCGTGCTGGCGATTGCCCGTCTGATGCTCTCTCGTCTGTCGCGCAAGGAGGGTCTATGAGTAAGGCCGATAACGAAAACCTGTACCGCGCCCGCGCGATCAAGAACAGGATCGCGATGGTCCTCAGCTGCGCCGCGACGGCCTTCGGCCTGTTGTGGCTGGTGTGGATTCTGCTGACCACGATCGTCAACGGGTTCGAAGCGCTGAACCTGCGCCTGTTCACCGAAATGACACCGCCACCGGGTTCATCGGGCGGTCTGGCCAACGCCTTTTACGGCAGCATCCTGATGTCAGGGATCGGTCTGCTGATCGGCACGCCGATTGGTTTGATGGCCGGTATCTGGCTGGCAGAATTTGCACGCAACACCAAGCTGGGCAATGCGGTGCGCTTCATCAACGACATTCTGCTGTCGGCGCCGTCGATCGTGCTCGGTCTGTTCGTGTACACCGCGGTGATCCTGCCCCTCAGCGCCGTGACCAACCATCAGGTCGGTTTCTCGGCCATCGCCGGCGCTCTGGCCCTGGCACTGCTGGTGATCCCGGTGGTGGTGCGGACTACCGACGAAATGCTCCAGCTGCAACCCTCGACCATGCGCGAAGCCGCACTGGCGCTGGGTGTGCCGCAATGGAAGCTGACGCTGCAGATTGTCCTGCGTGCGGCCAAGGCCGGCGTCGTGACCGGCATCCTGCTGGCGCTGGCGCGCATAACCGGCGAAACCGCGCCGTTGCTGTTCACCGCCTTTGGTAACCAGTTCTGGAGCAGTGACCTGCTCAAACCGATCGCAAGCGTGCCTGTGGTGATTTTCCAGTACGCGATGAGCCCGTTCGATGACTGGCATTCCCTGGCCTGGGCCGGCGCTTTGATTATGACCATGTTTGTACTGGTACTGAGCCTCAGTTCCCGTCTTCTCCTTTTGCGCAATAGGGCGTCCTGATGAACAACCTTTCCCTCGCCGACGAAAAAACCAAAATCCAGGTACGCGGTCTCGATTTCTACTACGGCGCTCAGCGTTCGCTGAAGTCGGTCGACATGATCATCCCCGAGAAGCGCATCACCGCGATCATCGGCCCGTCTGGCTGCGGCAAGTCCACGCTGCTGCGCGTGTTCAACCGCATTTACTCGATGTACCCGAAACAGGAAGCCAAAGGCGAAGTGATGCTCAACGGGGAGAATATACTCGCCCCGGGTTACTCGATGAACCGCCTGCGCAGCAACGTCGGCATGGTGTTCCAGAAGCCGGTGCCGTTCCCGATGTCGATCTACGACAACATCGCCTACGCGGTGCGTCACCATGAAAAACTCTCCCGTCGCGAGATGGAAGAACGCGTCGAGCAGGCCCTGCGCGGCGCGGCGTTGTGGGATGAAGTAAAAGACAAGCTCAAGCAGAGCGCCCAGAGCCTGTCCGGCGGTCAGCAACAGCGTCTGTGCATCGCCCGCACCATCGCGCTGCGTCCGCAAGTGCTGCTGCTGGATGAGCCGACTTCAGCCCTCGACCCGATCTCCACCGGTCGCATCGAGCAACTGATCACCGAGCTCAAAGAGCAGTTCACCGTGATCATCGTCACCCACAACATGCAACAGGCCGCGCGCTGCTCGGACTACACCGCGTTCATGTTCATGGGCGAACTGATCGAACACGGCGACACCGACACCATCTTCACCAAGCCGTCCAAGACCCAGACCGAGGATTACATCACCGGTCGTTTTGGCTGAGTGGAAATATCGCTGGCGCTGCAGGAGGTCTTAGTGGGACTGGCTTTAGCCGGGAAGTGGCCGGTATAGACGCCACAATCTTGTGCTGTCACCGCCGACGCTTTCCCGGCTGAAGCCGGTCCCACATTTGATCGCGGATTATCTGTAGGGCTGGCTTTAGCCGGGAACGCATCAGGGGCTACACCGCAAATTTGATGGCGTCCAAACCGGCCTCTTCCCGGCTGAAGCCGGTCCTACTATGGGAAAGCGTCGAGCATTACGGCGCGGCGCTCGAAGCGCCGGCATCCCCCATGAACGCCTCAAGCCGCTTGCGCAGCCAGCGTTCGGCGGGGTCGGTGTCCATGACGCTGAGCCAGACCATCGACAGCTCCAGATTCGGCGTCACGAACGGCAGCGGTTCGCCGCGCAGACCGGTTCGGGCCATGGCCCGGGTCAGGTGATCCGGCAAATTGCACAGCAGATCCGTCCCCTCCATCAACGCCGGCAACGTGCTGTATTGCGGCACCGACAGCACGGCGGTGCGCTTGCGCCCGATCGCGGCGAGCCACTCATCCGCAAAGCTCGAAATGTTCGCCACGTGGGAAACCACGACGTGGGGCCGGGTGCAGTATTCATCTAGGGTGATCGGCTCAGGCGACGAATCGGCCCGCACCACCATCGGCTGCACGCTGCGCAGCAGTTTCCGCTTGGCGTTGGCCGGCAGCTCACGGGTCAGGCAAACGCCAACGGTGATGTCGCCGGACATGAGCAATTCCGAGACATTCCAGAAATTGACCTGCTTGATCACCAGCACGATGCCCGGCGCTTCCTCGCGAATCGCGCGCAGCATCGGCGGCAGCAGGCTGTATTCGACGTCGTCGGAAAGGCCGATGCGGAAGGTCATGTCGCTGCTGGCCGGGTCGAATTCCCGCGTGAGGCTCAGGGCGACGGACATGGCGTCCAGCGCCGGCGACAGATGACTGATGATCTCGTTGGCCCGCGCCGTGGGTTCCATGCGGTGACCGACGCGAATGAACAGCGGATCGTTAAACAGCGCACGCAGGCGGTTGAGGGCGGCACTGATGGTGGGTTGGCCGAGGAACAGCTTCTCGGCGGCGCGGGTCACGTTACGCTCTTGCATCAAGGTTTCGAACACCACCATCAGGTTGATGTCGGCCTTGCGCAGCTCATTGCGATTCATACATCGTCCCCGTTACCCGACATTCGTCACCCTTCTGTAGAGGTCTGCGACAGATGGACGCAGTTTATGGAGCGCGGTCGTTCGCCGTCCAGCCTTCTAGGCTGAAGCCAGTCCTGTTGGATATACGCATGCTTTTGGTGGGACCGGCTGGACCGCGAATTGTAGGACCGGCTTCAGCCGGGAAGAGGCCAGTTCGGGCGCCCTCGATTTTGCGGTGTGACCACTCAAACCTTGCCTGCCAACGCCACCGCACGCAGCGTTTTTGCCATTGGGGCGAACCTTTCCCGATGAACTTCAGCAGAACCCCATGAGTCAGCATTAAAACGCTCACCATGAGGCTCTACATTCCATGCAGATTTCCTTGAAAGGCCAGGTCGCCCTCGTCACCGGCGCCAGTTCCGGACTGGGTGCCGGCGCGGCGAAAGGGCTGGCGGCGTCCGGCGCGGCAGTGGTCGTCAACTACCATTCGCAACCCGAACCCGCGCAGAAGCTCGCGCAAGAAATCATCGACGCCGGCGGCCAGGCCATCGCCATTGGCGCCGACGTCTCCAACGAGCAGGACGTGGAAAGGCTGTTCGCCGAGACCCTGAAGGCGTTCGGCCGTCTGGACATCCTCGTCGCCAATTCCGGGCTGCAGAAGGATGCGGCCTTCGCCGACATCACCCTCGAGGACTGGAACACCGTCATCAACGTCAACCTGACGGGTCAGTTTCTCTGCGCGCGCGCTGCAGTGCGGCAGTTCGCCAAACAGGACATCCGCCCCGAGGTGTCTCGCGCCTTGGGCAAGATCATCCACATGAGCTCGGTGCATCAGGTCATACCCTGGGCCGGCCACGTCAACTACGCCGCGTCGAAAGGCGGCGTCGATCTGTTGATGCGCAGCATTGCCCAAGAGGTCGGCGAGCAGCGCATCCGCGTCAACAGCATCGCGCCGGGGGCGATTCGCACCGCCATCAACACCAAGGCCACCAGCGGCGACGCCGAGAAGAAACTGCTGGAGCTGATCCCCTACGGTCGGGTGGGCGAGGCCGATGATGTGGCGAACGCCATTGTCTGGCTGGCCTCGGATGCCTCCGATTATGTGCATGGCACGACGCTGTTCATCGACGGCGGCATGAGCCTCTACCCGGAGTTCCGCAACAATGGCTGAACACACCCCGAACCCCGATGAGCAGACCGAGCAAGAACCGCAGAACGCTATCGAAAACCACGGAATCATTGGCGACATGCGCAGTGCGGCGCTGGTCGCCGACACCGGCAGCATCGACTTCTGCTGCTGGCCCGACTTCGACAGCCCGAGCATCTTCACCGCGCTGCTGGACACCCCCGACGCGGGGATTTTCCAACTGGCGCCGATCCTGCAGGACGCCCGTCGCCAGCAGCTGTACCTGCCCGAAACCAACGTGCTGATGACGCGCTGGATCGCCCAGGACGCCGTCGTCGAAGTCACTGACCTGATGCCCATTGCTTCTGAAGTCGACAACCTGCCGCGCCTTATCCGCCGCATCCATGTTCGTCACGGCCAAACGGCGGTGCGCATGCTCTGCCGGGTGCGCCACGATTACAGCCGCGCTGACACCACCGCGCAGATGGACGGCGACGACATCCGTTTCGAGGGTGAGGGTCAGCCGGCCATGCGTTTGGCGGCGACCACGGCATTGACGCTTGAAGGCCAGGCTGCGGTGGCTGAGTTCGAGATGAAGCAGGGTAATGTCGTCGAGTTCATGCTCGGCGGCGCCGATGATCCGCTGGTCAAAGCCACCAACTGCGACTGCGATTTGAAAAACACCGTCAATTACTGGCAGCACTGGAGCCGGCATTCCAATTACCGCGGCCGCTGGCGTGAAGTGGTCAATCGCTCGGCCCTGGCGCTCAAGCTGCTCACCTCGCGCAAGCACGGCGGCATTGTCGCTGCGGCGACCTTCGGCCTTCCGGAAGAAGAGGGCGGCGAGCGCAACTGGGACTACCGCTACACGTGGATCCGCGACGCCTCCTTCACCGTCTACGCCTTCATGCGCCTGGGTTACACCGAAGAAGCCAATGCCTTCATGCACTGGGTCCGTGAGCGCATGGGCGACTGCTGCGAAGACGCCAACAAGCTTGGCATTCTCTACGCCCTGGACGGCCGCGAAGAATTGCCCGAAGAAGAACTGGATCACCTCAGCGGCTACGGCGGCGCGTCGCCGGTGCGCATCGGCAACGAGGCCTACAAGCAGACGCAGCTGGACATCTACGGCGAGCTGCTCGACGCGGTGTACCTGGCCAACAAGTACGGCGAGGCCATTTCCCACGAGGGCTGGAAGCACGTCACCCGGCTGGTCAATGAGCTGTGCGAAACGTGGAACAGCAAGGACGTCGGGATCTGGGAAATGCGCGGCGACGACCAGCATTTCCTGCATTCGCGGCTGATGTGCTGGGTCGCGCTGGATCGGGCGCTGCGGCTGTCGCTGAAACGTTCGCTGCCGGCGCCGTTCGAGCGCTGGGACCGGGAGCGTCAGGCCATCCATGACGACATCTGGGAAAATTTCTGGGACGCCGATCTGGGTCATTTCGTCCAGCACAAGGGCAGCAAGAACCTCGATGCGTCGATGTTGCTGATGCCACTGGTGCGTTTCGTCGGCGCCAGTGATCCGAAGTGGCTGAAGACCCTGGACGCCATCGAACGCACGCTGGTGCGCGACGGCATGGTCTTCCGCTATCGCAACGACGATGACCATCAGGACGGCCTTGAGGGTGAGGAAGGCGCGTTCGTGGCCTGTTCGTTCTGGTACGTCGAGTGCCTGGCCCGCGCCGGGCGTGTGGAGCAGGCGCATCTGGAGTTCGAGCAATTGCTGCGCTATGCCAACCCGCTGGGGCTGTACGCCGAGGAGTTCGACGCCCACGGCCACCATCTGGGCAACACGCCGCAAGCCCTCAGCCATCTGGCGCTGATCAGTGCGGCGAGTTTTCTGGATCGCAAACTCGAAGGCAGCCAGACCCTCTGGCAGCCCTGACTTCCGGTATCAAAGGAGAAAATCGATGGCTCATGCATTCAAGGTCGGTGATCACGTGCGCTGGAATTCCGAAGCCGGGCACATCGTCGGCAAAGTGACGAAGGTGCACACCAAGGAGGTCGAGTTCATGGGCCGCCATCGCCATGCCTCGCCCGACGCGCCGCAGTACGAGGTCAAGAGCGACAAGACCGGGCACTTGGCGATGCACAAAGAGGACGCGCTGGAAAAGGCTTGAGTGCCGGGTCTTTGATAACAGATGGCCCGGATACAACAACGCAGCGATGACCGAAATCATCGCTGCGTTTTTTTGTGGCCGGTTCAGCAGATCAAGGAATCAGGCGCTGGGCGCGCAACGTGTCGAACACGTCGAAAAAGGCTTGGTCACTGGCCTGAAACTCCTTGAAGCCCAGGGCCCGGCTTTTCGACATGTCGGTCACCACTTCGATGGGGCGACCGAGGTCAGCATCGGTGTGCCACGGCGAGATAAGGCGACTGATGTCGGCTTCTTTCAAACCGTGGGCGCGCACGAGCTCGTCCCATGCCCCTTGATCGTTGGCCATCTGCTCTTCCAGCGGGGACACCTTCTCCGGGAATGCAGCAGGGTGCACACCGAAGTACTCGGCGATCTGGCCCCACATCCACTTCCAGCGAAACACGTCGCCGTTGGTGATGTTGAACGCCTGATCCGCCGCCGCAGGGGTCGTCGCTGCCCACAGCTGCTGTTTGGCCAGTTGCCGCGCGTCGGTCATGTCGGTGAGGCTGTCCCACTGCACGCGGGAGCCGGGGAACACGAACGGGCGGCCGGTGGCTTTGCAGATCGACGCATACACCGCGAGGGTAGTCGCCATGTTCATCGCGTTGCCCACTGCGACGCCGGTAACGGTGTGCGGACGGTGCACGCTCCAGGTGAAGCCGTCGCGTTCGGCGGCGGCAAACACTTCATCTTCCTGGGCGTAATAGAAATTCTCGATGTCCAGCCGCCCTTGGGACTCACGGAACGGCGTCTGCGGCAGGGTGCCTTTGCCGTAGGCTTCGAACGGGCCGAGGTAATGCTTCAGGCCGGTGACCAGCGCGACGTGCTTGACGCTCTTCGCCGGGCTCAACGCGTCCAGCACGTTACGCACCATGGCGGCGTTGACGCGGATGTTTTCAGCTTCCGTGGCTTGACGCGACCAGGTGGTGAGGAAGACGTGGGTCGGCTTGAGGTCCGCGAGGGCCTGTTTGACCGACGCCGGGTCTTGCAAGTCTGCCGCGACGGGGATCACGCCTGGCGTTTGGGAGGGACGGCGGGAGAGGGCGGCCACCTGCCAACCGTTATCGAGTAACAGTTGAGTGGTTGCGCTGCCGACGATGCCGCTGGCGCCGACGACCAAGGCCGTTTGAGTCATGGGGATCTCCTGTTTGATCGGGTTGAACGAGCTTCATAACGATGCAGCTCTCAGGTTTCAGAACGGCATCGCTGCCCATAGGTTCAGCTCGATTGGCCGGGTGCGACCACACACCGCGCCGGCGCCCTCCTTTGACTCATCCGACCAGCAGCGCCGCGCCATACATGCCGATGGCGAAGACCACATGGCCGACCACATTCTGCAACCGCGCCACGTTCGGCTTCGGCGCCTTGTTGCACGCCACGCCGACACCCATGCCGGGCTGCAGGATGAACCAGCCGGCGCCGACGGTGACCAGCCCGACGATCAACGCTGGCAGAAAGGTCGGCGCGTGCGCCCACTGCACGCCCCAGATAAACAGCAGCGCGGCAGCGAACAGCACGCCGACGGTGTAATGCATGAACCAGCCAATTGCCAGCTCGTTGGGAACGGGAGGGGAATTGCCGATGCCATTGCAGTGCACGAACTGCCCCTTGGGCATCCCGGCGAACCAGCGACCGACGAGGTGCCAGGGCGGGGTGGGCAAACCCAGCAGCGCCTTGAGCAGCAGAGCCCAGAGATCCAGCAGCGCGGTGCCGCCGATGCCGATGAAAATTGCCAGGTAGATGAATTCGAACATGTCCGTCCCTGCGTGCTGTCAGTGATCGATGGGCGAGTGATGGCCGGACACGTTAGCAGTTTTGCCACAAAAAGCGGCGGTGCAGACAAGGCAGGTTCCACTGAATGAACGCGGCGCTTTCTTGTAGGACCGGCTTCAGCCGGGAAGAGGCCTGCATGAACACCGCGAGATTTGCGGTGTGACACCCGACGCCTTCCCGGCTAAAGCCGGTCCCACATTACCGTCCGCTTGAGCACTTACCAGCGGTCATTGCCACGACCGTGGTCAAACCCCCGGCGGTAGCCACCGTCGTAGTAACCGTGGGGCGGTGGTGGCGCGAAACGGCGATATTCGACCCGCTCACGCACCGGCACATAGACAACCTGCTGGTACTGCGGCTGATAACGCGGCGCGTAGCGTGGTTCCGGGCGGTAATCCTGATAGCGATCGTGACGGTCGTTGTTCGACTGACTGATCACCGCGGCCAGTACGGCACCGACGGCGGCTCCGGCGATGACAGGCACAATCACGTTGCGTTCGCTGGCGGACGCCGTGCCGGCGCCAACGAGCAGACCGGACAGGATCAGGGCTTGGGTCATCTTGGAAATCATGGTGTCTCCTTTGGCGAAAGAGTGGGTTCGCCATGGACGTATGAAACACCGGATCCGTGTAAACCCACGTCTAGGATCGGTAAAGGTTGGGTAAACCCGGATGTGCTAAATCGGCGCAGCAGTGCACGACCGGCGATCGGTTAACAGCCTGCGCCGATGTAATGTTCGGCCATCCGAGAGGTCACACGTGCAGTCCAATGGATTGCGACGGCCTTGTCCTCCTCGTGTCACGCTTTCCCCTGCCACCTCAGGCACCTCTTTTTGACATCGTTGACACTGGAACACAGCCCATGCGCCTGGCCGACTTCATCCTGCAGAACATCGAACCCATCCTGCAAAAGTGGGAAGCCTTCGCCAGGACCATGACGCCCGCCGCCAATGGCATGGACTCCGCCGAACTTCGCGACCACGCCGAACAGATGCTCCGCACGATCGCCGCTGACCTCCAGACCTCACAGACCGATGAGGCGCGAGTATCCAAGTCCAAAGGCGAAGCGCCCGATTCCGATAACGTCACTTCGGCCGAGACCCATGCTGAAGTCCGTCATTCGTCCGGCTTCACCATCGGTCAGATGATCGCCGAGTACCGGGCCTTGCGCACCAGTGTGCTGATGCTGTGGATGCCGCCCAAGGAAGTGAACCGGGCAGACGAGATTGCCGACATTCTGCGCTTCAACGAAGCCATCGATCAGGCCCTGGCCGAGTCCGTCGTGACCTACACCGATAATGTCGATGCTGCGCGCAACGTCTTCCTCGGCATCCTCGGTCACGATTTGCGCAGCCCGCTGGGGGCGATTTCCCTCAGCGCCGAAGTGCTGCTGCGTGCAGGCGACCTGCCGCCCAAGGCAACCAAAAACGTGTCGCGCATCTACACCAGCGTCAAGCGTTCGACCAAGATCGTCGGTGATCTGCTGGACTTTACCCGGACGCAACTGGGCTCGGGAATTCCGGTGCGAGTGGCGCGGGATGACTTTTTCCAGGCCTGCGAAGCCATGGTGGAAGAGGCCAGGGCCTACCATCCGGATCGTGAGATCGACATGCGCGGCGACACCCGAGTCGTCGCGCAATTTGATCGGTCACGGATGGAACAGGTCATGTCCAACCTGATAGGCAACGCGATCAAGCATGGCAACCCCCTGACTCCGGTCACCGTCACGCTGATGGCGGGTGCCAAAACGGTGTCCCTCTCGGTGCACAACGAGGGCCCGCCCATCGAGGACAGCGTGAAAGCAACACTCTTCAACCCGATGGTGCGCAACTTTCAGGACGGAAAAGTGGAATACGGCGCGGCCGCAGGTCTTGGCCTGGGGCTGTATATCGCAGCGGCGATCGTCGACGCCCATAACGGCAGCATCAAGGTCGACTCCGCAGCCGACCGTGGCACCACCTTCACCGTGTCCTTGCCGTTGATCGGTGACGCAGTCGACTGAAGGGCGCAGATCCTGGGGCGCAACCGCTGCAACCGCTGCAATCGATACACAGGGCAACGACCGCCGATCAGCCGGCGGTCAGGCTCGGGAAACCTCGAGCAACAAGTTGAATCAACTGGTTACGTAGGTGAGGTTAGGGGAAGTATATGGTGACCGACGATCTAGTCCGGTGGAACAGCCACTGGCGGTTAACCGACCACACAGTGTTGTGCAGGACCTGTAAAGCCAGGCAAAGCGAAGCCGAGCGAGAAGCGACCTTCGTGCATCTGCCGACCTGCGGCTATGCCCGAGAGGCCGCCCATCCCTGGGATGAGCTCGACGCGAGCTGCGGAATGCTGCAGACCTCCCACTGAATTGGACCCTGTCGCCGATCGCTCACTGCGATGGCTCGGCCACGGCGCTGAACATCAGGCTCGGGGCCTGACCGGGTACGTCATCGAGCTCGCCGCAACGGTGCATGCCGATTTTCTCCAGCACCCGAATCGACGCCGCGTGGGTCGGCCGGACGTAACCGTAGACCTCTTCCAGCTTCAAGCTTGAAAACCCGAAGTCCAGCGCCGATCTGCCCATCTCCGTGGCAAACCCCTGTCCCCACGCCTTAACGGCGAACCGATAGCCCGGATTGACCCTTTGCACGCCCAAAAAATCATGAAACCCGATGCCGCCGAAGCCGATGATGTGTTCGGGGGCCTCCTTGCGCGCAATTGCCCACCAGCCAAAGCCGTGGGTCTGCCAGTGCTCGATCCAGCCCTTGAGCATGGCTGCTGCCTGGGCCTCGTCGGTCATCGGCCCGGAAGGGTTGAACAGCTGGGTCTGCGGGTCGCTGTAAATGGCGAACAGGCGGGCAAGATCATCAGGTTCCGGTGCGCGGTAGATCAGATGAGCGCTGCTCATGGCCATGGCAAGTGATCCTTCGGTTAGCCTTCAGAGTATTTGCAGCGGATCGCTGCTGCTGACGTCCTGATCTACCAGTTGAATGCGGTTGCGTCCACCGCGTTTGGATTCATACAAGGCGGCGTCGCTGCGTTCGATCAATTCTGCCAGGCTGGATGGCGGTTGGCTGAACAGGCTGGCACCGATGCTCAACGTAACGGGCTGGGGGGTGGAAAAGGTTGCCGAGGCGGTCGCGTGAAAGGCCTCGCGCAGCGTGCTCCCCACGGCCAGCAAATGCTCGCTGGAGGTGTCACTGAGCAACACCACGAATTCATCACCGCCCAGGCGCGCGGCGAGCGAACCGGTGGGCAAGGCCCCACGGATAATTTCACTGAGCGCGACCAGCAGCCGGTCGCCGGCGCTGTGGCTATAAAGGTCGTTGACCAGCTTGAAATTGTCGATGTCCATCAGCAGCAGCGCCCCCGGCCGCGCCTGCGAGACGTTATCCAGCAGACGCTGCCCGCGCACTTCCAGCGCGCGGCGGTTGTACAGGGCCGTCAGCGGATCCCGCGCCGCCAGCCGGGCGATGCGTTTTTCCCGGCGATGACGCTCCGAGCCGGTCATCGACAGGGCGATCAGCATCACCGCCATCGTCCCTTCGACCAGCGAAATCTGGATGATTTCGCCCCGAAAGGCGGCCAGATCGATCAGCGTGCCAGGCACCACCGCCGTGACCGCCTTGGAAAAATAGAACACGCCGTGGGCCAGCAGCACATAGCGCAACTGCACCGCGCCGACGCTCAGGGACTTGCCGTGAGGCCGCAGCAACCCGCTGGCCTTGACCATCAGCAGAGAGATCAACAGCGAGTTGGCTGCCAGCATCACTTTCGACCACCACGGCTGGTCCGGCAGCAGCAACAACCCGATCCACAGGACGAAGATCAGGTACCAGGCCCGCGACACCCGGGTCTCGGTGAACCGCGCAACGCCCAGCAGGAACAGCCAGTGGGCGGTGACCAGCAAGCCGTTGGCGAACCAGATGCCAATCAACAGAATGCCGCTGCTGCGCAGTAATGCCAGGGTCGAGCCCACTGAAATAACGGCAAACCCCGCGCTCCAGAACAGCAGCGACGGCTCCCGCACCGTCCGCCACTCAGCGGCCAGGTACAGCGCGGCGGCCGCAGCGAGGGCGATGGTCATCGTCAGCAGGGTGATCGGGTCGAGCGCCATAAGCAGCCTGATGGGTAAGGGTTGCGGTGTCGTCGCGAGTCGAAGCGCCGAGGGGCTTTCTTTCGCTGGCTGATGTGTATCGGCCACCCCGACAAAACTTTAACGCCGGCGCCGTTCCGCTAGAATGGCGCGGACCCGGTCCTGCCGCCGTTATTCCAGGTCTTTTTTGGCTACGAACGGCTGCAACCATCGGTACCCCCAGACAGGACGTACAAGCGAGGCGGCAGTGATCGAGCGGCGAGAATTCAGCGGAGGCATGAAGGGCAAGAACCTTCGCTACGTGGATGAAAACAGGCGACGCCCCTCGGCCCAGACCCGAACCGGCTTCCTGCTGCTCGAACACTTTTCCTTGCCGGCTTTCACCCAGGCCCTGGACACGTTCGTCACCGCCAACCTGCTGCGCCCCGATCTGTTCACGTCGAGGACATTTGGCTTGCACGAGGGCGAAGTGGTCAGTGATCTGGGGCTGGTGATCCGGCCCGACACGCGGTTCGACGCGTCGGCGCTTAAGGCGCTGGACCTGCTGGTGATCTGTGGCGGTTATCGCACCGAGCTCAAGGCCGACGAGCCGCTGGTGCACCTGCTGACCACCGCCGCCGAACAGGGCATCACCCTCGCGGGGCTGTGGAATGGCGCCTGGTTCCTCGGCGCAGCGGGTTTGCTCGACGGCTACCGGTGCGCCATTCATCCCGAGCACCGCGCCGCCCTGGCGGAGATCTGCAAAGTCAGCGAAGTCACCAGCGAAGCTTTTGTCATCGACCGCGATCGTCTCACTGCCGCAAGTCCCGCCGGGGCCTTCCACATGGCGCTGGAATGGATCAAGACGCTGCACGACAAGGCGCTGATCGAAGGCATCGAGGACATTCTGTCTTTCGAGGAGTCGCGCTATCGGCGGATCAAGCCGAGCCGGCACATGACGGTCAGCGCGCCGCTCAAGGAAGTAGTCAAGCTGATGGACGCCAACCTTGAGGAACCCCTGGAACTGGAGCAACTGGCGGTGTACGCCGGACGTTCGCGGCGACAGATCGAGCGGCTGTTCCAGGAACAACTGGGCACCACCCCGCAGCGCTACTACCTGGAACTGCGCATCACCGAGGCCCGCCGCCTGCTGCAGCACACTGAGCTGACCCAGGTGGAAGTGCTGGTGGCCTGCGGGTTCGTCTCGCCGAGCCATTTCAGCAAATGCTACAGCGCGTACTTCGGCTATCGGCCTTCCAAAGAAAAGCGTCTGGTCAAATGAGCGCTGCCTTGATTTGCCCCTCGGCCAGCCCAACCCTGTAGGCTTCGTCCCTAACAGAACAAACGTACCCAGCCCGGGGCAGAGACAGCGTGAATGAGTGAGATCAGCACCAAAATAATCACCGTCGAGGGCCATGCCGCCCTGAAGAAGGAGCTCGATTACCTCTGGCGCGAGCACCGGCCTGATATCACGCAGAAAGTGGCGTGGGCCGCTTCCCTGGGGGATCGCAGCGAGAACGCCGACTATCAATACAACAAAAAGCTGCTGCGCGAGATCGACCGGCGTGTGCGCTACCTGCGCAAGCGTCTGGAAGACATGCGCGTGGTCGCCTATTCGCCGGAGCAGGAAGGCCGGGTGTTCTTCGGCGCGTGGGTCGAAGTCGAGGACGAGGAGGGTGAGAGCAAGCGTTTCCGCGTCGTCGGTTATGACGAGATCTACGGACGCATGGACTACATCTCCATCGATTCGCCCATGGCCCGGGCCCTGCTGAAGAAAGAAGTCGGTGACGAAGTCTCGGTGCCGGTTCCGTCCGGCAGCAAGCAATGGTGGATCACCAAGATCGAATACCTGAAATAGCAGGGGGGCTTTGCGCGGGTTGACGGTGGGCGGCGCAGTGCCGCCCACCGTCATGCCCCACCGTTAGCCCTCGCGCAGCACTTGCAGGGGACTGGCGTTAAGCGCCCGCCGTGTGCCGAACACGCCCGCGCCGCCCACCAGCAAGGCGCCGATCATCGGCAGCACCAGCAGCCAGATGTGGGGGTGCCACTGCAGGTTGAAGGCGTAGCGGTACAGCGCAAAGCTCACCAGCTCGCACCCAATTGCCGCCAGCACACCGCTCACCGCGCCGAGCAGACCGAACTCGATTCGCCGGGCCTTGGTCAGCAACGCACGATTGGCGCCCAACGCCCGCAGCAGCGCCCCCTGTCGAATCCGCTCATCCAGGGTCGCCTGCAAGCCGGAGAACAACACCGCCATCCCCGCCGCGAGCACGAACAGCAGCACGTATTGCACCGCCATCGTCACCTGATCGAGGATGCTGCGCAGCTGCTCCAGCAACGCTCCCACCTGCAGGATCGTCACCGCCGGGAAGGCCCGGGACAGCTCGACGATCCGCTGATCATTGCCGGGCGCCAGATAGAAACTGGTCAGGTACGTGGCCGGCACGTCCTTGAGGGTGCCGGGCTGGAAGATCATGAAGAAGTTGGGCTGAAAGGTGTCCCAGTTGATGTCGCGCAGGCTGGTGACTTTGACCTCGCGGGTCAGCCCGCCGATCACGAAACCGAGGGTGTCGCCCAGCTTCATGTTCAGGCTGCTGGCCAGTTTGGTTTCCACCGACACGCCAGGAACCACGCCGTCGGCAGGCGGCTGATCGCTCGCCCACCACTGGCCGGCGGTGATGCTGTTGCCTTCCGGCAGCGTCGCCGCCCAGGTCAGGTTGAGGTCGCGCTGGGTGGCGTTTTCGCCACGGGAGTCCTTGGTGACAAACTTGCTCACCGGCTCGCCATTGATGGTCATCAAGCGCCCCGGAATCATCGGGTACAGCGGCGCGTTGTGGGTCGACAGGCGGCCGATGCGTTCCGCGAAGTTGTCCTTGTCGTTGGGCAGGATGTTCAGCGCGAAGTAGTTCGGCGCATCTTTGGGCAGCTGGTTCTGCCAAGTGTCGAGCAGCTCGCCGCGCAGCAGCGCAATCAGCCCCATGGACAGCAGAATCAGACCGAACGCCAGGGACTGGCCGGCTGCGGCCATGGGGTGGCGCAACAGCTGACCCAGGCCCAGACGCCACGGCAGCGACGCCCCGGCCAGCAAGCGGCGCAGGCTTTTCAGGGCCAGCAGCAATACGCCGCCGAGTATCAGCGCCGCGATCAGGCCGCCGCCGAGCAGGGCGAAGGTCAGCACCACGTCCAGACTCAAGCGCCACATGATCAGGCCCAGCGCGAACAATGCCGCGCCGTAGACCAGCCAGGTGCTCGCTGGGATGGGCAGCATGTCCCGGCGCAATACCCGCAGCGGTGGCACGCGACCCAAAGCCGCCAGGGGCGGCAGTGCGAAGCCGGCGAGGGCGACCAGTCCGGTGCCGATTCCGGCGACTGCGGGCAGCCAGCCTCCGGGCGGGACGGCAGCGGGCAGCAGGTTTTCCAGCAAATGAAACAGCCCGAGTTGGGCGAACCAGCCGAGCAAAGCGCCCGCCGCGCTGGCCACGACGCCGAGCATGGCCAGCTGCAAACCAAACAGCACCAGCGCTTCATTGCGCGACAGACCCAGACAACGCAGCAACGCACTGGCGTCAAAGCGGCGCACCGCGAAACGCGCCGCCGACAAGGCCACGGCCACGCCGGCCAGCAGCACGGCGACCAGACTGGCCATGTTCAGGTAACGCTCGGCTTTGCCCAGCGCGCCGCCAATCTGCTGGTTACCATCGCGGGCGTCGTCGATTTTCTGATTCGGCGCCAGCCCGGGTTCGATCGCTTTGCGGTACGCGGCGAGGTCCTGGGGCGTGCCGCGCCACAATTCCCGGTAACTGACGCGGCTGCCGGGCTGCACGACCCTGGTGGCTTCAAGGTCGGCCATGTTGATCATCACCCGAGGCGTCAGGCTGTAGAAGTTGCCGGCGCGGTCGGGTTCGTAGGTCAGCACCCGGGCCAGCTTCAAGGTCTTGGAGCCGACGTCGATGCTGTCGCCGACTTTCAGGTTCAGCGCCACCAGAATCCGCGCTTCCGCCCAGGCTTCGCCGGCTTGGGGCTCACCGCCAACGGTTTCGGCTTCATAGGGGGCAGGGGCGCTTTTCAGCTCGCCGCGCAACGGGTACGCCGCGTCCACGGCCTTGACGCTCGCCAGCTGAATGCCGTTATCGGTGGCAACCACGCTGGAGAAAATCACGATCTGCGAATGATCCAGCTTCAGCGCCTTGCCGGCGTCGATCTGTGCAGGCGTCGCCGGTGCGGAGCCGCCGAGAATGAGGTCAGCACCGAGAAACTCCGTCGCTCGCAGCAGCATGGCGCTGTTGAGGCGTGCGCCGAAATATCCGATGGCCGTGCTGGCGGCAACCGCCACCACCAGGGCGAAGAACAGCACGCGCAGCTCGCCGGCGCGGGCATCGCGCATGAGCTGGCGCGCCGCGAGGCTGAGCAGACGGGAAAAAGGCAGGCGTGCCATCAAGGCTCCATGGGGGCGACCAGTCGGCCACCCTCGAGACGGATCAGGCGCCGGCAACGGTGGGCCAGACGCTCATCGTGGGTGACCAGCACCAGGGTGGTGTTGCGTTCCTGGTTCAGCTCGAACAGCAGATCGCTGATGCGCTCGCCGGTGTGGCTGTCCAGGTTGCCGGTGGGCTCATCGGCGAACAGCACGTCCGGGTCGGCGGCAAACGCACGGGCGATGGCGACGCGTTGCTGCTCGCCGCCCGACAGTTGCCGCGGCGTGTGGGTCAAACGCTGACCCAGGCCGACGCGTTCCAGCAGATGCCGGGCCTGATCACGGGCGTCTTTGCGGCCCTCCAGCTCCATCGGCAGCATGACGTTTTCCAGCGCGTTCAGGCTGTCGAGCAACTGGAAGGACTGGAACACGAAGCCCACGTGTTCGGCGCGAACCCGAGCGCGCTGGTCTTCGTCCAGGTCGCTGAGATTGCGCCCTGACAGGACGACGGAACCGGCGCTGGGCAGGTCGAGGCCGGCCAGCAGACCGAGGAGGGTGGATTTGCCCGAGCCCGACGCGCCGACGATGGCCAGCGTGTCGCCCTTGTTTAGTTCCAGGGAGAGTTCGTGCAGGATGGTCAAGTCACCTTCGGTGCTTGGGACCACTTTGCTGAGGTTCCGAGCACTGAGAATACTTTCGCTCATGGAGAATCCGATGCGTGCGTGGTTTTTAAGTGCTGGCCTGGGTTTGCTGCTGATATCACAAGGCGCGATGGCAGGCACGGTGCTGATCGTTGGCGATAGTATCAGCGCGGCTTTCGGCCTGGATACCCGGTTGGGTTGGGTCAGTCTGCTGGAACAGCGTCTGGCAAAGGAAGGCTTCAAGGAAAAAGTGGTCAATGCGTCGGTCAGCGGCGACACCAGTGCAGGAGGCCAGGCGCGGCTGCCGTCGCTGCTTGCCGAGCACAAGCCGGATCTGGTGATCCTCGAACTGGGCGGTAATGACGGCCTGCGCGGGCAGCCGCCGGCGCAATTGCAACAAAACCTTACCGACATGGTTGAGCAGTCCAAAGCGGCAGGGGCCAAGGTGCTCTTGTTGGGCATGAAAATCCCGCCCAACTACGGTGAGCGCTACACCACGGCCTTCGCGGCGGTGTACCCGAAAGTCGCCGAAGCCACCGATGCCGCCCTGGTGCCATTCATGCTGGAAGGCGTTGGCGGCAGGCCTGACATGACCCAGCAAGACGGCATTCACCCCAACGTCCAGGCTCAGCCTTACCTGCTGGATAACGTGTGGCCGGTGCTTAAGCCACTTCTTTAAATGCAATCTCTGAGGCTTCAGGATGGAGTTCCCTTCTGGTGCCTCAGTCGGCTCGTAATGCGGTTTATTACAGCTTTGCCCACCGTTGTGACAATCAATGCTCTCATCAGCGACGGTGACGCCCAATGTGATGAACAGTCATGATCACGCTGGGAACCGGGGGACCGCCTTAGACCACCTACATGCTTCCAGGCACCAGGAGGCCCACATGAATCCCATTCGCCCCTATCAAGGTCAGCAACCTGCTTTCCACATTCCTGAAAGCGCGCAGCCGCATGGTTCCAATGCCCCAACCTCAACGCGTTCGTCGAACCAAACTTATCCAGCCGACTTGGCGCCTTCCAGAAACCGTTCCGTAGCGATGCCTTCAAAGGTGAAAGTAGGCGGAGATTCCTTTCTGATAGGAACGCTCAGAAGCCGGCTTGATGCTCAGTCAAGAGCCTTTTTGCGTACGGCGCTGAATCCAGACGAAAACACGCCTACCACGCAACGTCAGGACGGAATCGTTTCCTATTTGGTGCAGCACGAGACCGAAGAAAACCAGACGCCCGGGCCAGATGTTTTAGCCGTGTCCGTTGACGTGGATCAAAATAAGTACCTTAAATCACTCGTGGCAGCCCGAGTCTCCGATAGAGAAACGGTTCTGGATCTCCGGTTTGATAGCAAGCTCGGCCACTTTGCAGAAAAACTAATCTCAGGATTGAGGTCGAAAACCGCGGATAACGTCCAGGCATCGATGCTGAAAAACGGTCCGAAATGGTATTGGGAACTGGAATCCGGGGAAGACCTGACGCTGAAGAAGCTTTCAGCTGAAAACATCGACGCCCTGAGAAGCGAGGTCAACGCTGCAAGCCTTAAAGATTATGAAAAGGCCTTCATTAAAAGCCTGATTGATGAGCCGCTTTACATCACCCACGCAGCGCCATCTGATGCCGACATAAAACGTCCGGACGGTACGGTTTCGTTATTTTCCAGAAGAAAGCTGGAGGAAAGACAAATAGAATTCAACACTGAAAACACGACGGACCACGATATCGCCATGCTTGCCAACGATGATCACGTGTTTTTTTCACTTGAGGCGGGTGATCAACCTCAGAAAGACAGCAGCCGGTTTGGCGACAAATTGATGAGATTCAAGTTTGATCAACCCAAGATCCTCAGCCATGCGACTCTGCATCTTGTCGACCCATTGACCGCCGTACCGCCCTCTGTGGGCTCACGCTTTGACGCCATTGAAGACCATATGGACGAAGAAGAGGCAGCCGACGCTATCGATAAACTTGAATCGCGCGCGTTCACCCCTGGCGAAGCGACATTTCATGGCCGGCATATGAAAATAGGGCTCGCCTTGTCCATTATTCAAACCTGTAGAAACAGCATGCCAGACGACATGAGTCGCGAGCTGCTCGAAGGCGAATCTGTTAATCGCGTAATGAATGGATTGTTCCGGCCTACCGTGATGGTCCCACGGCACTTCTTCGACAAACCGGTCGATGAGTCGGACATTTTAATAAATTAAACGGGACTGTCTGGGGACAGACTATGGACCATAGGCGTCTTTCTCGGCCTGGCGTGAGACCTCCAATGGTCTTGTGACGTGGCCCGTGTTCAGGGTGACGTCTCGTCCATTGTCAGCGGCCCCGTTTGCGCCTATGGTGGCGCAAACCTGTACAGGACCCAAAAGATGTACAAGAAAGAACAGTGGCCACTCACGCTGTACTTCGACGGTGACTGCCCGCTTTGCGCGCGGGAGATCAAGCTCCTGCGTTCTCACGCTTCCGCGCACGCCGACGCCACCGCAACCGCCGCGCAATTGCTGTTCGTCGACATCAGCCAAGAGGGTTTTGACGCCGGTGCACTCGGATTTAGCCGTGAGCAGATGGAGTCGGTATTGCACGCCCGATTCGACGACGGCACCTGGGTCACGGGCCTGGACGCCACCCTCTGGAGCTGGCGCGCAGCCGGTCTTGGCATCTGGGCTGCGCCGCTGTCGTGGCGGCCACTGAGGCCCTTGCTGAACGTCGGTTATCGCTTGTTCTGCCGCTGGCGTCCCCACCTGGCGTGGCTGCCTCATCCGGACGGGAGTCGCCGATGCCGCGACGACCGTTGCGCGGTTTCCCGACCTTCAGACCAAAACCGCTGATTTAAAGGCCTGCAGGCCTTTTCCGGACGGGGGCTTTCGGCTAATGTGGCGCCCCCGCTCTGGAGCCCCCAATGCCGCGCCGTCCTTCCTGGTCCCTTTATGCCTATCAACTGATCGAGCCCGACGAACAGCTCGACCTGTTCGCGTGCCAGGAAATCCTCGTGCATCTGGTCGCTCGCCAGCTCGAGCTGGCAGGCTCCGCCGACCGCACCTTGTGCGGCACCTTGCTGCCCGCCCAGCCGCGCTGGTCGGAAGTCCGGCAGACGGTTTATCAGGATGAGCGACTGTGCCCGCTGTGCCGGGCGATCATAGACGCGCAACGGCGGGGCTGGCACCCGATCTGGCCGGAACTGGAAACCGGCGTCTAAGGGCTCGCGCGCACTCCCCGAATGCGCAGGCGTGCGTGTACAATCGCGCACAATCAAGCCTTCCGTTTACCAAGGATTCTCCGGATGTTGTCGCGCATTCCAGCTTTCGCCCGCTGTCTGTCGCTCGCTGCGCTGTGCGCGGCCGGCCCCGTCTCCGCCCTGGAGTTTCCGTTGCCGCCGCCCGGTGAGGACATCATCGGTCAGGTGCAGACCGTCACCGCCAAGTACGAAGACACCTTCGCCGATCTGGCCACCCGCTACGACTTGGGCTATCTGGAAATGATTGCCGCCAATCCGGGCGTCGATGCCTGGCTGCCGGGCGCAGGCACTCAAATAGTGTTACCGACGCGTTTCATCCTGCCGCCGGGTCCGCGCGAAGGCATCGTCATCAACCTGGCCGAGTACCGTTTGTACTACTACCCGAAAGGTCGGAACGTGGTTTACACCTTCCCGCTGGGTATCGGGCGCGAGGGCTGGGGTTCGCCGGTTTCCACCACCAAGGTCACCGCCAAAACGCCGAACCCGACCTGGACGCCGCCCGCGTCGGTCAAGGCCGAGCATGCCGCCGACGGCGACATCCTGCCCAACGTGGTCCCGGCCGGGCCGGACAACCCGCTGGGCCCTTTCAAATTCGGCCTCGGCTTGCCGGGCTACCTGATCCATGGCTCGAACAAGAAGTTCGGCATCGGCATGCGCACCAGTCACGGCTGCTTCCGCATGTATAACAACAACGTGCTGGAAATGGCGGACATGGTCCCGGTGGGCACCACTGTGCGCATCATGAGCGAGCCCTACAAGTTCGGCGTCAGCGGCGGCAAGGTCTACCTCGAAGCGCACACGCCGCTGGACGAAAGCGGCAAGCCGTCGGTAGTCGACAAGCACACCGCCGTGATCAACGCACTGCTCAAGCGTGAAGACCTGGCCAACAGCCTGCGCATCAATTGGGACGAAGTGCGGGACGTGGTGGCTGCCGAAGACGGCATGCCGGTCGAAATTGCCGTGCCGACCACGCCTGCGCCCGTGGTGGGCGGCGCGCCGATGACGCTGCAGTAACGCTGCGACGCCAATCAGGCGGTGCTGATGCCCGCCCGTCCTGCGTCGAATGCGCAGGCGGGCGGGTTTTTTATTGCCTGGGAAATGCCTGTTCAACAGAGGTCGCCGGCAAACGCCGGGCAATAAAAAAGCCGACCCGTTAACGGGTCGGCTTATCAATAATCCCGGGGGATTATTACTTACGGCTAGCCTTGTCCAACATACGCAGAGCGCGCTCGTTGGCTTCGTCAGCAGTTTGCTGAGCTTTTTGAGCTGCAGCCAGAGCTTCATCAGCCTTGCGATAGGCTTCATCGGCACGGGCTTGCGAACGAGCGGCTGCGTCTTCAGTTGCAGTCAGACGAGCTTCGGTTTCTTTGGATGCGCTGCTGCAACCGGTAGCCAGAACTGCGGCCAGGGCCAGAGCAGAGAATTTCAGAACGTTGTTCATCGTGTTCCCCTTAAAGGACTTCTATCAAATTAGTCATCTCTCGAGAGTGAGAAAATGACCGGCGTACATCTTACTCATTGTTTGTAGTAAGTAAACGGACCGCGCGCAAGATCTGCAGAATATTCTTGGGTTTGAACGTGTTCCGCGCAACTCCTCACGCTTTTTCTTCGCACGCAGAGAGCCCCAGGCGGTGATGTCTGTCAGGTGACTCCGGCCCGGGCGATTTCCCACTACCAGCGACGTACCGGCGACCATTTTTGTATAGTCGATTATCGTGACAGGCGCATCCCTGAGGGCGGTTTTTAACGACCTTCAAGTGACTTGAGTGGGGGCGTCGCGTCTCAATGGACATTGCCCGGCGACAACAGGTTCCATGGTGCACGCCTTCAGATGTGCGGCAGCGCAATTAACAGTTGATTCACTTGAGCGCACTTGCTCAGGGCGCCTACTATTTGCCTGTGCTCAAATTGTTTGAGAACAGCGACGCTCTTCGCGGTGTCCAAACGGCACAGGGTGGCGCAGCCAGCTCTACCGCAGAAGTCGCTATTGCAGAAGGCAATAGTTCTCATACTGCCTGTAGAGGTTCCTTCGCCGGGAAAATGTCGATAAGGTAAGGGTCCAATTCCAAGACCCGCGAGGAGTAGTGATGAGCGAGGCGTTGTCCATCCACCATGACGAGACCGGTCACCAGTTCGAAGTCAATATTGACGGCTACCGTGCCTATCTGACCTACATGGACTTGGGTAAAGAGACCCTGGATATCTACCGTACGTTCGTTCCCAACGAATTGCGCGGACG
The DNA here is from genome assembly GCF_059418765.1 of Pseudomonas sp. GW821-FHT07F05. Taxonomy (NCBI): domain Bacteria; kingdom Pseudomonadati; phylum Pseudomonadota; class Gammaproteobacteria; order Pseudomonadales; family Pseudomonadaceae; genus Pseudomonas; species Pseudomonas sp. GW821-FHT07F05. The sequence continues at coordinate 350,546 of NZ_JBWKQL010000004.1, forward strand.
TGGGATAGCGGCAGCCTTGACCAAGGTGGCCCTCGACTACGCCGACCGGATCGGCTACACCGTGATTCCTTCGTGCTCCTACGTGGAACGCTACATGGAGCGCAACCAGCGCCAGGCTGCCAAGATCTGACCCAGGCGCGCGTCACACAGTAAAACGCCGAGCATGTGCTCGGCGTTGTCGTTTCTGCGGGCAGGTCAGTCGCGCTTGCGCTTGGGCAATACGTCCTTGAGCTTGGCGTGCATGCTGCGCAGGGTCTTTTCAGTGCTTTCCCAGTCGATGCATGCATCGGTGATGGACACGCCGTATTGCAGGTCGGCGAGGTCTTTGGGAATGGCCTGGCAGCCCCAGTTCAGATGGCTCTCGACCATCAGGCCGATGATTGACTGGTTGCCTTCGAGAATCTGGTTGGCGACGTTCTCCATCACCAGCGGTTGCAGCGCCGGGTCCTTGTTGGAGTTGGCGTGGCTGCAATCGACCATGATGTTCGGCTTGATCTTCGCCTTGTTCAGCGCCTGTTCACACAGGGCGACGCTGACCGAATCATAGTTGGGCTTGCCGTTGCCGCCGCGCAGCACGACGTGGCCGTAGGCATTGCCCTTGGTGGTGACGATGGACACGCCGCCTTCCTGGTTGATACCCAGGAAGCGATGGGGGCTGGACACCGATTGCAGGGCGTTGATCGCCACGGTCAGGCCGCCGTCGGTGCCGTTCTTGAAGCCGACTGCCGAGGACAGGCCCGAGGCCATTTCCCGGTGAGTCTGGGATTCCGTGGTGCGCGCGCCGATGGCCGACCAACTGATCAGGTCCTGCAGGTACTGAGGCGAAATCGGGTCGAGGGCTTCGGTCGCGGTCGGCAGGCCTTTTTCGGCCAGGTCGCGCAGCAATTGACGGCCGATGTGCAGACCATCCTGAATCTTGAAAGAGTCGTCCAGGTACGGGTCGTTGATCAGGCCTTTCCAGCCGACGGTGGTGCGTGGCTTCTCGAAATACACGCGCATGACCAGATACAACGTATCGGACACCTCGGCGGCGAGTGCTTTCAGGCGATCGGCGTATTCGTGGGCGGCCTTGAGGTCGTGGATCGAGCAGGGCCCGATCACGACGAACAGGCGGTGATCCTTGCCATCGAGGATGTCGCGGATGACTTCGCGGCCCTGGCTGACAGTGGCCTGGGCGGCGGCGGTCAGCGGGATTTCGCGTTTCAGCTGATCCGGGGTGATCAGTGTCTCGTTGGAGGCAACGTTGAGGTCGTCAATCGGTAAATCAGCCATCGTGTTACTCATCAGGTCACGGATGCTGGCCGCCAGCGTCCCCGTGCGGCGGAGCCGAGCATGATTGAGCGCAACGGGGGAGCCGAACCTTAGCGCGTTAGCCGGTGGTTCGACAATGGGTAAACGTGGCTTTCGTCCAACGGTTGCGGCATTGTCTGACCTGTCTGGGGTGGCGACAGGCATCACCCGAACATCATTCAGAGGAGAAGCGCGTGGATCAATTGCAACTGACGGACTTCGACCTCGACCAGCAACTTCTCAACCTGCCCGGCGTCTCACTGCTGATTTTCACCAGCCTGGGCTGCTCCAGTTGTCGCTGGGCCCGGCATCATTTACCCGAGCAATCGCTGCCTGTTGACCGCCTGTGCTGGATCGATGCCGAAGAAAACGGCGGCGCGGTGCAGCGCTACGGCGTGTTTCATCTGCCGACGATGTTTGTGATCCGCGACGGTGCCTTCTTCGGGCCCCTTCGCACGCAGATGTCCGCCGAGGCCATTGTCCCGGGCCTGGCCCACGCGCTGGCGACGCCGCCAGACGAATTACCCTGAAGCGGAGTTGTCATGAGCGAAAACGCAACGAGCGAAAGCGCAACCAGACCCCGGATCGGCATCATCGGCACCGGCGCGATCGGCGGCTTCTACGGCGTGATGCTGGCCCGGGCCGGCTTCGATGTGCACTTTCTGCTGCGCAGCGAATTCGAGGCCGTCGCCCGCAACGGCCTGCGGGTAGACAGCCATGTGCATGGCCCGTTAGTGCTGGAAAATGTCCAGGCCTACGCCTCCGCCGCCGACATGCCGCCCTGCGACTGGCTGCTGATCGGCGCCAAGACCACCGGTAACGGCGGGGTGGCCTCCGCCATCGTTCAGGCCGCGGCGCCGGACGCCAAAGTTCTGCTGCTGCAAAACGGGTTGGGCGTCGAGGAAGAGCTGCGCGCCGAGCTACCGGATTCCCTTCATCTATTGGGCGGCTTGTGTTTTGTCTGCGTGCATCGCACCGGTCCGGGCCAGATCACCCATCAGGCCTTCGGTGCCGTGAATATCGGCTATCACAGCGGGCCGGCCGATACGGCAACGCGCGGGCATTGGGTCGAGGAGGGGGCGTCGCTGTTTCACCAGGCCGGCGTCGACTCTGTGGCGATGGACAACCTCGACAAGGCGCGCTGGCAGAAACTGGTGTGGAACGTGCCCTACAACGGGCTTTCCGTGCTGCTCAACGCCAGCACCACGCCGCTGATGGCCGATGCCGACAGTCGCGCGCTGATTCAGGGCCTGATGGCGGAAGTGGTGCAAGGCGCCGAGGCGTGCGGCCACATGCTGCCGGTGGGTTACGCCGAGCAATTGCTTAAGGTCACCGGCCATATGCCGGATTACCGGCCGAGCATGTACCACGACTTCACCGAAAAACGCCCGCTGGAACTCGACGCCATCTATGCCCGGCCCCTCGCCGCTGCGCTTGCCGCTGGCTGTGACATGCCCAAGGTGCGCGCCCTGTATCACGCGCTGGCGTTTATTGATCGCGGCAATCGTTGACGGCCATTGCCGTGCGCATGCCCAACTGCTGCTTTAAGGAAGACTGATGAGCACTGAGCTGAACATTAAAACCCCGGGGAGCAAGCTGGTGCTGGCGATCTCCTCGCGGGCGCTGTTTGATCTGCGGGAAAGCCATGACGTTTACATGGCCAATGGGGTCGCTGCCTACCGTCAGTACCAGATCGACCACGAGGACGAAATCCTCGAGCCCGGTGATGCGTTCCGGCTCGTGGAAAAGCTGCTCAGCCTGAACGCCAGCCTGAACCAGTCCCGGGTGGAAGTGGTGCTGGTTTCGCGCAACAGCGCCGACACCGGCTTGCGCGTGTTCAATTCGATTCAGCACTACGGCCTCGACATTTCCCGCGCGGCGTTCGTCGGCGGCCGCAGTCCGTTTCCGTATCTGGCCGCTTTCGGCAGTCATCTGTTCCTGTCGACCCATGCCGATGACGTGCGCAGCGCCCTGGACGCGGGCTTCGCCGCCGCGACCATCCTCTCCGGTGGCGCCCGTCGTGCGGCCAGTGCCGAGCTGCGTATTGCCTTCGACGGTGACGCCGTGCTGTTCTCCGATGAGTCTGAGCGCGTGTATCAGTCCGGTGGGCTGGAGGCGTTCCAGGCCAACGAGCGCGAGGCGGCGCGACGGCCGTTGCCCGGTGGTCCGTTCAAACCCTTTCTCGCGGCATTGAACGCCTTGCAGCGTGAATTCCCCGAAGAGTCTTGCCCGATTCGCACGGCGTTGGTGACCGCGCGTTCGGCTCCGGCTCATGAACGGGTGATTCGTACCCTGCGCGAGTGGGACATCCGCCTGGATGAGTCGCTGTTTCTCGGCGGCCTGGACAAATCGGCGTTTCTCGAAGCCTTCGCCGCGGACGTGTTCTTCGACGATCAGCCGGGTCACTGCGAGCGCGCCCGCGAGGTGGTCGCGACCGGGCACGTGCCCCACGGCATCAGCAACGAGCTAAAACCCTGAGGCGTTAGACCGAAAAGCAGCAGTCGGCCGTCGCAGTGCGCAGCGCGCTGCTACGCTGATGAAGTCTTCACTTCACAGGCTGCCGGGGGGTCCCATGATCCGTTCGATGCTCTACGCCACGGACCTCGGTGCTTATGCGCCGTATGTGTTGCAGCACGCGCTGGTGTTGGCGCGGACCTTCGACGCCGAGCTGCACGTTGTGCATGTGGTGGAGCCGATGGGCGTGTTTGCCGAGTCCGTGCTGCAGAGCTATCTGGCGGCAGACGTCTTGAAACAACTGCACAGCGAGGGCGTCAACACGGTCATCGACGGCATTGAGGCGCGGGTGCTGGCCAGTTTTCGCGAGGAACTGGGCGAGGGCCATGAGGACCTGGCGCTGATTCGCAGTGTTCGCGTGGTCCAGGGCGACCCATCCAACGTGATACTCGATCAGGCGCGCCTGCTCGGCGTCGATCTGCTGGTGGTGGGCAGTCGCAGTCACGGTGGGGAGGGCGATACGCCCATAGGCCGAACGGCGGCGCGAGTGCTGCAACTGGCCGGCGTGCCGGTGTACATGGTGCCGATGCTGCAAAGTCGTACACAAACGTGATCGCGTTCCGGGAATGTGCCAAGGGCGTTAAAAGCTGCGTGCCATTACTGGATAAAAGTGATAAAAAGTTCTAGCTTTGCCTTCCTGACCAATAATCCAGTTATATACCGTCGCTGATGCCCGTGGCGTCTTCCGGCTTTGAGGGATACATATGAAGCTTCAACAATTGCGCTACATCTGGGAAGTGGCGCACCACGACCTCAACGTTTCAGCGACCGCGCAAAGCCTCTACACCTCGCAGCCAGGCATCAGCAAGCAGATCCGCCTGCTGGAAGACGAGTTGGGCGTCGAAGTCTTCGCCCGCAGCGGCAAGCACCTGACCCGCGTCACCCCGGCAGGCGAGCGCATCATCACCACCGCTGGCGAGATCCTGCGCAAGGTCGAGAGCATCAAGCAGATCGCCCAGGAATTCTCCAATGAGAAAAAGGGCACGCTGTCCATCGCCACCACCCACACCCAGGCGCGTTACGCGTTGCCGCCGGTGATCAGCAATTTCATCAAGCAGTACCCCGACGTCGCGCTGCACATGCATCAGGGCTCACCGATGCAGATCGCCGAAATGGCCGCCGACGGCACGGTCGATTTCGCTATCGCCACCGAAGCGCTGGAACTGTTCGGCGATCTGGTGATGATGCCGTGCTACACCTGGAACCGCTGCGTGGTCGTCCCTCAGGGCCATCCGCTAACCAAGGTGCCGAAGCTGAGCCTGGAAATTCTCGCCGAATACCCGATCGTGACCTACGTGTTCGGTTTCACCGGCCGTTCCAAACTCGACGAAGCATTCAGCCACCGTGGCCTGACGCCGAAAGTGGTGTTCACCGCCGCCGACGCTGACGTCATCAAGACCTACGTGAGATTGGGATTAGGCGTCGGCATCGTTGCGAAAATGGCTGTCGACCCGAAGCTGGACAGCGATCTGGTGGTGCTCGACGCCAGCGAACTGTTCGAAGCCAGCGTGACCAAGATCGGCTTCCGCCGCGGCACCTTTCTGCGCGGCTTCATGTGCGATTTCATCGAGAAATTCGCCCCGCACCTGACCCGCGACGTCATGGCCAAAGCCATTCAATGCCACAACAAGCAGGAGCTGGAAGAGCTGTTTGCCGGGGTTGAACTGCCCGAGCATTAACAGGCCCGACCTGCGGGTCACGCCTTGCGCCTGACCTGTAGGAGTGAGCTTGCTCGCGATGCGTCCATTCAGGCGCTGAACGGCGTCTGCCAGACCGTCATCGCGAGCAAGCTCACTCCTACAACGTTGCGATCTGCTCTCAGGACTTCGCGATCATATTCCCGGCATGCAGCCCGCATTCCTTCTGCGTCGCTTCTTCCCACCACCAGCGGCCTTCGCGTTCGTGCTGATTCGGCAGGACAGGGCGCGTGCAGGGTTCGCAGCCGATGCTGATGAAGCCGCGCTCGTGCAGGGTGTTGAAGGGCAGTTCGAGCATGCGGATGTAATTCCACACGTCGGCGCTGCTCATCTGGGCCAGCGGGTTGAATTTGTACAGCGTGCGCTCCGGGGTCGAGAACGCGCTGTCGATTTCCACCACGGCGACATTGTTGCGGGTGCTCGGGCTCTGGTCGCGACGCTGACCGGTGGCCCAGGAGGTAACGCCGGACAGCTTGCGGCGCAACGGCTCGATCTTGCGGATCCCGCAGCACTCGCCATGGCCGTCGCGGTAAAAGCTGAACAAGCCCTTTTCCTTGACCATCGGCTCGAGCTTTTCGCGGTCCGGGCTGACGATGTCGATGTCGATTTTGTACTGCTCGCGGACCTGATCGATGAATCGATAGGTCTCCGGGTGCAGGCGGCCGGTGTCCAGGCTGAACACCTTGACGTTCTTGTTGATTTTCCAGGCCATGTCCACCAGCACCACGTCCTCCGCGCCACTGAACGAAATCCACAGGTCGTCGCCGAAGTGCTGGAAAGCAAATTTGAGGATGTCGGACGGGGATTTGTTGGCGAAGGTGGCGGCGATGTCGTCGACGTAGAAAGGGTGGTTCATCTGGGCGGCTTCCTGATCAGGGCTGGCGCTTAGGCGCTCGTAATGGCGCAGATGGTAACAAAAAACATCGCGCCTTTTGGCTGAAAGCGCCGGATTGCTTTGGGTTGGAAGCTGAGTGCTGAGCAATGGGTGCAGAGGGTGGGGTTGGGACCGACGCTGATACTTCCACAGGTCCAACGAACCGGCCGGAATCCTGAGGCGACCCACGATCCTGTGGGAGCGAGCTTGCTCGCGAATGCTTACTGTCATTTCCCGGAGAAAGTGGCTGGCTGTCCTGGCCTCTTCGTGAGCAAGCTCACTCCCACAAGTCCCACGAACGGGCCGGAATCCTGAGGCGACCCACGATTCTGTAGGAGCGAGCTTGCTCGCGAATGCTTACTGTCATTTCCCGGAGAAAGTGGCTGGCTGTCCTGGCGTCTTCGTGAGCAAGCTCACTCCCACAGGTCCAGCGAACCGGCCGAAATCCTGAGGCGACCCACGATCCTGTGGGAGATTCTATGGTTGTCATCAAGCCAAAATCCCCCTTTTCGGTTGGTAGTCGCTCTGATTTTTCATCAGG
>NZ_JBWKQL010000005.1:0-56115 GCF_059418765.1 Pseudomonas sp. GW821-FHT07F05
CCCTGATGAAAAACCAAAGCGAATATCAACCGAAAGGGGGGATTTTGGCTTGATGACAACCATAGAATCTCCCACAACTCGTGTATTGCCAGATACATCTGCGGTGTTGCTTGATGAGATTGGGCTTGCTCACACCTACGCTGGTTGGCTCTGGCGGCTCAGCAGCGCTCCAGCCTCACCGAAACCGATCCACTTCCTTCTGCAAGTCAGCCGCCACGGCATTCAGCTCTTGAGCCGTGATCGCCAGGTTGGACACGACCTCGCGTTGCTCGCTGTTCGCCAGGGCGATGCTTTGCAGGTTGGCGCTGAGCAGCGTTGCGGTGTTGCTCTGCTCTTGGGTCGCGGTGGTGATGGACGTGAATTGCTCACCGGCGGAACGGCTTTGTTCGTCGATCTGGGCCAGCGCTGCAGCCACTTTGGCGTTGCGCGACAGGCCTTCCTGCATCAGCGCGTTACCTTGCTGCATGGTGCTGATGGCATTGCTGGTCTCTTGCTGAATGCTGCTGATCATGCCGGAGATTTCATCGGTGGCCTGGCGCGTACGTGATGCCAGGCTGCGGACTTCATCCGCTACCACCGCAAAACCACGGCCTTGTTCACCGGCGCGTGCGGCTTCGATCGCGGCGTTGAGGGCCAGGAGGTTGGTCTGCTCGGCGATCGAGGTGATGACGCTGACGATGCCGCCGATCTCCTGCGAGCGTTGGCCCAAGGTATCGATCACCGTCGCGGTGCTGCTCAGCGAGCCTGCAATTTGCTCCAGCGAGGCCGATGCCTCCTCCATGGACGTGCGGCCGATGCGGGTCTGCTGGGCATTGCCCTGGGCCATGCGTTCGGTGGTGCCCATGTTGTCGGCGATGGTCAGGGCCGTGGCGCTGAACTCCTCCACTGCGCCGGCCATGCTGGTGATTTCGCCGGATTGCTGCTCCATCCCCTCATAGGCGCCGCCCGACAAGCCGGACAGCGCATTGGCACGACTGCTGACTTCCAGTGCTGCTGTGCGGATGTGGGACACCATGGTTTCCAGCGCCTGGCCCATCTTGTTGAAACTGCCCGCCAGCTGACCAATTTCGTCATGGCTGGACACGTTCAGACGTGCGCTCAGATCACCAGCGCCCAACGCTTCCGCCTGACTGACCAACGCCGACAGCGGCCGCAGCTTGCTGCGTAACAGCCAGATCGCGGAGCCGACAGCGATCAGCATCGCCAGCAGGCTGCCGATGGCCAGTTGCGTGCCGACGCTCCAGGTGACTGCGCTGATTTCATCTTCAGGCATCGTCGCCAGAACCGTCCACGGACCGCCTGCAAACTTCTCACCGACGGTGTAGAAATCTTCGCCGGCGTCCTGCCAGAAATGCCCAACGCTCGGCGTCTTGGCGAACTCGGCCAGCGTGGTGCTTGCCTGATCCAGGTCCTTCACGCCCGCAGGCGGCACCAGCCATTTGTTCTGCTCATCAAGCAACGCCAGCGAACCGGTGGAACCGATGCGGAAGTTTTTCAGGTTGTCGAACTGCGCCTTCTGCGCGTCGGTGTAATCGAAGCCGACGAACAGCACGGCGATGACTTTGCCGCTGGCGTCACGCACCGGGCTGTACTGCGTCATGTATAAGCGATCGAACAACAGCGCGCGACCGACATATCCCTGTCCGGCGAGCAACTTGTCGTAGGCCGGGTGTTTGTGATCCAGCGAGGTGCCGATGGCGCGTGAGCCGTCCTGTTTGCTCAGCGAGGTGCTAACGCGCACGAAGTCGTCGCCGCTGCGCACAAAAACGGTCGCAACGCCGGCCGTCATGCTCTTGAAGTCGTCGACTTGCGTGAAGTCGTTGTTCAGCGGGGCGCCGTTCAGCAGCAGCGCCGGAGTCTGCACGCCCGCGACCGCAACCTGCTGATCAGCCTGCAGGCTCAGGCCGCCCGAAAAACGCTTCTCGAACAGACCGCTCAGACGCTGGGTGCTGTCGCGCAGGGTGCTGTGGAAGGTGTTCAACTGGTCGGCCAGCAACCGAGCTTCGCTGCTCATGTGCTCTTCGCGGATGACCAGGTTCGCCGAATCAAGAGAGCGCAAGGCGAACAGCGTACTGCCGCTGATGACGACGGCCAGAATAACGGCCAGGGCGATGCCGAGTTGCGAAGCAATTCGGGCGCGAGGCTGAGGCATTGGAGCTCCTTGCCGAACGACGGGACCATCCTGATTCAGGAGCACCATTCGGACGAATTCTAATAGAGGGAATCGATGAGTCGATTGAGGTGAACCGGCTCTGCAATACACCTTCGGCCGACAGACAAAAAACTTGAGTCCTACGTCGCTTCAGGACGGAATTAATTCCCTTTTTGGCTGTCCTGCGTCCGCTTTCGGTCGGGGTGCGCTTTACGACTCATTCCAGAATCGTCACGTCAGGCAATTCCATCGCCTGCACTTCGCCTTGCAAGAAGTCGCTCAGGCGCCGCAGACGCTCGCCGCCAGGGCGGGTCTCGGGCCAGACGAGGTAGTAGTTTTCGCCGCTGACCACCGCCGTGCGCCACGGCAGGCTGAGCCGGCCCTGAGCGACGTCTTCCGCCACCATCAGCAGATCGCCCATGGAAACGCCGTAACCCCTAGCCGCCGCAATCATGCCCAGCTCCAGCGTGTCGAACACCTGCCCTCCCTTGAGCGAGACCCGCTCAGACAAGTCCATGCGCTCCAGCCATCGGCGCCAGTCGCGGCGGTCGGGCGTAGGGTGCAACAGCTCGGCGCCGGCCAGTCGCTCGGTGTCCCACGGCGCGTCATCCAGCAGCGTCGGCGCGCCCACGGGAATCAGCCATTCCGGGAACAGGTACGTTGCCTCCCACTCCGGCGGGAAATGCCCATGGCTGAGCAACACTGCGCAATCGAACGGCTCCTGGGTGAAGTCGACACTGTCGATGTCCATCCAGGCGCTGGTCAGCTGGACTTCGTTGCCCACCTGCAGATGGCGGAAACGACTCAGCCGCGCCAGCAACCAACGCATGGTCAGGGTCGACGGGGCCTTCATGCGCAAGATGCCCTCCTCCGCCATCAACGCGCTGCACGCTCGCTCCAGCGCTGAAAAGCCTTCACGCACGCCCGGCAGCAATTCCCGCGCGGCTTCGGTGAGCTGCAAATTGCGACCATTGCGGCGAAACAGACGGCAGGCAAAGTGCTCTTCCAGCGTGCGGATATGCCGACTGACCGCGCTCTGGGTGATCGACAGCTCTTCAGCGGCGCGCGTGAACGAGCTGTGTCGCGCAGCGGCTTCAAACGCGCGCAGGGCATACAGAGGCGGAAGAGTGCGAGACATCGGCGGGGATTCCTCAGGCTGGACGGCGACCGAGGCCACTCTACCGCAGAAAACCCCAGGATGAGTTTTACTCATGCGAGTGATCGGATTTATCCCTTTGTGCATCCTCACCTGAATCCCCACAATGACCGGCCTGCAAACACCGCAAACCCGAGCGCAAAGACCATGCACCAGCACGCCTTCAAAGAACTGTGGATCATCCTGCGTCTGGCCGGGCCGCTGATTGCTTCGCAGATGGCGCACATGCTGATGGTGTTCACCGACACCGTGATGATGGGCAAGCTGGGCCCGGAATCCCTGGCCGGTGGCGGGCTGGGCGCGGCGAGCTACAACTTCGTGTCGTTCTTCTGCGTGGGGGTCATGGCCGCCGTCGGTACGTTGGTCGCGATCCGCAAGGGCGCGAATGATCACGCCGGCGTCACCCGCCTGACCCAGGCCGGTTTGTGGCTGGCGTGGGGCATGGCCTTGGTTGCTGCGCTGATCCTATGGAACCTCGAGCCGATCCTGCTGCAATTTGGTCAAGTCGAAGCCAACGTCCACATGGCCAGCGAATTTCTGATCACCTTGCCATTGGCGCTGCCCGGCCTGTTGAGCTTCATGGCGCTGCGCGGATTCACCAGTGCATTGGGGCGTGCGACCCCGGTAATGGTGATCAGTCTGGTAGGCGTGGCGCTGAACTTCGGGCTCAACTACGCGTTTATCCACGGGCTGTTCGGCCTGCCGCACTGGGGCCTGATGGGCATTGGTCTGGTCACGGCCATTGTCACCAACGCCATGGCCCTGGCCCTCGCGCTGCACATTCGTTATCACAGCGCCTACGCGGCGTATCCCCTTCACAAAGAACTCATGAAACTCTCGCGCAGTTGCCTGAAAGAGCTGTGGCGTCTGGGCCTGCCCATCGGTGGCACGTATGCGGTGGAAGTCGGGCTGTTCACCTTTGCGGCATTCTGCATGGGCGCCATGGGCAGCACCCAGATGGCGGCGCACCAGATCGCCCTGCAATCGGTGTCGATGGCGTTCATGGTCCCTGTCGGGATTTCCTACGCGGTGACCATGCGCATCGGTTTGCACTACGGGGCCGGAAACCTGCTGCTGGCGCGCGTTGCCGGACGCATGGGGATTGGCTTCGGCGGGCTGCTGATGCTTTCGTTCGGCATTCTGTTCTGGGTTGCGCCCCACGCCGTCATCGGTTTGTTCGTGGACGTCAACGATCCGAAATACCAAGGCGTGGTCGAGCTGGCGGTGAGGCTGCTGGCCATCGCTGCCTGGTTCGAGATTCTCGACGGCACGCAGACCATCGCCATGGGCGCGATCCGGGGGTTCAAGGACGCAAAAACCACGTTCCTGATCGGACTGGCGAGCTATTGGGTGGTCGGCGCGCCGCTGGCCTGGGGCCTCGGGTTTCTGGCGAACCAGGGCGCGGTGGGCGTGTGGTGGGGATTGGCGATCGGCCTGCTCTGCTCCGCAGTCGCACTGACCTGGGCATTCGAGCGCAAGACCGCGCGACTGCTGCGCAAGGAGGCGACGGGGGTTGTGGTGATGGGATAGGCCTCTGCGGGTATTCACAATCCGGGGCGGTCACAAACCCAACTGTAGGAGCAATCGGAGGTTAGGACGGTCGCGAAGGCGGTGGGTCTGTGACATCCATGTCGGCTGACCCCATGCATTCGCGAGCAAGCTCACTCCTACAGAATCACTCCGAGGTGTGTTCAAAGAACGAGCCGCCGCTCACTGGCTCTGCAGCGCAATACCTTTGCTCTGGCCCATCGCCAGATAATCCATCAGCTCCGGCAAGGCCAGCGGGTGACTGATCAAAAAACCTTGGGCCTGATCGCAGTTGAAGCTGCGCAGCAAGGCCAGTTGCTCAGGGGTTTCAACGCCTTCGGCCACCACTTCCAGGCTGAGGTTGTGGGCCAGGTTGATCATCGCGTGGACCAGCTTGCGGTTTTCCTCGCGCTGCTCCATTTCACCGACGAAGCTCTTGTCGATCTTCAGCAGTGTGATCGGCAAGCTGTTGAGGTGCACGAAGGACGAGAACCCGGTCCCGAAATCGTCCAGCGAGAAGCGCACACCCAGCCGTCCCAGCGCATCCATGGTCTGTTTGACCAGATCGCTGCGGCGCATGACGGCCGTCTCGGTCAATTCAAATTCCAGCCATTGCGCATCGATACCCCGATCAGCGATCAACCGGCTGAGGGTCGCGAGCAACTGGTTGTCCTGAAACTGGCGGAACGACAGGTTGATCGCCATGTGCAGCGGCGGCACGCCTTTCTCGCGCAGGGCCTGCATGTCGCGCAGGGCACGGGCAATCACCCAATAACCCAGCGGCACGATCAACCCGCTTTGCTCAGCCAGCGGCACGAACTCACTCGGCGGCAACAACCCACGCTCAGCGTGGCGCCAACGCACCAATGCCTCCAGTCCCAGAATGTGCCCGGTATTCAGGCACAGGCGTGGCTGGTAATGCAGCTCCAGCTCATCGCGACGCAAGGCGCGGCGCAGCTCGCTTTCCAGATCGGCGAGGCTGCGCGCGTTGCGGTTGATGCGTTCGTTGAAGACATGAAAGGTACAGCCCTGAGTGCCCTTGGCCTGCTGCATGGCGATGTGCGCGTGCCACATCAACGGATCGGCGCCGCCGTTGAGGCGCGCATAGGCGATGCCAAGGCTGCAACCGATCAACAGGCTTTCCCCATCGACCCAATACGGTTCGGACAAGGCTTCGGTGATGCGCTCGGCGATGGATTCGGCGCGCTCGGGGGCGCGTCGTGTGTCGATCAGTAGGGCAAATTCATCGCTGCCCAGTCGCGCCAGTTGATCGCACGCCTCCAGCTGGCCTTTCAGCCGCGCCACCACTTGCAGGATCAGCCGATCCCCCGCCTGATGACCCAGCGCGTCATTGGCGCGCCGGAAGTTGTCCAGGTCCAGATGCCCCAGCGCCAGGCCGCGGCCGTCGAACTCGGCCAGTCGGGCGGCCAACAGGGTCTGAAAGCCCTGGCGGTTGGCGATGCCGGTAAGAGGGTCCTGCTCGGCGAGGCGATTGAGCGTGGTCTCCAGAACGCCCCGTTCGCGCACGTGGCGCAGACAGCGGCGCAGGGCCTGCGATGTGAGGGCGTCGCGCACCAGCCAGTCGCTGACACCAACGGGCTCTTCGTCCGGTTCGGTGTCGAAAAGCAATACAGTGGGCCAGTGGCATTGGCCGGCGGCGGGCTGAAGGGCTTCGGTGGTAAAGAGTATTCCGGAGGTGGAGAAGTCGGTTTGATTGCTGACAGCGTCCCAGCTCGGCGCGCAGTCAAGGACAGCGGCGTCTCCGAGCGGCGCCAGGCACTCGCGCAACGATGCCGGCCATTCGGGCGTGTCCGCCAGAAGCAGCAAGCGCAAGGGTTCGACAGGCGTAGACAAGCTAACTCCCCACACAAACGTAAAGACCTTGGCGCACCCCCGAACGAGGGTCGTCAAACGCGAGAATCATCCGCAATACGCAAATGTAACAAAACGGCGAAATATAGATAGCGCGGCGCATCACAGTGTCGGACGGTGGCTGCACAATCCGCTGACCCTGTTAAAATGCCCGCCCTTTTCTAGGCGACCCCATTTTTCCCCATGTCCCGACTCAATCCCCGGCAACAGGAAGCCGTGAACTACGTCGGCGGCCCTCTTTTGGTGCTCGCCGGCGCTGGCTCCGGCAAGACCAGCGTGATCACACGCAAGATTGCCCACCTCATCCAGAACTGCGGCATCCGTGCCCAGTACATCGTCGCCATGACCTTTACCAACAAGGCGGCGCGGGAGATGAAAGAGCGCGTCGGTACCCTTTTGCGCGCTGGCGAGGGGCGCGGCCTGACCGTCTCGACGTTCCACAACCTGGGCCTGAACATCATCCGCAAGGAACACGCCCGGTTGGGCTACAAGCCCGGATTCTCGATCTTTGACGAGACCGACGTCAAAGCGCTGATGACCGACATCATGCAAAAGGAATACTCGGGCGACGACGGCGTCGACGAGATCAAGAACATGATCGGCGCCTGGAAAAACGAACTGATCCTGCCGCCCGAAGCCCTCGCCAATTCGCGCAACCCCAAGGAGCAGACCGCCGCCATCGTCTACAGCCACTACCAGCGCACGCTGAAGGCGTACAACGCGGTGGATTTCGACGACCTGATTCTGCTGCCGGTGAAGCTGTTCGAGGAGCACGCCGACATTCTGGAAAAGTGGCAGCACAAGGTGCGCTACCTGCTCGTCGACGAATACCAGGACACCAACGCCAGCCAGTACCTGCTGGTGAAGATGCTCATCGGCACGCGCTGCCAGTTCACCGTTGTGGGTGACGACGACCAGTCGATCTACGCCTGGCGCGGTGCGCGGCCGGAAAACCTGATGCTGCTCAAGGACGATTACCCGTCGCTGAAAGTGGTGATGCTGGAGCAGAACTACCGCTCCACCAGCCGCATCTTGCGCTGCGCCAACGTGCTGATCGCCAACAACCCCCATGCGTTCGAAAAGCAACTCTGGAGCGAGATGGGTCACGGCGACGAGATCCGCGTGATTCGCTGCAAGAACGAAGACGCCGAAGCCGAACGTGTCGCCATCGAAATTCTCAGCCTGCACCTGCGCACCGACCGGCCGTACAGCGATTTCGCGATTCTCTATCGCGGTAACTATCAGGCCAAGCTGATCGAGCTGAAGCTGCAGCACCATCAGATTCCGTATCGGCTGTCCGGGGGCAACAGCTTCTTTGGACGTCAGGAAGTAAAAGACCTGATGGCCTACTTCCGCTTGCTGGTGAACCCGGATGACGACAACGCCTTCCTGCGCGTGATCAACGTGCCGCGCCGGGAAATCGGTTCGACCACCCTTGAAAAGCTGGGCAACTACTCGACCGAGCGCAAGGTGTCGATGTACGCCGCCACCGACGAGATCGGCCTGGGCGAACATCTGGACGCCCGCTTCACCGATCGCCTCAGACGCTTCAAACACTGGATGGACGGCGTGCGCCAGCAATGCGCGACGCAGGACCCGATCGCCGCCTTGCGCAGCATGGTCATGGACATCGATTACGAAAACTGGATTCGTCAGAACAGCTCCAGCGACAAGGCCGCCGACTACCGCATGGGCAACGTGTGGTTCCTGATCGAGGCACTGAAGAACACGCTGGAGAAAGACGAAGAAGGCGGCATGACCATTGAGGAGGCCATCGGCAAACTGGTTCTGCGCGACATGCTCGAACGTCAGCAGGAAGAGGAAGACGGCGCCGAAGGCGTGCAGATGATGACCCTGCACGCCTCCAAGGGGCTGGAGTTTCCGTACGTGTTCATCATGGGCATGGAAGAGGAAATCCTCCCGCACCGCTCCAGCATCGAGGCCGATACCATCGAAGAAGAACGCCGCCTGGCCTACGTGGGCATCACCCGCGCGCGGCAGACGCTGGCGTTCACCTTCGCCGCCAAACGCAAGCAGTACGGCGAAATCATCGATTGCCTGCCGAGCCGGTTCCTCGACGAACTGCCGCCGGACGATCTCGCCTGGGAAGGCAACGATGACACGCCCGTCGAAGTCAAAGCCGTACGCGGCAATACAGCCCTGGCGGACATACGCGCCATGCTGAAAAGATAACGTTCATTTCGCGCACATCGCGCTCTGAGGACCACCCACGTGGAAGCACTGCACAAGAAAATTCGCGAAGAAGGCATCGTGCTTTCCGACCAGGTATTGAAGGTCGACGCGTTTCTCAACCATCAGATCGACCCGGTGCTGATGCAGCAGATCGGTGACGAATTCGCCGCGCTGTTCGCAGGCTCCGGCATTACCAAGATCGTCACCATCGAGGCTTCCGGCATCGCCCCTGCAGTCATGACCGGTCTGAAGATGGGCATCCCGGTGATCTTCGCGCGCAAGCATCAGTCGCTGACCCTCACCGAGAACATGTTTTCCGCGTCGGTGTATTCGTTCACCAAGCAGACCGAAAGCACCATCGCCATTTCTACCCGCCACCTGAACAGCAGCGATCGGGTGTTGATCATCGACGACTTCCTGGCCAACGGTAAGGCGTCCCAGGCGCTGATCTCGATCATCAAGCAAGCGGGCGCAACCGTCGCCGGCCTGGGTATCGTGATCGAGAAGTCATTCCAGGGCGGCCGCGCTGAACTGGACGGCCAGGGCTATCGTGTAGAGTCACTGGCGCGCGTACAGTCGTTGAAAAATGGCGTTGTGACGTTCGTTTGATCCGGATTCACCTCTGGGGTGATGCAGCTGACGCCGCGCTTTGGCCCAGCAAACGCGTAACCCCGTGGGAGTGAGCGTGCTCACGCAGACAGACTGTCAGGCGCAGGGGTCACTGTGAATGTACCGGCCCCTTCGCGAGCAAGCTCGACTCCCACAGATTTCTTGCGGTCAGTAGAACAGGAGACACGTTATGGAAATTGGCGAAAAACTGAGCGTAGAGGCGTTCTTTGATCCGCAGACCTCGACCATCAGTTACCTGGTCATTGACCGCTCTACGCTTCAAGCCGCGCTGATCGACAGCGTGCTGGATTACGACCCGAAATCCGGGCGCACCAGCACGCAGTCCGCCGACAAGCTGATCGAGAGGGTTCGTGAGCTGGGCGTGTCGGTGCAGTGGATTCTGGAAACCCACGTCCACGCCGATCACGTTTCGGCAGCGGCCTACTTGAAAGAACAACTCGGCGGCACCGTCGCGATCGGCAGCCACATCACTCGCGTGCAGAAAGTTTTCGGCACGCTGTTCAACGCCAAAGGCGACTTTGCCCGCGACGGCAGCCAGTTCGACCGGTTGCTGGAAGATGACGCGCACTTTCAGATCGGCACGCTGCAGGCCAGAGCCTTGCACACCCCTGGCCACACGCCGGCGTGCATGACGTACGTGATTGAAGCCGGCGATGAAGCCGTGGCGTTTGTCGGCGATACGCTGTTCATGCCCGACTACGGCACCGCCCGTTGCGACTTCCCCGGCGCCGATGCGCGCACGCTGTATCGCTCGGTCGGCCGGATTCTCGGCCTGCCGCCACAGACGCGTCTGTTCATGTGCCACGACTACCTGCCCAATGGCCGTGAGCTGATGTTCATGACCACCGTAGCCGAGCAACGCGCCAGCAACATCCATGTGCGCGAAGGCATCGACGAGGACGCTTTCGTCGAGATGCGCGAGAAGCGCGATGCCACCCTCGACATGCCGATGCTGATCCTGCCTTCGGTGCAGATCAACATGCGCGGCGGCAACCTGCCGGAAGCGGAGGACAACGGCGTCCGCTACCTGAAGGTCCCGATCAATGCGCTGTAAACCCTGCCGAGCGCGCCGATCAGGCGCGCTCACCCTGAACAGCTACCTCCTGACAGCCCCCACGGAACTTGCTCACTTACGATGAATGAACACGAACTGATCGGAGCCGGCCTCGGTACGATCATTGGCGCGGTATTGGGATTGACGGGCGCCGGTGGCGGCATTCTTGCGGTGCCGCTGCTGGTTTTCGGGCTGGGCCTGACGATGATCGAAGCCGCGCCGGTGGGCCTTTTGGCGGTCGGCCTGGCTTCGGCCGTCGGTGCAGCGCTTGGGCTGCGCCAGGGTATCGTCCGTTACCGTGCGGCCATTTTCATCGCAATCATTGGCATCGCGCTGTCGCCGGTAGGGCTGTGGCTGGCGCACCAGCTGCCCAATGCGCCGCTGGCGTTGGGGTTTGCGCTGATTCTGTTTTATGTGTGCGGGCGGATCTACCGCAAAGCCGCTCACGAGTTGCGCCACGGCAAACCGCCGGATCGAGGGGCGTTCAGGCCTTGTGTGGTCAATCCGCTGGTGGGTCGGCTGCGCTGGACCCTGCCCTGTGCCCGCTCACTCGCGGCAACCGGCGCATTGGCCGGGCTGTTGTCAGGATTGCTCGGTGTGGGTGGCGGCTTCGTCATCGTGCCGGCATTGACCCGATACACCGACCTTGAGATGAAGAGCATCGTCGCCACGTCGCTGGCGGTGATCGCCCTGGTCTCGACCGGCAGCGTGATCACCGCCACCATCAGCGGCGCGATGCATTGGACTGTGGGGCTGCCGTTCGCCGCAGGGGCCGTCGCCGGACTGGTAGTCGGCAGACAGGTCAGCCGTCACCTCGCCGGCCCGCGATTGCAGCAGCTGTTTGCGGTCAGCGGCTTCTTTGCTGCCGTGCTACTGGTGGTCAAAACCCTCGGCTGAACGGATGCCACAGTAAACGTGGGAAACATCGGGCCTAAGCCGTCGCCTGCAACCCCGCCAGCACCAGCCGCTGATACAGCTCTTCTCGCAACCCCTGCGGATGATCGAGGCCCATGCGCTGCAAGTGCTCCGGATAGGCGCTCGCGTCAGGCGCTTCCAGCGTGGCCTTGCCCAGCTCGATGATTTCCGTGAGCTTGAACTTGCTCTTCAACCAGTTCAATGCACGGAGCAGATCGCGCTCTTCAGCCGTGAAATCGCTGCCCAGCGGGTACTCGATGAACAGCGACGGGAACTGGTCGCGGATGTCCTTCAGCTGCTCGGGCGTGTTCTGGCTGAACAGCGGATCAAGGCGGAAATCCTTCGGCAGCTTGCCAGCCTTTTGCGCCTGATCGATCAGGCCCGGCTGGAAGCGTGAATCGCTGATGTTGAGCAGCGCCTCGATCACCGCCGCGTCGGTTTTGCCGCGCAGGTCGGCGATCCCATATTCAGTGACGACGATATCGCGCAGATGCCTCGGGATCGTCGTGTGCGCATAGTCCCAGACGATATTGGAATTGACCTCCCCACCCGATTCACGCCAGCTGCGCAGAATCAGCACGGAACGCGCGCCGTCCAGCGCATGGCCCTGAGCGACGAAGTTGTACTGCCCGCCCACACCGCTGACCACACGGCCGTCGGCCAATTGATCGGAGACCGCTGCGCCCAGCAACGTCACGGTGAAGCAACTGTTGATGAATCGCGCATCCCGCCGTTGCAGGCGCTTGAGCGTCTCGTCGCCGTATAGCTCGTTGATGTAACTGATCGCAGTCATGTTGACCTGCGCGATCTGCGCCGGCGTGAATTCCCGCAGCCGCTCGTAGAAGCTGCGCGGCCCGAGAAAGAAGCCGCCGTGAATCAACACGCCGTCGCTATAAATCGATTCGTCCAGAACCCCGTCATTGGCCATTTGCTGCAGCTCGACGTCGGCGTACACCTTGCGGCGGATGATCCCCGCGTCCAGCAGCACCAGCAGCCCGTTGACCAGCATTTCGCTGCAGCCATAAAGCCCGGTGGCGAAGGGCATCACCCCGCCTTGCGCCTCGATCAACGGCTTCCAGGTGGAAATGCCGTCCAGCTTGGCCAGGCACGCGCGATAGGTTTCGTTATCGGCCTGGCGCGCAAGCAAGGCGGCGGTCAGGGCGTCGCCCATCGAGCCGATGCCAATCTGCAGCGTGCCGCCATCGCGCACCAGCGTGCTCGCGTACAAGCCAATGAAGTGATCCTGGACACCGACTGGCATGTTCGGCGTCGAGAACAGCGTGCTGCGCTCTTCGTGCTCGATCAGCAGGTCGAAGGTGTCGGCGCTGACCTCGGCACCGCCCTGCATGTAGGGCAGATCCGCGTGGACGTGGCCGAGTATCAGAATGCGCTCGCCCAACCCACGGCGTTTTTCCACCATGGGCAGCAGGTCGAGGGTGATGTCGGGGTTGCAGCTCAGGCTGAGGTGATCGGGCCGTTGGGAGTCGCGGGCAATCAGCTGCGCGATCAGATTCAGACCATTGGCGTTGATGTCCCGCGCAGCGTGGCTGTAATTGCTGCTGACATAATCCTGCTGCGCTTCGACACTGCCCAGAAGGCTGCCGGGCTGCATGAAGAACTGCTGGACGTGAATGTTGGGCGGGAGGTCGTCCCGGCGCAGATCAGTGAGGAAATCCAGTTCAGGGTAATCGTCGAAGACGCGCTCGAGAAAGGGCTCCAGAAACCGTCCCTGCAAACCATCGCCGCCATCCGGTCGCCCGAGGCACAGCGCGGTGTAGATAGTCAGATGTCGATCGGGCAGCGATTTGATTCGGGCGTACAACGCGTTGGCGAAGCGATTGGGCTTGCCCAACCCCAGCGGCATACCCATATGGATGTGTGCCGGCAATTCAGCCAACACGTGATCGACAGCTTGCTCGATCGAGCAGGAATGCGGCATCCGGCCTCTCCTGATTTTGTTATTTGATAGCGGTTGGACCGGGCCTTCAGGGGATTTGCTGCACTGCGCGGCTTGCGCCCTTAAAAACGACTGTCACGCGGCCACTCAATCCCGCTTCGTCTCGATTTCCACCAACTTGTCCTCGATGAACCGCAGGTGTTGTTTTGCGCCGTTGCGAGGGCCATACACCCATAAGCTGACTTTAGCAGTGCCAAGCTTCGGGACGCCGTTGCTCCTGAGCGCGGGCATTTGATCAACACTGCTGTCGGGCGCCCCGCACTTCTGGCGGACCACGTCGGCGGTGTCCCCCAGACTGATAAGCGCCGTGCCGCAGCGCATGGTCGCGCCAGCAGTATCGGCGAAGAGCAAGACGGCCAGGCCGAGGAAGATCAGTTTTCGGGTAATCATATCGCTGATCAGAAATTCGCCGGCGTTGCCGCGCTGATGAGTCGCGCAGGAACGTCGAACGGGTTGCGAAAGCGATGGGGTCGGGAGCTCTCGAAGTAGTAACTGTCGCCCTCTTCGAGCACGTAGGTGTCCAGACCGACCACCAGCTCAAGACGGCCCTCGACCAGAATCCCGGTCTCCTCGCCCTCGTGCACGAGCATCTCGACGCCCGTGTCGGCACCCGGCGGGTAGACTTCGGAAAGGAACGCAATGGCGCGGCTCGGATGGGATTTGCCGACCAGTTTCATGGTCACGGCACCGTCCGAGATATCGATCAGTTCGCTGGCTTTATAGACCACTTGGGTCGGATTTTCGGGTTCGAGCTCTTCGGAAAAGAACTCCACCATGGACATCGGTATGCCGCCCAGCACCTTGCGCAGGGAGCTGATCGAGGGGCTGACGCTGTTCTTCTCGATCATGGAGATGGTGCTGTTGGTCACGCCCGCTCGTTTGGCGAGTTCACGCTGGGACAGACCTTTGAGTTTACGAATGGATTGCAGTCGTTCACCGACGTCCAATGCGGGAGTCCTCCTGATGATCAAGTTGGGTCAAGTGGCCGCCATCATGGCAACAGCGTTCAGTATTTACAACACTTGAGCCCATGGCCGGATCAGCAAAGGGACTGGCGGCCGTGACTGGCCGCGAAGGAGTGGTTTGCAGGGGATTGGCGAGCGGCGATCAGGTCCCGGTATAAAGCCTTGGCACGCGTTTCAGATTGCACAGAATCTGGTACGGAATCATGCCCGCGCTGGACGCAAGGTCGCTGATGTGGATGCTCTTGCCCCACAGCTCGACGCGGCTGCCCAGCCCTGCGCCCGGCACGTCGGTGAGGTCGACACAGAGCATGTCCATCGACACACGCCCGAGCAACTGGCTGCGATGCCCGTCGACCATCACGGGCGTGCCGGTGGGCGCCTGCCGCGGATAGCCGTCGGCGTAGCCCATCGCGACCACACCGATGCGCATGTTGCGCTCGGCGACGAATGTACCGCCGTAGCCCACTGGCTCACCGACGGGCAGGTCACGCACGCAGATGACGCGGGATTCCAGGGTCATGACCGGCTGCAAACGATCGGCGACCGATTGCGGCTGATCAAACGGCGTCGCGCCGTAAAGCATGATCCCCGGACGGACCCAATCACTTGGCACGCTGGGCCAGCCCATGACGGCTGGGGAATTGCGCAGGCTGAGTTCGGCGGTCAGACCGGCACGGGCCGATTGAAAAATGGCCACTTGCTGATCGGTGCGCGCGCTGTCGAGTTCGTCGGCGCGGGCGAAGTGGGTCATCAAGACAATCTTCGCGGCTTTGCCGCTGTTCAGCAGCCGCTGATGGGCCGCCTGAAAATCCGCCGGGTGAATGCCAACGCGGTGCATACCCGAATCCATCTTCAGCCACACGTTCAGCGGCTTGCCGAGGGCGGTTTGCTCGATGGCATCGAGCTGCCAGAGGGAATGCACCACGCACCAGAAATCGTGCTCGACGATCAGCGCCAGTTCGTCGGCCTCGAAAAAACCCTCCAGCAGCAGAATCGGGGCGTTGATCCCGGCCTGACGCAGCTCCAGCGCTTCTTCAATGCACGCCACGGCAAAGCCATCGGCCTTGGATTCCAGCGCCTGCGCAACCTGCACCGCGCCGTGGCCGTAGGCATCCGCCTTGATCACGGCGAGCGCCTTGGCGCCAGCGGTGTCGCGCGCCAGTTGGTAGTTGTGACGCAGGGCCTGAAGGTCGATAAGGGCGCGGGCTGGACGCATGCTGGGGCTTCTTGTTGGTCAATAGATGGATATAAGTGGGTGAACTACGGCAGCGCCGCAACCACCGACAGTTCAACCAGAATCTCAGGCTCGCACAGCTTGGCTTCAACCGTTGCACGCGCAGGGGCAAGGCCCCTCGGCAGCCAGGTGTCCCAGACGCTGTTCATGCCGGCAAAGTGTGCATCGATGTCTTTCAGGTAGATCGTCACCGACAGAATGCGGGTCTTGTCGGTACCGGCCAGGTCCAGCAATCGCTCAATGTTGTGAAGCGTCTCGCGGGTCTGCTGCTCAATCCCCGCTGCCATGTCGTCGGCCACTTGCCCGGCAAGATAAACGGTGCCGTTATGGACGACCAACTGGCTCATGCGCTCATTGGTGAGCTGGCGCTGAATGGACATGTTTTGCGATCTCCTTGGAACTGCCGTAACGGGAAATATCGAGGCCTTCAGCACTGATCTGCGGGGTTTTGCGCGCGATCAGGTCAGCCAGCAATCTGCCTGAACCGCAGGCCATCGTCCAACCCAACGTGCCGTGGCCGGTGTTGAGGAACAGATTGCGATACGGCGTTGCGCCCACGATAGGTGTTCCGTCCGGCGTCGTCGGGCGCAGACCGGTCCAGAAGCTGGCCTGCTGCAGGTCACCGCCGCGAGGATAAAGGTCGTTGACGATCATCTCCAGGGTCTCGCGGCGACGAGGATTAAGCGACAGGTCGAAACCGGCGATCTCGGCCATGCCGCCTACGCGGATGCGATTGTCGAAGCGGGTGATCGCGACCTTGTAGGTCTCGTCGAGAATGGTCGAAGTCGGCGCCATCGCTGGGTCGGTGATCGGCACCGTCAGCGAGTAGCCCTTGAGCGGATAAACCGGCGCCTTGATGCCGAGGGGCTTGAGCAGTTGCGGCGAGTAGCTGCCAAGCGCCAGCACGTAGCGGTCAGCGGTTTCGAGCGTGCCATTGATGCGCACGCCCTTGATGGTGTCGCCGGCGAAATCAATAGACTCGATGGACTGGCCGAAGCGGAACTCAACGCCCAGCTTCACGCACATTTCGGCCAGACGCGTGGTGAACAGCTGGCAGTCGCCGGTCTGATCGTTCGGAAGACGCAGTGCCCCACTGAGGATATTGCTGACGCTGGCCAGGGCCGGTTCAACCCGGGCAATTCCTTCACGGTCGAGTACTTCATAGGGCACGCCGGCCTGTTCGAGCACGGCGATGTCCTTGGCGGCGTTATCCAGTTGCTCCTGAGTGCGGAACAGCTGGGTGGTGCCGAGGCTGCGGCCTTCGTAGGCAATGCCGGTCTCGGCACGCAGCTCATCAAGGCAGTCGCGGCTGTATTCGGAGAGGCGAACCATGCGCTCTTTGTTGACCGCATAACGGTTCTGGGTGCAGTTGCGCAGCATCTGCGCCATCCACAGGTATTGATCGACATCGGCCGTCGCCTTGATTGCCAGCGGCGCATGGCGCTGCAGCAACCATTTGAGGGCCTTGAGCGGCACACCCGGTGCCGCCCAAGGCGAGGCGTAGCCCGGCGACACCTGCCCGGCGTTGGCGAAACTGGTCTCCATGGCCGCGGCTGGTTGACGGTCAACGACCGTCACCTCGAAGCCCGCACGCGCCAGGTAATACGCACTGGTGGTACCGATTACGCCACTTCCAAGGACCAGAACGCGCATGTTGATTCCCTCATCGCGGATATCCGCTGACGTTTTCAAGTTTTAAGCAAGGATGTGTGCAGTATAAAAAGGCGTGAGCAGTGCTTTTGACTATATAAACGCCTATATTCGGCATTTCTTCTCGGCAACCGACGCTTTGGCAGAGGGCTCTTCGATGCGTACCCAGCACCAGTCCAAACGCGAGCTGGACAAGATCGACCGCAATATCCTGCGCATCCTGCAAAACGACGGCCGGATCTCCTTCACCGAACTGGGCGAACGCGTCGGGCTGTCTACCACGCCGTGTACGGAGCGGGTCCGGCGTCTGGAGCGTGAAGGCATCATCATGGGCTACAACGCCCGCCTCAATCCGCAGAACCTCAAAGCCAGTTTGTTGGTGTTTGTCGAGATCAGCCTGGACTACAAGTCCGGTGACACCTTTGAAGAATTCCGCCGCGCGGTGCTCAAACTGCCCCATGTGCTGGAATGCCACTTGGTGTCAGGGGATTTCGACTATCTGGTGAAAGCGCGGATTTCCGAGATGGCTTCGTACCGCAAGCTGCTGGGGGATATCCTGCTCAAGCTGCCCCACGTGCGGGAGTCCAAGAGCTACATCGTGATGGAAGAGGTGAAGGAAAGTTTGTGCCTGCCGATTCCGGAGTGAACACGAGCAGTGGAGTGATGGCATCTGGCGTCGTTACACCAGGACCTGCCGCGTAGAGGCGATGAACTCATGCACCTGCTTCTCGGCGCGCGGGTGAATCAGGACCTCAGGGCGGCGACCGTTGGGGCATGGCAGGGTTTTCGTGGTGCCGAACAGGCGACAAATCAGCGGCCGCTCGTCATACACGGTGCAGCCGTGGGGGCCCAGGTGTACGCAGTTCAGCTCATTGAGGGCCGCTTCCTGCTCGGCCGGTGTCTTGCGCGGCAACCGCGACATTTCTTCGGACGACGTGGTCACCGGCCCACAGCAATCGTGGCACCCCGGCACGCATTCGAACGACGGAATCTGCCGCCGCAAATCGCGGATTTTCTCGCTGTTGCAACCCATCGCGGCAGTTTCCCCTGTGAAAGGTGCTGATTGTGCCCCAGCGCCTCCGGGACTTACACCCGGATGATCATGCGCTGGCATTTTCTTGCCCGGACTCATTCACCCCGCTACCCTCCGTAAAATTTTCCAAACAGTGTTCTCGGGATATTCAACATGAATGCTCGGTCTCCCCAGCCCGGATTGTCTGATCACGCGGCTTCTTATTACGCGGCCACCCGCCATCCCCGGCCTGACTACCCTGCATTGCACGGCGAGATCAAAACCGACGTCTGCATCATCGGCGGCGGGTTTTCCGGGCTGAACACGGCGATCGAGCTGGCTGAACGCGGCTTGAAGGTGGTGCTGCTGGAAGCACACAAGATCGGCTGGGGCGCGAGCGGTCGCAACGGCGGGCAGTTGATCCGCGGCGTCGGCCACGATGTGGACCAGTTCAGCAATGTCATCGGCGAGGACGGCGTGCGCCAGCTCAAGCTGATGGGCCTCGAAGCGGTGGAAATCGTCCGCGAGCGCGTCAGCAAATACCAGATCGACTGCGACCTGACCTGGGGCTACTGCGATCTGGCGAACAAGCCCAAGGAGTTCGAGGGTTTTGCCAAAGACGCCGAAGAGCTGCGAAGCCTGGGTTATCGACACCCGCTGGAATTGATTGAAGCGGGCAACCTCAGCAGCGTCATCGGCTCACCCAACTATGCCGGCGCGATGCTGGACATGGGTTCGGGCCATCTGCATCCGCTGAACCTGGCGCTGGCAGAAGCCGCCATCGCTCAGTCACTGGGCGTGCAGGTGTTCGAACACTCGGCAGCGACGCGGCTGGAATACGGGACAGAGGTCAACATTCATACAGCTCAAGGGCGGGTGCGCGCCAGCACGCTGGTGCTGGGCTGCAATGCGTATCTCAACGAGCTCGATGGGGAGTTGAGCGGCAAGGTCTTGCCCGCCGGCAGTTACGTCATCGCCACCGAGCCACTGAGCGAAGAACTCGCCAGCCAGCTGATTCCGCGCAACACCGCGATGTGCGATCAGCGTGTGGCGGTGGATTATTTTCGTCTGTCGGCTGATCGACGCTTGCTGTTCGGCGGCGCCTGTCACTATTCAGGCCGCGACCCGAGCGACATTGCAGCGTACATGCAGCCGAAGATGCTCAAGGTGTTCCCTCAGCTCAAAGACGTGAAGATCGATTTTCAGTGGGGCGGGATGATCGGCATCGGCGCCAATCGCTTGCCGCAGATCGGGCGACTGCACACGCATCCAAACGTGTTCTACGCCCAGGCGTACGCGGGGCACGGGTTGAACGCGACGCATCTGGCGGGCAAGTTGCTGGCTGAGGCCATCAGCGGCCAACACAGCGGCGGGTTCGAGCTCTTTGCCAAAGTCCCTCACATCACCTTCCCCGGCGGTAAACATTTGCGCTCGCCGCTATTGGCGCTGGGGATGTTGTGGCACCGCTTCAAAGAACTGGTGTAACGAAACTCGCCGCTGTGAGGCTGACTGCGTCACAGCCCTCATTCGCGCCAGAACGGCTTGAGCCCTTCATGGCGCGCCTGCTCGCTGCTCAAGCCAATATCCTTCAACTGCTCGTCAGTCAGTTTCAACAACGCGCGCCGACTGGCCAGGCGATGCTGAAACAGCCCCCACATCCCTAATCCTTCCGGCGCACTAATGCGCGAGCTCCCGTCCTGCTCCCGGACCAGCTCACCGGCATACAGCGTTAACCGAACATCACTTATTCCGCTCATTTCCAGACACCTCAGGGTGGGTTTCGAGTGGATTCATGATGTGTCTGTATGGAAAACCATTACAGATCCAAAGAATTATTATTCTTTGCATACAGATCGGTTTCCTCTCGCGCTGAATGCTGTATTTTCCCAACATCTGTATCGGTCTACCGATCGCCTCACCTTGTGGGAGTACGCCATGACCCTCTACGTCAACCTCGCCGAATTGCTCGGCACGCGCATCGAAAACGGCTTTTATCGCCCCGGCGACCGGCTGCCTTCGGTGCGTGCGTTGAGTCTTGAGCACGGCGTCAGCCTGAGCACCGTGCAGCAGGCGTATCGATTGCTGGAAGACAACGGGCTCGCGCTGCCACGGCCCAAGTCCGGGTATTTCGTGCCGGCTGGCCGCAAGACGCCCGCCCTGCCTGCGATAGGCCGCCCCGCCCAGCGCCCGGTGGAAATCTCTCAGTGGGATCAAGTGCTGGAACTGGCACGAGCCGCACCCAGCCCTGACGTGGTTCAGCTGGGTCGCGGCATGCCCGACGTCACCAGCCCGACCTTGCGCCCACTGACCCAGGCGCTGGGCAGGATCAGCCGGCGCTCGGACATGCCTGGGCTGTATTACGACAACATCCACGGCCGGCGTTGCCTGAGGGAACAAGTCGCGCGGCTGCTGCTGGATTCCGGCACCAACATCGATCCGGACGATCTGGTGATCACCACTGGCGCCCAAGAGGCGCTGGCCATCTGTATCCGTTCGGTGTGCCAGCCGGGCGACATCGTCGCAGTCGACTCGCCCAGCTTTCACGGCGCCATGCAGGCGCTCAAGGGGCTGGGCATGAAAGCCCTGGAAATCCCCACCGACCCGCTCACCGGCATCAGCCTCGACGCATTGGAGTTGGCGCTGGAACAGTGGCCGATCAAGGCCATACAGCTGACGCCGAGCTGCAACAACCCGCTGGGCTACATCATGCCGGAGGACCGTAAACGCGCACTGCTGACCCTGGCGCAACGCTTCGATGTGGCGATCATCGAAGACGATGTGTATGGCGATCTGGCCTACACCTACCCTCGCCCGCGCACGATCAAATCCTTCGACGAAGACGGTCGCGTCCTGCTCTGCAGCTCGTTTTCCAAGACCTTGGCGCCGGGCCTGCGCGTCGGTTGGGTCGCGCCCGGTCGCTATCTCGATCGCGCGCTGCACATGAAATACATCAGCACCGGTTCGACCGCGACCCAGCCGCAGCTGGCGATTTCGGACTTTCTCAAGGCCGGACACTACGAGCCGCACATGCGCCGGATGCGCGGCCAGTACCAACGCAGTCGCGACCTGATGACCGGCTGGGTGACGCGTTACTTCCCGGAAGGCACCCGTGTGAGTCGTCCCCAGGGCGGGTTCATGCTGTGGATCGAGCTGCCGGAAGACTTCGACTCCTTGCGCCTGAACCGCGCCTTGCAGGGGCAAGGCGTACAGATCGCCGTGGGCAGCATATTTTCGGCGTCCGGCAAATACAGAAACTGCCTGCGCATGAACTTCGCCGCCAAGCCGACCGCGCAAATCGAGGACGCGGTGCGCAAGGTCGGCGCTGCCACGGCGCTGCTCATGCAGCGGACCGACCCTGCATGACCTTTGCAGCTAAACCTTTTGAAGCTTTTAACCTTTTGCGGCTTTTAACCTTTAGGAGAAAGCGCGGTCATATCGCCATGACTGATTTTCGGATGACCGCGTTGACGAACTTACGGGCGGTGCCCCTCCTCCTGGCTCTCGCCCTCGGCCTCAGCGGTTGTGCGCACACGCCCGCCCCCGACGGTCCGAGTCAGGCACTCCCGGCGGCGCAGTCTTCTTTCGGACGCTCGATCATGGCCCAGGCGGCGCCTCACGAGGGCCGCTCGGGTTTCCGCCTGCTGCCCAACAGCACTGAAGCCTTCATGGCCCGCGCCGAGCTGATTCGAAACGTCAAAACCAGCCTGGACCTGCAGTACTACATCGTTCACGACGGCCTGAGCACTCGGGCGCTGGCTGACGAACTGCTCAAAGCTGCCGATCGCGGCGTTCGCGTGCGCATCCTGCTGGACGACACCACCAGCGACGGGCTGGATGAAGTCATCGCCACACTCGCTGCGCACCCGAATATTCAGATTCGCCTGTTCAATCCGCTCAATCTGGGCCGCAGCATGGGCGCCACCCGTAATCTGGGCCGGCTGTTCAATCTGTCACAGCAGCATCGACGCATGCACAACAAGCTGTGGCTGGCCGACGGCGCCGTGGCCATCGTCGGCGGGCGCAATCTGGGTGACGAGTATTTCGACGCCGAACCCAATCTGAATTTCACCGACATCGACATGCTCAGCGTGGGCCCGGTGGCGGAACAGCTGGGTCACAGCTTCGATCAGTACTGGAACAGCGCGCTCAGCAAGCCGATCAACGACTTCCTCTACTGGCCACCCGATCGTAAGGATCTGACCAAAGCGCGCGCTCTGCTGGCCGAATCGCTGGATCAGGCCCACGTTGAGAAGAAGGCCCTGTATGAACGGCTGATGGACTATCGGACTCACCCGCGTATGAAGACCTGGCTCAATGAGCTGATCTGGGCGCACAACCAGGCGTTGTGGGACGCGCCGACCAAGGTGCTGTCACGGGGCGAGCCCGACCCGCATCTGCTGCTGGCGACTCAATTGAGTCCTGATCTGGGCAGCGTGCACAAGGAACTGATGCTGATCTCAGCCTATTTCGTGCCCGGGCAGGAAGGCTTGGTGTACCTGACCGGACTCTCGGACAAAGGCGTGTCGGTGAACCTGCTGACGAATTCGCTGGAGGCCACCGACGTGCCGGCGGTACACGGCGGTTACGCGCCCTACCGCCGGGCACTGCTGGAGCACGGCGTGAAGCTGTTCGAACTGCGCCGTCAGCCAGGTGATCCGAGCAACGCCAAGGGCAGCGGACCTGCATTTCTGCACACAAACCTGATCAAGGGCGGCTCGGAATCGAGCCTGCACAGCAAGGCGATGATCTTTGATCGACAGAAGATGTTCGTGGGTTCGTTCAATTTCGACCCACGGTCAGTGCTGTGGAACACCGAAGTCGGCGTGCTGGTCGACAGCCCCGAGCTGACCGAATACCTGCGCGAGCTGGCGCTTCAGGGTATGGCGCCGGCCATCAGCTATCAGGTCAAGCTGGAAAACAACCGGCTGGTGTGGGTGACCGAGGACAACGGCAAAATCCACACGCTGTCCAAAGAGCCTGGCGACTGGTGGCGCCGGATGAACGCCTGGTTCAGCACGGCGGTCGGCCTGGAAAAGATGCTTTAAGCCGCTACTGCTTGCGCGCCAAAGGCCTTGGGACGCTGGGACAGGATGACCAACCCCAGCGCCCCCGCCGCCATCAGCAACGGCAGCGCCTGACCGCTGACCCACTGGCTGCCAGCGCCTGCCGCCAAGGGGCCAAGCAGGCAACCGATCCCCCACAGCTGGGCGACGTGGGCATTGGCGCGCACCAAAGCGTCATCGCGGTAGCGCTCGCCAATCAGAATCAGCGACAGCGTGAACAACCCGCCCGCACTGGCGCCGAACAGTACCCACAGCGGCCAGATGGCGATTGTGTCGACCAGCAGCGGGATCGCCAGGCTCGACACCATCAGCACCAGCGCACACCCGGAAAACAGCCGCCGACGGGAAACCCTGTCGGCCAGCGCACCAATCGGCAGTTGCAGAAGCGCATCACCCACCACCACGGTGCTGACCATCGCCAAAGCCACTTCAGGCGTAAAGCCCTGTTGCAGGCAATACACCGGCAGCAAGGTCAGAATCATCGCTTCAAACCCGGCGAATAAAGCGATGGCCCACGCAATGGCCGGCAAACTCCGACAGAAGCCGCCGAGATCGCGCAGCGTCACATGGCTGGATTCCGCGCTCGGCGCGCCTGTTCTGCCCAGCAATAGAAACGGCGATACCACCAGCAACAGGGTCCCGACCCAGAACCCGTAATCTGCTTCCGTGCCAATGAAACCCAGCAGCACCGGCCCGCCCAACTGACTCAGCGCGTAGGAA
The DNA here is from genome assembly GCF_059418765.1 of Pseudomonas sp. GW821-FHT07F05. Lineage (NCBI taxonomy): Bacteria > Pseudomonadati > Pseudomonadota > Gammaproteobacteria > Pseudomonadales > Pseudomonadaceae > Pseudomonas > Pseudomonas sp. GW821-FHT07F05. Next base: position 24,101 of record NZ_JBWKQL010000005.1, read on the forward strand.
CTGCCGTACAGCGCCACCAGCTTGCCGCGCAGCCGTTCGATCACCAACTGGTTGATCCAGCTCTCGCCGAGCACGAAGACGATGGTCAGGATCGTCCCGAGCATCAGCCTCAATACCAGCCAGATCCAGTAATTGGGCAATAACGCCAGCAAACCCACTGAAAATGACCCGGCCCACAGGCACAGCCGCATCAGGTTGGCGGTACCGAGTCTTGAAGCGAGCCGGCTGGCAAGGCTGGCACCCAGCAGCACGCCAATGGCCGGCATCGCAGCCATGACGCCGATGGCAAACGCACCGTAACCCCAGGCCTCCAGCCGCAGGGACACCAGCGGCATGCTCACGCCCAGCGCCAGACCGACGCTCAATACCGACGCCAGCACAGCGAAATAAGTACCCCAACGCATCACCACGCTCCTGTGGCTCAAAAGGACGAAACAAAACAGCCGGGCTTTGATGAAAGCCCGGCTGCGTTGGTTTTTACAGCGACTGAGTGTTGAAGCGCGCGCGGCCTCTTACAGCTTGATCCAGGTCGCTTTCAGCTCGGTGTATTTATCGAACGCGTGCAGCGACTTGTCTCGCCCGTTGCCGGACTGCTTAAAGCCACCAAACGGCGCAGTCATGTCCCCGCCATCGTACTGATTGACCCACACGCTGCCAGCGCGCAACGCCTTCGCGGTCAGGTGCGCCTTGGACAAGTCAGCCGTCCACACCGCCGCGGCCAGGCCGTAAGGCGTGTCGTTGGCAATCTGAATGGCTTCTTCAGCGGTATCGAAGGTCAGCACAGAGAGCACTGGCCCGAAGATCTCTTCCTGAGCGATCTTCATCGCGTTGGTCACGCCGTCGAAGATCGTCGGCTCAACGTAGGTCCCACCTGTCTCTTGCAGAATGCGCTTGCCGCCGACGACGAGCTTGGCGCCGTCGGTGTGGCCGGCTTCGATGTACGACAGTACGGTGTTCATCTGCTGGGTATCGACCAGCGCGCCAACGGTGGTTGCCGGATCAAGCGGGTTGCCCGGCTTCCAGGCTTTCAGCGCTTCGATCACCATCGGCAGGAATTTGTCCTTGATTGAGCGCTCGACCAACAGACGGGAGCCGGCCGTGCAGACTTCGCCCTGATTGAAGGCGATGGCGCTGGCCGCAGATTCCGCTGCAGCCTGCAGATCCGGCGCGTCGGCGAAGACGATGTTCGGGCTCTTGCCGCCGGCTTCCAGCCAGACGCGCTTCATGTTCGATTCGCCCGAGTAGATCAGCAACTGCTTGGCAATCTTCGTCGAACCGGTGAACACCGCCGTGTCGACGTCCATGTGCAGCGCCAGCGCTTTACCGACGGTGTGGCCATAACCCGGCAGCACATTCAGCACGCCAGCCGGAATACCGGCTTCGATGGCGAGCTGGGCGACACGGATTGCGGTCAGCGGGGATTTTTCCGACGGCTTGAGGATCACCGAGTTGCCGCTCGACAGCGCAGGACCCAGCTTCCAGGACGCCATCAACAGCGGGAAATTCCACGGCACGATGGCCGCTACAACACCGATCGGCTCGCGAGTCACCAAGCCCAATTGATCGTGCGGGGTCGGCGCCACTTCGTCGTACAGCTTGTCGATGGCCTCGCCGCTCCAGCTCAACGCCTGGGCGGAGCCGGGAATGTCGATGCCATAGGAGTCGCTGATCGGCTTGCCCATGTCGAGGGTCTCGAGCAGCGCCAGCTCTTCGACGTTTTCGTTGATCAGCTCGGCCAGACGAAGCATGGCTGCCTTGCGCTTGGCCGGCGCCAATCGCGACCAGACGCCGGAATTGAACGTAGCCCGGGCGTTTTCAACGGCGCGCTGCGCGTCGGCGGCGTCACAGCTGGCGACGTGGGAGAGGAAGCGGCCATCGACCGGACTGATGCAGTCGAACGTCGAGCCGGATGCGGCGTCTGTGTATTCACCGTTGATGAAAGCACGGCCTTCGATTTTCAGATTCTGGGCGCGTTGTTCCCAGTCAGCATGAGTCAGGGTGGTCATGAAACGTCCTCCTCTTATGAAATAGGCACGTCTTCGCACTCGAATCGGGCTTCAGGGCAGGGCCTGACGCGTCATCGGATCGGCCGAAGGCATTCGCCACCCTAAACCAGCATTGGACGGATTTCCAATATATTGGACAGAAGCGGGCTTAATCTGGCCGGATCGTGCATTTTATTCAACAGCTGTTCGGGCTCGCTCGTGCTTTTCATCCAGCCCTCGGCAAGCAACAATCACGCAGCGCCTACTTTCAGGAATCAGATATGAGCATCGAAAGCATCGTCGACTTCAGCGAAGCCACTACCGCAGCGGAGCGTTTCACCCCTGCTGCTGAAAAGATCCTCAAGGGCGAGCCGAACCAGACGGTTTACAACCATTACAACAGCCCGTGCGGGCAGCTGAATGCAGGCGTCTGGGAAGGGGAAGTCGGTCAGTGGAAAGTGAATTACACCGAGCATGAGTATTGTGAAATCGTGCAGGGCGTCTCGGTCATCCGTGACGAAGCAGGCAAGTCGAAAACCCTGCGCGCGGGTGACCGCTTCGTGATTCCTGCAGGGTTCACAGGCACGTGGGAGGTGCTGGAGGCCTGCCGCAAGATCTATGTGGTGTTTGAACAGAAGGCCTGACTGTTAGTTGACCCACCTTATTTCACCCACAAAAAAGCCCGCATCGCTGCGGGCTTTTTTGTAAGAGGCAGAAATCAATTACTTGATTTTGGCTTCTTTGTAGATCACGTGCTTACGAACAACCGGATCGAATTTTTTAATTTCGATTTTGTCCGGAGTCGTGCGCTTGTTCTTGTCGGTGGTGTAGAAGTGGCCGGTGTTAGCGGTCGACACCAAACGGATCAATTCACGCATGATTTTCTCCCTTAGACCTTCGCGCCAGCACGGCGGATTTCGGCCAGAACAACCGTGATACCACGCTTGTCGATGATACGCATGCCTTTAGCAGATACGCGCAGACGTACGAAGCGTTTCTCTTCTTCAACCCAGAAGCGGTGATGCTGCAGGTTTGGCAGGAAACGACGACGGGTTTTGTTGTTTGCGTGGGAAATGTTATTCCCGGTTACCGGACCCTTACCGGTAACTTGACATACTCTCGACATGCCTCAGCCCTCTAAAACCACATGCCCAACCCGGCATGGGTTGGCCGCTTAATCTCTCAGTCATTTGGCGCCAGGCGCCGCGTTTCTTCAGGGGTCTTACCGGCCACACCTAAGGTGAAGGCAGCGGGCCCCTAGAAAAGAGCGCTGCTTTATACCAGAAAGCCCCCGGTGCAACAACACAAACCACGAATTGCCTGTCACAAAGCCAGGGCTTTCACCCGGCAACGCCAGCGGCGTTAGGCGCGGCGGGAAATATACCACTCGTCGCGCCGCAGCGATTGTTCTGCGCCAATCGATGGTCTAGGGTTACTGACTCTCCAGACTGCGCCGGCAGATGGGCTCTCTCTGAAAGGAAAATCGCCATGCGCCTAGCCGTTCTACCCCTGTTGCTCGCGTCCCTGTCCACACCACTGCTGGCCCAGGCGGCAACGACGCTGAGCGTCTGCACGGAAGCCAGCCCCGAAGGCTTTGACGTGGTGCAGTACAACTCGCTGACCACCACCAATGCTTCGGCCGACGTGCTGATGAACCGCCTGGTGGACTATGACGCCAAGGACGCCAAGCTGGTTCCGAGCCTGGCGCAGAGCTGGAGTGTGTCGCCGGACGGGCTGACCTACGACTTCAAACTTCGCGCCGGCGTGAAATTCCATCACACCGACTATTTCACCCCCACGCGCGAGCTCAACGCTGACGACGTGGTGTTCAGCTTCCAGCGCATGCTCGATCCGGCCAATCCGTGGAATAAGGTCGCTGTGCAGGGCTTCCCCCACGCGCAATCCATGCAATGGCCGTCGCTGATCAAGAAAGTCGAAGCGACCGATGCCACCACGGTGCGCATCACCCTGGACCACCCGGATGCGACCTTTCTGGCGACGCTCAGCATGGGCTTCGCTTCTATTTATTCCGCGGAGTACACCGCGCAGCTGCTGAAGGCCGGTACGCCGGAGAAGCTCAACAGCCAGCCGATTGGCACCGGGCCTTTTATCTTCAAGCGCTTCCAGAAAGACTCGGTGGTGCGTTACGAGGCGAACCCGGATTACTTCGCCGGGAAGCCGGCCGTTGATGCGCTGATCTACGCGATTACGCCGGACGCCAACGTCCGGCTGCAACGTGTTCGCCGCAACGAGTGCCAGGTTGCCCTGTCGCCAAAGCCGATGGATGTCGCTGAAGCCGGCAAGGATTCGAACCTGAAGGTCGAAAAGACTGACGCCTTCATGACCGCTTTCCTGGCGATCAACAGCCAGCATCCGCCGCTGGACAAACCGGAAGTGCGTCAGGCGATCAACCTGGCATTCGACAAAGATACTTACCTGAAAGCGGTATTCGAAGGCTCGGCGCGCCCGGCCAATGGTCCGTATCCGCCTAATACCTGGGGCTACGCCAGCGACCTGCCTGGCTACAAGCATGATGTGGCGAAGGCAAAGGAACTGCTGGCCAAGGCCGGTCTGAAAGACGGCTTCAAGACGACGATCTGGACTCGGCCGTCGGGCAGCTTGCTCAATCCTAACCCTAACGCCGGCGCGCAGTTGCTGCAGAACGATCTGGCCGCGGTGGGGATCAAGGCGGAAATCAAAGTTATCGAATGGGGCGAGCTGATCCGCCGCGCCAAGACCGGCGAGCACGACCTGCTGTTCATGGGCTGGTCGGGGGATAACGGCGACCCGGATAACTTCCTGACGCCGCAGTTCTCCTGCGCCGCAGTCAAATCCGGCACCAACTTCGCGCGCTACTGCGATGAGGGGCTGGACAAGCTGATCAGCCAGGGCAAAGCGGTGACCGATCAGGCGCGGCGCAGCAAGCTGTATCACCAGGCTCAAGAGCAGATCCAGAAGCAGGCATTGTGGCTGCCGCTTGCGCATCCAACTGCCTATGCGCTGCTGCGCAAGAACGTCGAGGGTTATAGCGTGAGCCCGTTTGGTCGTCAGGATTTCTCAAAGGTGACCGTGAAGTAATTCGCGGGAGATCGGGAACTGGGCTCATACGCTCCCCCGCTGGATGCACGCGATGCTTAGTAGGACCGGCTTCAGCCGGGAAGAGGCCCGTTTGCACACCGTCGATTTTGCGGTGTGAATACCGACGCTTTCCCGGCTAAAGCCGGTCCTACATTCGTTCGGTGTCCAGCCCCAGAATCTCTGTGATTAGCCAGTCCTGGCCGCTACATCAACCCATACTCAACCATCGACAGCGGATCGCCGTCGCCGATGATCAAGTGATCCAGCACCACCACGTCCACCAGCGCCAGCGCCTGTTTCAGATGCCGCGTCAGGTCGATATCGGCTTCGCTGGCGTCTTTGACGCCGGAGGGGTGGTTGTGACAAAGGATCAAGCCTGCCGAGTTGTGGGCCAGTGCCCGCTTGACCACCTGCCGCGCGTGGACATGCGCCGTGTTGATCGAGCCGTGAAACAGCACTTCGAACGTCTGAACCCGGTTCTTGCTGTCCAGAAACAGGCAACCAAAGACTTCATGGGGCTCGTGCCGTAACAGCGCCTTGAGGTAGCGACGCACCTGCGTCGGGTTTTCCAGTACAGAATCGCGCTTCAAATCCTCGCCCATGTTGCGCCGGGCCATTTCCATGACAGCCTGCAACTGCGCGAACTTGGCGGGTCCCAGACCCAGCTCGCTGCTGAATGCAGTCAGGTTGGCTTCGAGCAACGCACGCAGGCTGCCGAACTGATGCAAAAGGTGCCGGGCCAGGTCCACGGCGCTTCTCCCCGACACGCCCGTGCGCAAGAAAATCGCCAGCAATTCGGCGTCCGACAGACTCGACGCCCCCCGCTCCAGCAGCTTCTCCCGCGGACGCTCTGCCGCCGGCCAATCGCGAATACTCATAGCAGCTCCCTGTATGTGGCGCCGCTGTTCCCGTGCGGTCGCTGTGCTATCTTAGCCGCTCTTTTTTGCGCGACAGTCAGGCCTGGGGAGGCGTAATGATTGCCGCGTGTTAACCGACCTAAAGGCAGGCCTATGCAGCGGCTGTATCGAAAACGCATCGTTCTCGGCGTCGGCGGTGGCATCGCGGCCTACAAGAGCGCCGAACTGGTCCGCCGTTTGCGCGACCACGGTGCGGAAGTCCGCGTCGTCATGACCAAAGGCGGCGCTGAATTCATCACCCCGCTGACCATGCAGGCCTTATCCGGCCACCCCGTTCACCTGGATTTGCTCGACCCCGCAGCGGAAGCCGCCATGGGTCATATCGAGCTGGCCAAGTGGGCCGACATGATTCTTATCGCACCGGGCACCGCCGACCTCATGGCCCGTCTGGCCCAAGGCATTGCCAACGATTTGCTGACCACCGTGGTGCTGGCGACCGACGCTATCGTCGCCGTCGCGCCCGCGATGAATCAGGCCATGTGGCGCGACCCCTCCGTGCAAGCGAACCTGCAACTGCTCGAACAGCGCGGCTTTCGCATGTTTGGCCCGGCCAGCGGCAGTCAGGCCTGTGGTGATGTGGGCTACGGGCGCATGCTCGAACCCAATGATCTGGCGCAATCTGCCGCCGATTGTTTCCAGCGCCTGACGCTGACCGGCAAGCATGTGCTGATCACTGCCGGCCCTACCCAAGAAAACATCGATCCGGTTCGCTATATCACCAACCACAGCTCCGGAAAAATGGGTTTCGCCCTGGCCGAAGCCGCTGCCGAAGCGGGCGCGCGCGTCACCCTGATCACCGGCCCGGTGAACCTGCAGACGCCTGACCGGGTGTCGCGCATCGACGTTGTCAGTGCCCGGGACATGCTCGCCGCCTGCGAAGATGCCATGCCTTGCGATCTCTTCATCGCCTCGGCAGCCGTTGCGGACTACCGGCCTGAAGTCGTCGCCACACAGAAATTGAAGAAAGATCCCACCACCGGTGATGGTCTTCTGCTGCAGATGGTCCGTAACCCGGACATTCTCGCCAGCATTGCACAGCGCCCGGATCGCCCGTTCAGCGTCGGCTTCGCGGCCGAAACCGAACACCTGCTCGATTACGCCGCACGCAAGCTCAAGGACAAGAACCTTGATTTGATCGTCGCCAATGACGTCGCCAATCCCAGCATTGGCTTCAACAGCGAAGAAAACGCCTGCAGCGTGATCGACCGAGCGTTGCAAGCGACGCTCTTCGCCCAGACCAGCAAAGCCAAGATCGCGCGGCAGCTGGTGACTTTTATCGCCGATCGCATGAACCAGGTTTAATCACGAATGCACGCTCTACAAGCCAAGATCCTCGACCCTCGCATTGGCAGCGAATTCCCGCTTCCCGCTTACGCCACCTCTGGCTCGGCCGGCCTGGACCTGCGCGCCATGCTGAAAGAAGACACTTTGCTCGAACCGGGTCAGACCCTCCTGATTCCTACCGGGCTGTCGATATACATCGCAGACCCTGGCCTGGCTGCACTGATTCTGCCGCGCTCGGGCCTGGGGCATAAACACGGCATCGTGCTGGGCAACCTGGTGGGCCTGATCGACTCCGATTATCAAGGCGAGCTGATGGTCTCCTGCTGGAACCGTGGCCAGACCGCTTTCAAGATCTCCATCGGCGAGCGTCTGGCTCAGCTTGTACTGGTGCCGGTGGTGCAGGCGCACTTTGAAATCGTCCAAGACTTTGACGAGAGTCAGCGCGGCGCAGGCGGCTTCGGCCACTCCGGCAGCCATTGATCCTGTCACAAACACTCACTTTGGCTAACGCATCGCTTTTGGCCTGACGGGCTTTGAGCGGTGCGAAAACAACAAGAACGCGTCAGGACGACCCAGCAGGGAGAGTTAGTTTGAAAGGCATCAAACGCACAGCCAAAGCGACCCCCGTTCCGGAAACAAGTGCCCCGGCCGGCAAAGACGCCAATCTGAGCCTGGCAAGTCCCGGCCTCATTCCTTCGCTCATCGGCCTGCTCGCGGCAATGGTGCTGGTGTGGCTTGCCATCCAAAGCCAGCCGCAGCAACAGGAGCAGCTGGTTCAGGCGTGGGGCAGCGCGCAAGCCGGGGCCGTCAACAAGGCCCTGCGCCAGATCAACGCCGACACCCAGGCCGCTGCAATGGACGCCGCGCTGAGCCAGGCCCTGTTGAGCAACAATTCGTCGGTCATCGAGAGCGCGCAGACTCAATTGCGTTATCGAGACGGCGTGGTAGGCGCACGGCTCAACCCTGTGGGATTCAACAGCGTAGACACCCAAAGCGCGCTGCCGATCAGCTTCGCCACGTTGGACATGCTGGCCAAGGCCGGCAAGGGTGAAACGCCTGCGCCCGAAGCGCGCAAGGTTGGCGACGCATGGCTGATCTACAGCGCCGCGCCCTTGCGCACGGCGCCAGACGCGCCGATCACCGGCACCCTGTTGCTGGCGTTCAACCCACAGCGGCTGATCAATGCACTGCCCGAGACCCCTGCCGATGCGGGTCAGGTGGTACTCGTTCAGCAGTTCGGAAACGCCACCGCGCAGAATTTTCTCACGCGCGGCGAAGACGACGGCAGCCGTCCACAAGAATTCTCCACCGGCTACCCCAACTGGAAACTGACCTTTGCGGCCGGCCCCGCGCTGCAAGGCTCGACGCCTTGGCTGATGCTGCTGCTCGCCTTGCTGGTTGCCGCCGGGGCGATGCTGTTGGGGTTGTATCTGAACGAGAGTGCGCTCAAGCGCCGGGTTGCTGCCGACGCGCGGCAGCTTGAGCAACTGCTGCAAGAACTCTCCGGAGGCAAGGCCGTCAAGGCCTTCAGCTTGAGCCTGCCCGCGTTGAACGGGCTCGCTCAGAGCATGGCGCGGTTCTCGCTGCGCAATAATCCAGCGGCAGCAGGGTCGACAGAACAGGGTCAGCCAGCCGGGACACCGCCGCACGGCGCCGCACCGCTCCTTCCGGTTGTGTCGGAGGATGACCACCTGACCGACCCTCTGTTCCAGGACACCGATATCCTCGACCTCGACCTGATCGATGACCACCCTGACTTCCCGCAGTCGGGGCCATCCCGCGTCATGAGCAGCACCGCCTCCACCGCCCCGACATTTCCCGAGACGATTTTCCGCGCTTATGACATTCGCGGCATCGTCGGCGATACGCTGAACGCCGAGACCGCCTACTGGATCGGCCGGGCCGTCGGTGCGGAAAGTCTCGCGCAGGGCGAGCCGCATGTTTCGGTAGGCCGCGACGGTCGACTCTCGGGGCCTGAGCTGGTCGCGGACTTGATCAAGGGGCTGCATGACAGTGGCTGCCACGTCAGCGACATCGGTCTGGTGCCCACGCCGGCGCTGTACTACGCCACCCACGTACTGGCGGGGAAAACCGGCGTCATGTTGACGGGCAGCCACAACCCGAAGGATTACAACGGCTTCAAGATCGTCATTGCCGGCGATACGCTGGCAGACGAGCAGATTCAGGCACTGCACGAACGCATCAAGGCCAACGACCTGCCGTCCGCCAAAGGCAGCATCATCAAGGTCAATATCCTCGACCGTTACGCCAGCGAGATCATTGGCGATGTGGTGCTCGCGCGGCGCATGAAAGTCGTGGTGGATTGCGGCAACGGTGTAGGCGGCGTTATCGCCCCGCAATTGATCGAAGCGCTGAATTGCGAAGTCATCCCGCTGTATTGCGAGGTCGACGGCAATTTCCCCAACCATCACCCTGATCCGGGCAAGCCGGAGAACCTTCAGGACCTGATCGCCAAGGTCCGGGAAACCGGCGCCGATCTGGGACTGGCCTTCGACGGTGATGCCGATCGTGTCGGTGTCGTCACCAATACCGGCACGATCATCTACCCTGACCGCCTGCTGATGCTGTTTGCCCGCGATGTGGTCAAGCGCAATCCTGGTGCTGACGTGATTTTCGACGTCAAATGCACGCGTCGCCTGATACCGTTGATCCACGAATACGGCGGCCGCCCGGTTATGTGGAAGACGGGTCATTCACTGATCAAGAAGAAGATGAAGGAAAGCGGCGCACTGTTGGCAGGCGAGATGAGCGGACACATCTTCTTCAAGGAGCGCTGGTTCGGTTTCGACGACGGCATCTACAGCGCAGCGCGTCTGCTGGAAATCCTCAGTCAGGAAAAATTCAGCGCCGAGGAGCTTTTCCAGACCTTTCCAAACGATCTGTCCACGCCCGAGATCAATATCAAAGTCACCGAGACCCGCAAGTTCAGCATCATGGAAGCGCTGGAGCGCGACGCCCAATGGGGCAACGCCAACCTCACCAGCATCGATGGTGTGCGGGTCGATTATCCGAAAGGCTGGGGCCTGGTTCGCGCTTCCAATACCACGCCCATGCTGGTATTACGCTTCGAGGCCGAAACCGAGCTTGAGCTGCAGCGGATCAAGGACGTCTTCCATACCCAGTTGAAACACGTAGCACCGGATCTAGAACTTCCTTTTTGACCCAATTTTGAGTGGAGCCCAAATGACCCTCGAACATGATGCCGCAGCCAATGCCGCCAAGGTCCTTTCCGAAGCGTTGCCCTACATCCGACGTTTTGTTGGCAAGACGCTTGTCATCAAATACGGCGGCAACGCCATGGAGAGCGACGAGCTGAAAACCGGCTTCGCCCGCGACATCGTGCTGATGAAGGCGGTGGGTATCAACCCGGTCGTGGTTCACGGCGGTGGCCCTCAGATTGGCGACCTGCTCAAGCGCCTGTCCATCGAAAGCCATTTCATCGACGGCATGCGCGTGACCGACGCCGAAACCATGGACGTGGTGGAAATGGTGCTGGGCGGCCAGGTCAACAAGGACATCGTCAACCTGATCAACCGCCACGGCGGCAGCGCCATCGGCCTGACCGGTAAAGACGCGCAGCTGATTCGTGCGAAGAAGATGAACGTCACGCGTCAGACCCCGGACATGCTCAAGCCGGAAATCATCGACATCGGCCATGTGGGTGAAGTTGTCGGCATCAACACCGACCTGCTGAACATGCTGGTGAAGGGCGATTTCATTCCGGTGATTGCGCCCATTGGCGTAGGCGCGGATGGCGAGTCCTACAACATCAACGCCGATCTGGTCGCAGGCAAAGTCGCTGAAGCCCTGAAGGCCGAAAAGCTGATGCTGCTGACCAACATCGCCGGCCTGATGGACAAGGAAGGCAAGGTGCTGACCGGCCTGACCACCGAGCAGGTCAATGGCCTGATCGCCGACGGCACTATCTACGGCGGGATGCTCCCAAAGATCCGTTGCGCACTGGAAGCGGTTCAGGGCGGCGTTAACACCTCGCACATCATTGACGGCCGTGTGCCGAATGCCGTGCTGCTGGAGATCTTTACCGATACCGGCGTTGGCACCTTGATCAGCAATCGCAAGCGTCACTGATTGCCGCTGTAAAGAGCCCCGCCCGGCCCACTGCCGGTCAGGGCTTTTTTACGGCCAGGTTTTAGTGGCGCCCACACAGGCTTCAGATTTATCCGACCGGCTAAAGCGCCATCTGATGACAGTCACACCCTCAGGAACTGAACACCGTAGGTCTCGCTCATTATTTCGAGACCTCTTATGTCCACGCTGCATCGCAATACCCCGCCACCCGTTCAACCAGAACCCTCATTGGAACTCCTTTTGCCCGGCGAGCAGCCGAATGTAGAACTGGCGCCCCCGGCAGATCTGTTGGAGCCCTACGTCAGCGCGCAGTCGCTGACCGGGCACGACGCGCTTGAGGACGTCGCGCCATTCAGTGGCGTTTACAACGTCGACGGCCTGCTGTTCATCGAACTCGACGGCCGCACGTACGAAGTGGAATTCGATACCGACAACTTCCGCTTCAACCTTGTGGCACCTCGGGCGCCTGATCACGGGATGGACGAAAGCGCCGCGGCGCCAGCGAACCGGGAGCAGGTTCTACGCGGCTGGCACCCGACCTACCTCGCCGGCAGCCAGAGATGGTTGCTTTTACCCGCCACTTCACGCGTGAGTAGCACCGTAGAGCCTGCCCGACTCATGACGCTGCCTCATCAGGTCGACGCTTTGTTGACGACCGGGGATCTGGTCAGAATCAACGACACGGTCGGGCGTTTCCTGTTGCAAAACACGCCACAGCCGAACGACACCCAAGGTACGCAGACGCTGCTGTCGCTCCTCGCAGCCCCCCATTTGGCCGTCTTGAAGCCAGGCGCCAACGCTGCCAGGCCAACGCAAAAATCCCTGAGCATCGTCCTCGACTCGATGCTCAGCTCTGCGCCGGCCGAGACGCTCGCCGGTCAACTGCTCAAGGCGCTGGAATGGTACGGCGGCGAGGATGGTGAGGTCACCGCCCCGGTCATTCGCCAGCAACTGGTATGGGCGGCGCTCATGCTGGAGCTCAATCCCCCCGAGTACCAAAGGCCAGGACACGTTGCGGGTTGTGATCTGGAGGGGCCGCAGAATTGGGGCCTGACCTACCGGCAGCGTCAGACACGGCTGCTCAACGCGCTCGCAGCAAAGACCGCTACGCCTGAGCTGGCGCTGTACATCCTTTCGCCTGCCATTCCTGACTTCGTGGTGGAGGGCATCGATGAAGACCTGCGATACGGCACGGCGGCGTGGGTGAATTTCGTTCATGGCGTATCACTCGGGAATACGCTTGCTCCAGCGTTGGCATCGACGCTCACGTTCGAAGAAGTGATTCAGTTGCCCATGAACTTGAGCAAGGAGGCGAGCTATGAAGAGCTGACCCTGATTGCCACCACCCGCGCACTTCCCAGCCTGACGTGGGCGACCGCCAATGGACTATCGCGCAGTGAGGGCACTAACGACTTTTCGCTGTCGGAGATGGACGCGGCAGCGGCCGCCCTGGACGGTTACATTGCCAATGCGTTGGAGGCGGCCGAGGGAATGACCCGTGAGGTACCTGATCGCGTTCGACTAGCGATGGGCAAGCTTCGCGACATTTTTGGCGCCGAGGCCGACGACATCAAAAAAATGCTCATGTATCCCGCCGCCTTCAGCAGGCGACTTGAGCATTTATTGCGCAGTGACCCTTCAAGCGACGCTTCTCATTTTTACTTGCTGGACGTTTTTTCAGCGGGAGAAATGGTGAACGGGACCGACACGTTCAAACCTGTCACGCCCCGAGCGCCAGTCAGAGGTGGGTTTGACAGGATCTCGACCCCGCTTATCGGCATCGATATTCCGAGGATGTTTGAAGCGCAATACCGGTTCTATGAAGCGCGAGCAAAAGCCGCCTACGCATTTATCATCGAGGAGTTGCTGACGCAGTTGCCCGCCGAGGATCGAAGAGCGCTTCACTGCGGGAGGGTGAAGATTCATACGGTGCGCACATCCACGGGGAAGCTCGCAGGCTTCGAAGTGCCAGAAGACAGAGAACGTAAGCGGGGTCGCTACGGTTTTATCCTCGAATGTGCGGACCGGGAAAACACTTTTTACTACGAGCTTTTCCCTCTCGTGGGCGTTGCCGTACGTCATACCCGTTTGGCAATTCCTACCCGGCGCGCGCATCCCTTTCCTTCAGCACTGCCCTCAGCGCTGGAAATCGTGTCCGGAAGCGCCGTGGGTATCGACTGGGACGCCTACGCCAACCTTACCAAGCCACAACCCGGCAAAACCTCTGTGGTCATCAGCGAAATGGTCGCCGAGCTCGCCCCGCTCGCCGCCCTGCCCGACGATGCAGGCACTGCCCTGACATCGGCACGCCTGAAGGACATTTCATTCGAGGTAGCGACAACCCACCTGTTTTTTTACTCCCATGACGCCTACCTCTATCACCGCCATCAGACAGCATCGGAAGAGGTGGCCAGCAACTACCCTCCACTCTTGCGCAGTCTTGAGCTGTTCGTTCCAGGGCTCGCCTGCACCAATGCGATTGCGACGGATGAGTCACCCGCCGTCGCCTGTACGCTGGACGCGCTCACTTTCGGCATCCCGGCATTGAGGCTTTTACGAGGTGCAATCAGACTGGCATTCAATGCGGGCAAGCTGAGTGTTATGCGGGCCCTGCCGACATTCGCGCAGTTGATGCCCGCCGTATTTCTGAGCTCTGCTCATGTGTATCGAGCGACACGCGCTTCCAGCACTTTCATGCCTGGGGCCATCGGCAAGCTGCTCGCTTCAAAGGCGTTCAATATGAACGCCTTTCATGCCCTGGCTCGTCGAATGCACGGCATCGCCAGGTCAACAGCAGGCATAAGCCAGGGCCTGCGCCACGTCTCTGGCATCCCCACCATCACAACGCCCACGCAATGGCACGGCACGAGCACCATGGATGTCCTCGCCAAAGTCGGGGACATTGAGAATGTGCCGGTGCGCAGAATCTCCAACGCTGTGTCTCGCACGCAGGGCGCCTATTACCTGATTACCTCGGGGTGCGCATATGGCCCACGGCTGATCGCGCGACGAGCCATGGGGAATTCACTGCAACGCATCAACGGCAGGCCGGGCTATCCCCTGTCTGGCCGAGGCGCGATGAAAAACCCCATCGCGGGACCCGATAGCGGCACGCTGGGCCCTGCGATCGATGCCACTACTGATCTGGCAGACGTGATGAAGGTCAATGGCATCAGTGCAACGCCAGAGCAGCTCACTGCCATCAGAGAAGCTATGGAGGACGGAACGCCGCTGTTTATCTACGAAACCGCCAACGGCAGCAAAAGCATCGCGCTCCATGATGTGTACGACGGGATATATCTGGACGCCCTCACCAACTTGCGGGTGAGCGTTTTCAGGTTTTATAACCATGCCACCCTGAAAACATGGCGTGTAGACCCTGCACTTCAGGCTAATGTCATGCAGGTCGCCCCACAGCGCCTGAACCCCGGTCGAGGAGAGTTGATTCAGAAGCGGCTGGACGACATCAAGTCAGGCATTACCGAGGGGCAATACCTGCCGCCTATCCACGTCAGGGAGCTGGAAAACGGCGCTTATCCGGTGGTCAACGGCAATCATCGGCTTGCCGCTGCGCTCGACATGCAGCTTGAGACTGTCCCGGTGCTGATCGTCTGATCCGAAGCGAGGGCGCGCAGGCTAGCGGCCCAAAAGCTTCTGCAACCGCGCACGATC
This sequence comes from Pseudomonas sp. GW821-FHT07F05, assembly GCF_059418765.1. Taxonomy (NCBI): domain Bacteria; kingdom Pseudomonadati; phylum Pseudomonadota; class Gammaproteobacteria; order Pseudomonadales; family Pseudomonadaceae; genus Pseudomonas; species Pseudomonas sp. GW821-FHT07F05. The sequence goes on from NZ_JBWKQL010000005.1 coordinate 39,147, forward strand.
TTGCGCGAACTCGGTTTCGGCCTGAGTTCGCGCAGTCTGATAGCGCAGGATGTCGACTTTCAGGTTCTGCTGCTGATCGCGCAGGTCGTCCATCTGATCGAGCAGCGTCTTGGGCACAGGATGCCCTGCCCGCTCCTGATCAGCCGCCTGCGTCTGAAGTGCGCCCTGCTGCGTGACGAGGTTCTGAATGTTGCCTTGAGCCACGACGATCAAGCCGTCGAGTTCAGCGAGCCGACGATTCTTCGCCCGGTCGACGTCTTCGACGCTGGTGTACAGCCGAAGCAGATGCGCATCGGCGTCGGACTGCAGCTTGGCGGCCTGGGCATCGCGCAGTTCATCGGCCGAAGGTGCAGGCGGTATCGTCTGCACCACGCGACCGCGCTGATTCAGCACTTCATAACCCTTGCCGACGTACTCCGGGGGCACGCCCTGGCGATCGAGCACGGTCACGCCGCGATTGTCGACGTAGCGATACAGCACGATGCCCGGGGCGTCGTCCGCTTGAACACTCGCGATGCAACCCAAACCCAGCGACAGACAAAAACCCAACGTGCCCAGCTTGAGCATAAACCGCATCCTTTTGGAGGCTCAGATTCCGTATTGAGCCCGGTAAGCCTCGACGGCAGGCAAGTGCTGCTTGAGCTGCGGATCGTCGGCCAGGAATTCCAGCACCTGATTCAACGAAACGATGCTCACCACCGGAATACCGAAATCACGCTCGACTTCCTGAATGGCAGACAGCTCGCCATTGCCGCGCTCCTGGCGGTTCAACGCGATCAGCACGCCGGCAGCGTTCGCGCCCTGGGCCTGAATGATCTGCATGACTTCGCGAATAGCGGTGCCTGCAGTTATTACGTCATCGATGATCAGCACATTTCCGGTCAACGGCGCGCCCACCAGGCTGCCGCCTTCGCCATGGGCCTTGGCCTCTTTGCGGTTGAAGCACCAGGGTAGGTCGAGGCTGTGATGGTCGGCCAGCGCCACGGCAGTCGCCGCTGCAAGGGGAATACCCTTGTAGGCCGGGCCGAACAGAACATCGAAGGAGATACCGCTTTCAACAACGGCAGCGGCGTAGAACTTACCCAGTTGGGCGAGGGCCGAACCACTGTTGAAAAGACCGGCATTGAAGAAGTAAGGACTGGTGCGCCCAGACTTCAATGTGAACTCACCGAAGCGCAAAACTCCGCGATCGATGGCAAAACGAATGAAATCGCGTTGATACGCCTGCATGAAAAAAGCCCCGAATACCACGGATTTAGCTAATTAGGTAGAGCTCGGGTATCATACACGCACGTGATTTTTGGGGCCATTTATGCGGATCATCAGTGTGAACGTTAATGGTATTCAGGCTGCAGTCGAGCGTGGTTTGCTCAGTTGGCTGCAAGCCCAGAATGCCGACGTCATCTGCCTTCAGGACACCCGCGCCTCCGCCTTTGAACTGGACGACCCAGCCTTCCAACTGGACGGCTACTTCCTATATGCCTGCGAAGCCGAAGTGCCTGCCCAGGGTGGCGTGGCGCTTTACTCGCGGCTGCAGCCGAAGGCAGTTATCAACGGTCTTGGTTTCGAGACGGCTGACCGTTACGGGCGTTACCTGCAGGCAGATTTCGACAAAGTCAGTATCGCTACCTTGCTGCTTCCTTCCGGGATGAACGGCGATGAAGACTTGAATCAGAAATTCAAGCTCATGGACGATTTCGGCAAGTACCTCGACAAGCAGCGGCGCAAACGTCGCGAGTACATTTACTGTGGCTCGCTGTATGTGGCGCAACAGAAGCTGGACATCAAGAACTGGCGTGACAGCCAGCAATCTCCGGGCTTCCTGGCACCAGAGCGTGCATGGATGGACGAGATCGTTGGCAACATGGGTTACGTCGATGCCCTGCGCGAAGTCAGCCGTGAAGGCGATCAGTACAGCTGGTGGCCGGATAACGAACAGGCCGAGATGCTCAACCTGGGCTGGCGCTTCGATTATCAACTGCTGACCCCGGGCCTGCGTCGTTTCGTACGCAGTGCGCGCCTTCCACGCCAGCCGCGCTTCTCGCAACACGCGCCGCTGATCGTGGATTACGACTGGACGCTCACCATCTGACGTTCAGTTGCTCAAAAAAAAGCCGACGTGAAGTCGGCTTTTGTTTGTCCGCAGATCAGGCATTTGCCCGATCCCCGTGAAGTCTTACTTGATCAACCGCCAGGTAAACGGATAGCGGTAGGCGACGCCGTCATTGACCTTGACGCCCGCGATGATCGTCAGCACCAGCGCGCCGACGCCCACCAGCATCAACGGCGGAAAGCCGATAATCACCACCATCAGCAAAAAACAGATCATCGCGGCGATGGCGACGGTGATCTGAAAATTGAGGGCTTCCTTGCCCTGGGCATCGATGTACGGGTCGACTTCTTTCTTGAGCTGCCAGACGATCAGGGGCCCGAGCAAATTGCCGAACGGGAAGATCAGGCCGAAGAACGCCGCGAAGTGGCACAGCATTGCCCACTGACGGACTTCTTTACTCGGCGCTGGCAACGGCGACTGACTCTCGATCATCATGCTTTCCCTGTTTTGATGTAGTGCTCTGACGTGGTGTTCTGACGTAGAAACCGATCAGTCGGCCAGTGCCGCCTGCTGCAGTTCGAAGATTTCGTTCATGCCTTTTTGAGCCAGTGCCAGCATCGCGTTCAAGTCTTCAGGCTGGAACGGCGCGCCCTCGGCAGTGCCCTGCACTTCGATGAAACCGCCCGCATTGGTCATGACCACGTTGAGGTCGGTCTCGGCCGCAGAGTCTTCAAGATAATCCAGGTCCAGGACCGGCTCGCCCTGATACATGCCCACCGATACGGCTGCGATCATCTGCTTCAGCGGATCGCCACCCTTCAGGCCGCCACGCTTTTTGATCGATTTGAGTGCATCGATCAGCGCAACCATGGAGCCGGTAATCGACGCAGTGCGTGTCCCGCCGTCGGCCTGGATCACGTCGCAGTCGACATACAAGGTGATTTCACCCAGCTTGGACATGTCCAGTGCCGCACGCAGCGAGCGGCCGATCAGGCGCTGGATTTCGAGGGTACGGCCGCCCTGCTTGCCACGGCTGGCTTCGCGCTGGTTACGCTCGCCCGTTGCGCGAGGCAGCATGCCGTACTCAGCCGTCAACCAGCCCTGGCCCTGGCCCTTGAGAAAACGCGGAACGCCGTTTTCAACGCTGACGGTGCAGATCACCTTGGTATCACCGAACTCGACCAGCACAGAACCCTCGGCGTGCTTGGTGTAGTTGCGGGTGATGCGGATCGGGCGAAGCTGATCGGCAGCGCGACCACTTGGACGTTTCATCTGGGATACCTGTACTGGGAGACGGAAAACTGGCCTGCATTATAGAGGTGCAGGCACGGCTTGGGACATCTAATGACACATCGCTCACAACCAACGCCGCTGAAGGGCACTGCCGGACAGCAGGATCACGACGCCGCGCATCGCTTGCGACAATGCCACATTTGGGCGCACACCCTGCACTGAGCTACAATCCTGCGCCTTTATAGCCAGTCGTTTCCCCACGACACTTTGCCGGGGATTCATCCCGGACCGGCTATCCGCAAACGCCTGAATTTATAGAGGTACTTCCCATGGTGCACAGCATGACGGCTTTTGCCCGCGCTGAACGAGCCGGCCCACAAGGCACGCTGAGCTGGGAAATGCGCTCGGTCAATCACCGTTACCTCGAACCCCATTTGCGCCTGCCGGAATCCTTCCGTGACCTCGAAGGCGCTGTACGTGAAGCGCTGCGCCAGGGCCTTTCCCGGGGCAAAATCGAATGCACCCTGCGTTTTACTGAAGAAACCGCAGGCAAACCGCTGCAGGTTGATCGCGAGCGCGCAGGGCAACTGGTCGCGGCTGCGGAGATCGTTGCCAGCCTGATCAAACAACCTGCTGCGCTGAACCCGCTTGAAGTGCTGGCCTGGCCCGGTGTGCTGGTGGCCGACGCTGCCGATCCGCAAGCGCTCAACAATGATGCCCTGGCCTTGTTCAACGAAGCCCTTGAAGAACTCAAGGCCGGGCGCGCCCGCGAAGGCGCCGATCTGGCCAGGCTTCTCGACGAACGGCTTACCGCGATCAAGACTGAAGTCGCGACCTTGCGTACGCTCGTGCCGCAGATGCTCGCCGCCCAGCGCCAGAAGGTGCTCGATCGCTTTGCCGACATGAAGGCCGAGCTCGATCCGCAGCGTCTGGAACAGGAAATGGTCCTGCTGGCGCAAAAAAGCGACGTCGCCGAAGAACTCGACCGCCTGAGCACGCACGTCACCGAGGTTCGCCGCGTGCTCAAAGCCGGCGGACAAGCCGGGCGCCGGCTGGATTTTCTGATGCAAGAGCTCAACCGCGAAGCCAACACCCTGGGCTCCAAAGCCTTTGATCCTCGAAGCACGCAAGCTGCCGTCAACCTCAAAGTGTTGATCGAGCAGATGCGCGAACAAGTGCAGAACATTGAGTAAGGCCACCTCCGACATGACCCACAGCACCGGCACCCTGTACATCATTTCCGCCCCATCGGGCGCGGGCAAGACCAGCCTGGTCAACGCCCTGATCAACGCTCAGCCGCAGATTCGCGTGTCGGTGTCCCACACCACCCGGGCCATGCGTCCGGGCGAAGTCGACGGCGTGAATTACCACTTCGTCGACCGCGCCGAGTTCGTGCGCATGATCGAGCACGGCGACTTTCTCGAACAGGCTGAAGTCTTCGGCAATATGTACGGGACCTCACAAAGCCGGTTGCAGCAGACGCTGGACGAAGGTCATGACCTGATTCTGGAGATCGACTGGCAAGGTGCGGAGCAGGTTCGCAAACTGATGCCCCACGCCCGCTCGATCTTCATTCTGCCGCCGACCCAGCAGGCGCTGCGCCAGCGTTTGACCAACCGGGGCCAGGATAGCGACGAGATCATCGAGGGCCGCATGCGCGAGGCGGTCAGCGAGATGAGTCACTACGCCGAATACGATTACATTGTGATCAACGACGATTTCGCCACGGCGCTCGAAGACCTGAAAGCGATCTTCCGCGCCAATTTGCTGAGCCAGGAGCACCAACAGCAGCGTCATAGTCAGCTGTTGTCGCAACTGTTGGCCTGATCGGTTTTTGCCCGGCAAAACCGGGCTATTGAAATCAGCGCTTCCCTAAACGCTGGTGATTTTTTAGACTGTCGAGTCCGCTCGCCCATTCGGGCACCGCGCATATCGCATTTGCTACGAGGAATACCCATGGCCCGCGTGACCGTTGAAGACTGCCTGGAACATGTAGATAACCGTTTTGAGCTGGTCATGCTCGCCACCAAGCGCTCGCGTCAACTGGCGACCGGTGGCAAAGAGCCAAAGCTGGCATGGGAAAACGACAAGCCTACCGTAGTGGCCCTGCGTGAAATCGCTGCAGGCCTGATGGATTACGCTGTTATCGCAGAAGCCGAAATCGTTGAAGATGAACCACTGTTCGCGGCATTCGAGGACGAGTCCAGCGAGGCCGTCTAAGCCTATGCCTGGTCGACGTAGCAAGGCGCAGGGTCACAGCCTTCGGCAAGGAGATTTATCTTGCCGAGCATAGACGCCCTCGCCGATCGCCTCTCGACCTACCTCGGCGCAGACCAGGTCAATCTGGTCCGCCGGGCGTACTTCTACGCCGAACAAGCCCACGACGGCCAACGCCGTCGCAGCGGCGAAGCCTACGTCACGCATCCGCTGGCGGTGGCCAATATTCTTGCCGACATGCACATGGACCATCAGAGCCTGATGGCCGCCATGCTGCATGACGTGATCGAAGACACCGGCATCGCCAAAGAAGCGCTCTGCGCACAGTTTGGCGAAACGGTGGCCGAATTGGTCGACGGGGTCAGCAAACTGACCCAGATGAACTTCGAGACCAAAGCCGAAGCTCAGGCCGAGAACTTCCAGAAGATGGCGATGGCCATGGCGCGGGACATCCGTGTGATTCTGGTCAAGCTCGCCGACCGCCTGCATAACATGCGCACGCTGGAAGTCCTTTCCGGAGAGAAGCGCCGTCGCATCGCCAAAGAAACCCTCGAAATCTACGCCCCTATCGCCAATCGTCTTGGCATGCACAGCGTGCGCATCGAATTCGAAGACCTGGGTTTCAAGGCGATGTACCCGATGCGCTCTTCGCGCATTGGCCAGGCGGTCAAGCGCGCGCGCGGCAACCGCAAGGAACTGGTCAACAAGATCGAAGAGTCGCTGAGCCACTGCCTCGCCGTTGACGGCATTGAAGGCGAAGTCAGCGGTCGTCAGAAGCACTTGTATGGCATCTACAAAAAGATGCGCGGCAAGCGCCGGGCCTTCAACGAGATCATGGACGTCTACGCCTTCAGGATCATCGTCGACAAGGTCGACACCTGCTATCGCGTGCTCGGCGCTGTGCATAATTTGTACAAGCCGCTGCCCGGCCGCTTCAAGGATTACATCGCGATCCCGAAAGCCAACGGCTATCAATCGCTGCACACCACCCTGTTCGGGATGCACGGCGTGCCCATCGAAATCCAGATTCGTACCCGCGAAATGGAAGAGATGGCCAACAACGGCATCGCCGCGCACTGGCTGTACAAATCATCTGGCGATGAACAGCCGAAAAGCACCCACGCGCGGGCCCGTCAGTGGGTCAAGGGCGTGCTGGAAATGCAGCAGCGTGCGGGTAACTCGCTGGAATTCATCGAAAGCGTGAAGATTGACCTGTTCCCGGACGAGGTCTACGTGTTCACGCCCAAGGGCCGAATCATGGAGCTGCCGAAAGGCTCCACGGCAGTGGACTTCGCATATGCCGTCCACACCGACGTCGGCAACAGCTGCATCGCCTGCCGGATCAATCGCCGGCTGGCGCCGCTGTCCGAACCGCTGCAAAGCGGCTCGACCGTCGAGATTGTGAGTGCGCCAGGAGCACGTCCGAATCCGGCCTGGCTCAACTTTGTCGTGACCGGCAAGGCCCGCACGCACATCCGTCATGCGCTCAAACTGCAGCGCCGATCGGAGTCGATCAATCTCGGCGAACGCCTGCTGAACAAAGTACTCAACGGCTTCGACAGCACGCTGGAAAAGATTCCGGCCGAACGCGTGCGCCTTATCCTTGCCGAGTACCGGGTCGAGGTCATCGAAGACCTGCTCGAAGACATTGGCCTGGGTAACCGCATGGCTTACGTGGTCGCTCGCCGATTGCTGGCCAGTGAAGGCGATCAACTGCCAAACGCAGAAGGTCCACTGGCTATTCGTGGCACCGAAGGCCTCGTCCTCAGCTACGCCAAGTGCTGCACGCCGATTCCAGGCGACCCGATCGTCGGGCATCTGTCCGCGGGCAAAGGCATGGTCGTGCACCTGGACAACTGTCGGAACATCGCGGAAATCCGCCACAACCCCGAGAAGTGCATTCAGCTGTCCTGGGCCAAAGACGTCACCGGCGAATTCAACGTTGAGTTGCGCGTCGAACTGGAACACCAGCGTGGCCTGATCGCCTTGCTTGCCAGCAGCGTCAACGCCGCGGACGGCAACATCGAAAAAATCAGTATGGATGAACGCGATGGTCGCATCAGCGTGGTCCAACTGGTGGTCAGCGTGCACGACCGCGTGCATCTGGCTCGTGTGATCAAGAAACTGCGCGCCCTGGCCGGCGTGATCCGCATCACCCGTATGCGCGCGTAGTCAAACCGCAAACAGGAGTTTTTCATGAGCAAGACCGTCATCTCCAGCGACAAAGCCCCCGCCGCCATCGGCACCTACTCCCAGGCAATCAAGGCGGGCAACACCGTCTACATGTCGGGCCAGATTCCGCTGGACCCGAAGACCATGGAACTGGTCGAAGGCTTTGAAGCACAGACCGTTCAGGTCTTCGAAAACCTGAAGGCGGTGGCCGAAGCGGCAGGCGGTTCGTTCAAGGACATCGTCAAGCTGAATATCTTTCTCACTGACCTGAGCCACTTCGCCAAGGTCAACGAGATCATGGGCAAATATTTCGAACAGCCGTACCCGGCGCGCGCCGCCATTGGCGTGGCTGCGCTGCCGCGTGGCGCTCAAGTCGAAATGGACGCCATTCTGGTCATCGCGTAAATCCCGGTGCGGAGCTCAAGCACGCTCCGCCTCCTCAGAAAAGGAAGGACTCCGCCCATGCGCGTTGCGTTTGCCCTCTCGCTGCTGGTCGCACTGCTCAGCGGCTGCGCCAGCCACTCCGACAAAAGCCCGGACGGCACCTGGATCAACCAGGCGGCCATCGACGCGGCAGCCCAAGGCGGCAACCTGCGTCAGGCGCTGCTGGCCTACGGCCCGAATCTGGAATGGAACATTAACACCAAGGCCGGACAAGCCACTGCTTCAAACGGCTTCGAGCTGAGTGAAGGCAAGATCGCCAGCAATGCCGACGGCAAGCTGCGCGTCGACTTCTACGGCAATGCGTCTGATGAGCTGACCATCAAGGGCGATGAGCTGGTGCAACGCGCCAGCGACACCGGGCCTGAGCAGCATTTCCGCTCGCCGAAAGAAGCCCCACCGGCCGGCGCGCAACCCGGCACCAGCTTTGAGCGCGCGCTCTACACCGCCTACCTTGGCGGCAAGTGGACCATCGTCAATGGCGACGGTCAGGGCAGCACGGTTGAATTCCTGCCAGACGGCAGCGTCAGTGGCCTGCCTGGTAATGATCGCTACGCACTGTGCCTCGCCGGCGACTGCGCGGCCATGAGCGGTGAATACGACAGCATGTGGCTGGAGAAGAACGAGCGCGGTAACCCGTGGATTTTCGTTCGCAACGGCAAACAGCTGGAGTTGTTCCAGGCCGTAAATAACGCCCAGGCAACCGAAATGCCGGACCTTCGCCCGGGCGAGAAACGCTGGGTGCTTGAGAAGAACTGACTATCGCATACGCAGGGTAGGACCGGCTTCAGCCGGGAAGAGGCCAGTCCATACAACCTCAATTTTCCGGTTGTTAACCTGACGCCTTCCCGGCTAAAGCCGGTCCTACCAATCGGCGCCAAAGCGAGCTAGTTCGGCTGTTCTGCCAGCATCGCCTCATACCCTTCTTTATAAGTCGCATAACGCGGCGTCCAGCCCAGCGCTTTGGCGCGGGCGTTGCTGCAGCGCTTGCTGCCGGCGCGGCGCACGTTGTGCTCATCCGACCACTCTGTGACGCCCAGACGCTGACGCATCCAGTCGACCACTTCGGCCAGCGGCGCGGGCGCATCGTCGACGCCGATATAACAGTCTTCCAGCGCTACATCGTCTGCAGCCGCACGCAGCAAAAACGCCAGCAGCCCGGCCGCGTCATCAGCATGAATACGGTTCCCATACAGGGGCGGATCAGTTGCAACACTGTAGCCCTGACGTACACGGTTCATCAGATCACTGCGTCCCGGGCCGTAAATCCCGGTCAGCCTGACGATGGTAGCTGGCACACCGCTGTCCAACGCCACTTGTTCAGCTTCGCGCATGACCTGGCCTGAGTACCCGGTCGCTTCGACAGGCGACGTTTCATCAACCCACTCGCCGTGCTGCTGGCCATAGACGCTGCTGCTGGACACGAACAATATCCGCTTCGGCCTCTGTCCGCTGCGCTCGCTCCAGCCCAGCACGTGCCGAAGGCCTTCGACATAAGCCGCGCGATAACCCGCCTCATCCCGGTCAGTAGGTGTGGCGCAGTAGACCAGGTAATCCAGTCGCCCTTCCGGCCAGTGAGCGGGAATGCGGGGGTCGAAAAGATCGCCGCTGACGCCTAGCACGCCGTTGGGCAGTTTCTCTACCGAGCGGCGCAGGCCGTACACGGTCCAGTCATCGGGCATAAGTTGGGAGGCCAGTCGGCTCCCGATATCGCCACATCCAGCAATCAAAACGGATGGCGCTGACATGTCCAATCTCCACATCACTTGTTGAATTTAAGCCTGTAAAGCGGGCTGCAAAACCGACCATTGGGACGCATTCTCATGAAAAAAGAGACGCTCTTACTTTTGTTAACAAGAATTACTTGCAATAATGACGGTCCTTTGTTCTCCTCCGCTCGCCTCGCGCCAGCGTGACGCTCTCAGAACGAACACCTATCTTCATATCAGGTCGGGCCAGCATGACATCTATTCAAACCCCCGCTTCGTCCATTGCCAACCGAGGTCTGCCACGCGCAGGACGCGCCATTGCCGCGCTGCTGTTCAGCCTGATGTTGACGCCCATAGCGCTCGCCGACTCCAACGCTCCCGTACAAAAGCCCGCCGTACAGGCCGAGGCGCCAACCGCCACTCCGGTTGACCCTGCGACAACGCCAGGCGTTCAAGAACTGACCCCGGCATCTGCTCCGGTTGAGTCGCTTGATGCTGCTGCGGAAGATAACAGCCTGGGCATGTCCCACGACCTCTCGCCCTGGGGTATGTACAAGAACGCGGACATCATCGTCAAAGCCGTGATGATCGGTCTGGCCATTGCATCGGTGATTACCTGGACCATCTGGATCGCCAAGGGCTTCGAACTGCTGGGCGCCAAGCGTCGTCTGCGGAGCGAAATCGCTGCGCTGAAACGCGCACGCAACCTGGACGAAGCCAGCGCAGGGTCGAAGAAAGAAGGCACCCTTTCCCATTTGCTGGTGCACGACGCACTGGAAGAGATGCGCCTGTCGGTTAACACCCGCGAACGGGAAGGCATCAAGGAGCGCGTCGCTTTCCGCCTTGAACGGCTGGTCGCTGCTTGCGGCCGCAACATGAGCATGGGCACCGGCGTGTTGGCCACCATCGGCTCGACTGCGCCGTTTGTGGGCCTGTTTGGCACCGTATGGGGGATCATGAACAGCTTTATCGGCATCGCCAAAACCCAGACCACCAACCTGGCTGTTGTGGCGCCGGGCATCGCCGAGGCCTTGCTGGCCACCGCACTGGGTCTGGTTGCCGCGATTCCTGCCGTCGTCATCTACAACGTCTTCGCCCGCTCCATTGCCGGCTACAAGGCGCAAGTGTCCGACGCTTCGGCGCAGGTTCTATTGCTGGTCAGTCGCGATCTGGATCACCAGCCTGCGGTCGAGCGCAGCCAATCGCCGCACATGGTAAAGATGGGGTAAACCATGGGCCTGCATTTGAAGGAAGGCGACGACGAGCTCGCCGAGAACCACGAAATCAACGTGACGCCGTTCATCGACGTCATGCTGGTCCTGCTGATCATCTTCATGGTTGCCGCCCCGCTGGCAACCGTAGACATCAAAGTTGACCTGCCTGCCTCTACCGCCAAGCCGGTGCCTCGACCCGAGAAGCCGATTTTCCTGAGCGTGAAAGCCGACCAGAGCCTGTACCTGGGCGATGAAAAAGTGGCCCGCGAGCAGATCGGTCAGGTGCTGGATGCCAAGACCAAGGGCAAGAAAGACACCACGATCTTCTTCCAGGCCGACAAGGGCGTCGACTACGGCGACCTGATGGACGTCATGAACGCCCTGCGCGGCGCTGGCTACTTGAAGGTGGGCCTGGTGGGTCTCGAGACGGTCGGCAAGAAATGATCAATACGCGCCAAAAGCTGACGCGCTATAGCGGTAGTCTGTTGTTGGTGCTGGCGGTCCATGCCGTGGCGATTGTCGTCGCATTGCGCTGGCCCTCCTCGCAGGCCATCGAGCTGCCGCCGGCCGCGATGATGGTCGAGCTGGCGCCTGCTCCCGAGCCCGCCCCGCCGCCACCGCCAAAAGTCGTGCAACCGCCGCAGCCGCCTGCGCCTGAAGAACAACTGCCGATTCCGCCAGTCGCCGAAGCGCCCAAGGCCGAGATCGCCGTACCCAAGCCGGTCAAGCCCAAGCCCAAACCACAGCTGCCAAAACCTGTGAAAAAGGTCGAGCCGCCGAAGGAAGAAAAGCCAGCCGACGACAAGCCGCTGGACGCCCCGCCGTCCAACGCCAAGCCGGAGAAGTCAGCGTCGCCGCAACCTGCTCCGCCCACGCCGCCAAGCAATGCATTACCTACTTGGCAGGGTGAATTGCTGAGTCACCTGAGCAAGTTCAAGCGGTACCCGGAAGATGCTCGACGTCGGGGCATGCAGGGCACCAGTCGTCTGCGCTTCGTGGTCGATGGCGAAGGCCGCGTGTTGTCCTATGAACTGGCCGGAGGCTCGGGCAGCGCATCACTGGATCGAGCGACGCTGGAAATGATCCGCCGCGCGCAGCCATTGCCCAAGCCGCCGCCGGAATTGCTGAAGAACGGGTCGCTGGAAGTGGTCGCTCCCTTCGTTTATTCCCTGGATAAACGCTGAAACCAGAATTTTGTCAGCCGCGACGGGTTGATAACGTGCGTCTATCGATTGCACCCGCTATGCTGGGGCCGCAACTTCATGGACGCACGTTATGACCCTCACAGAATTGCGCTACATCGTTACCCTCGCTCAAGAGCAGCATTTCGGCCATGCCGCTGAACGCTGTCACGTCAGCCAGCCGACCTTGTCGGTCGGCGTCAAGAAGCTGGAAGATGAACTCGGTGTGCTGATTTTCGAGCGCAGCAAGAGTGCCGTACGTCTGACCCCGGTTGGCGAGGGCATCGTGGCTCAGGCGCAGAAGGTCCTCGAGCAGGCCCAGGGCATTCGTGAACTGGCCCAGACCGGCAAGAACCAGCTGACCGCGCCGCTTAAAGTCGGCGCGATCTACACCGTCGGCCCATATCTTTTTCCTCACCTGATTCCCCAACTGCACCGGGTCGCCCCGCAGATGCCGTTGTACATTGAGGAAAACTTCACTCACGTGCTGCGCGACAAGCTGCGCAATGGCGAGCTCGACGCGATCATCATCGCCCTGCCGTTCAACGAGGCTGATGTCCTGACGCTGTCACTGTACGACGAGCCGTTCTACGTACTGATGCCTGCCGATCATCCATGGACCCAGAAAAAGACCATTGATGCCTCGGCACTGAACGACAAGAGCCTGCTGTTGCTGGGCGAAGGTCATTGCTTCCGCGATCAGGTGCTCGAAGCCTGTCCGACGCTGGTCAAGGGCGGCGATGCTGCCAAGCACACCACGGTGGAGTCCAGCTCGCTGGAAACCATTCGGCACATGGTCGCTTCAGGACTGGGTATTTCCATCCTGCCGATGTCCGCTGTCGACAGCCACCACTACGCACCCGGCGTGATCGAAGTCCGTCCGCTGTCGCCGCCGGTGCCATTCCGCACTGTGGCAATCGCCTGGCGTGCCAGCTTCCCGCGTCCGAAAGCCATCGAAATCCTCGCTGACTCGATTCGTCTGTGTTCCGTCGCTCGTCCTAAAGCCCAGGCTGAAGCGAGTTAAGGGACGGTATGACGGAGCTGTCTCATGTCTCGGTCACGGCGCTAAAAGGCGTCGGTGAGGCAATGGCTGAAAAGCTGGCGAAAGTCGGTCTTGAGAACATTCAAGACGTGCTGTTTCACCTGCCGTTGCGTTATCAGGACAGGACTCGCGTCGTGCCCATCGGCGAATTGCGCCCGGGCCAGGACGCGGTGGTCGAGGGCGTGGTCAGCGGCGCCGACGTGGTGATGGGCAAGCGCCGCAGTTTGCTGGTCAGGATCGGCGACGGCACCGGCGTGTTGAGCCTGCGCTTTTACCACTTCAGCAACGCGCAGAAGGACGGCCTCAAGCGCGGTACCCATGTGCGCTGTTACGGCGAAGCCCGGCCCGGCGCTTCGGGGCTTGAGATCTATCACCCTGAATACCGCGCGATCACCGGCGATGAGCCTGTGGCTGTCGAGCAGACGCTGACACCGATCTATCCCACGACCGAAGGCCTCACCCAGCAGCGCCTGCGGCAATTGTGTCAGCAGAGCCTGTCGATGCTCGGCCCGAAAAGCCTGCCTGACTGGCTGCCGGACGAGCTGGCACGCGACTATCAACTCGCGCCCCTGGCTGAGGCCATTCATTACCTGCACAACCCGCCTGCCGATGCTGACGTCGAAGAGCTCGCGCTGGGCCATCACTGGGCGCAGCACCGACTGGCATTTGAAGAGTTGCTGACACACCAGCTTTCCCAGCAACGCCTGCGTGAAAGCCTGCGCTCGCAACGCGCGCCTGCATTGCCCCCGGCGAAACGCCTGCCGAAGCAATTCCTCGCCAACCTCGGATTCCCGCCCACAGGTGCGCAGCAGCGCGTCGGCAATGAGATCGCCTACGACCTCAGTCAGCAGGAACCGATGCTGCGGCTGATTCAGGGCGACGTAGGCGCTGGCAAAACGGTCGTTGCAGCACTCGCGGCGTTGCAGGCGCTGGAGGCTGGCTATCAGGTTGCACTGATGGCGCCCACGGAGATTCTTGCCGAACAGCATTTCATCAATTTCACCCGCTGGCTGGAGCCTCTCGGCATAGAGACGGCCTGGCTCGCGGGCAAACTCAAGGGCAAGGCGCGGGCGGCATCCCTGGCGCAGATTGCCGGCGGCACACCGATGGTGATCGGCACCCACGCGCTGTTCCAGGACGAAGTGCAGTTCAGGAATCTCGCGCTGGTCATCATCGACGAACAGCACCGTTTCGGTGTTCAGCAACGTCTGGCCCTACGCAAGAAAGGCGTCGGAGGCTTGATGTGCCCACACCAATTGATCATGACCGCCACCCCCATTCCACGCACGCTGGCGATGAGCGCCTACGCCGACCTCGACACGTCGATCCTCGACGAACTGCCACCCGGGCGTACGCCGGTGAACACCGTGCTGGTGGTCGACAGCCGACGGATCGAAGTCGTCGAGCGTGTACGCAATGCGTGCGCCGAAGGCCGGCAGGCGTACTGGGTGTGCACACTGATCGAGGAGTCCGAGGAGCTGACATGCCAGGCCGCTGAAACCACGTTCGAGGAACTGACCAGCGCGCTGGGCGAGCTCAAGGTCGGCTTGATTCACGGGCGCATGAAGCCCGCCGAAAAAGCCGCCGTCATGGCCGAATTCAAGCAGGGCAATCTGAATCTGCTGATTGCAACGACGGTGATCGAGGTCGGCGTGGACGTTCCCAATGCCAGCCTGATGATCATCGAAAACCCGGAACGCCTGGGCCTGGCGCAGCTGCATCAATTGCGCGGTCGGGTCGGCCGGGGCAGCGCGGCCAGCCATTGCGTGCTGCTGTACCACCCGCCACTTTCGCAGATCGGTCGTCAGCGGCTGGGCATCATGCGTGAAACCAACGACGGCTTCGTCATCGCTGAAAAAGATCTGGAGCTGCGTGGGCCAGGCGAGATGCTCGGCACGCGTCAGACAGGGCTGCTGCAGTTCAAGGTTGCTGACCTGATGCGCGATGCAGATTTGCTGCCTGCGGTCAGGGACGCGGCCCAGGCACTGCTTGAACGCTGGCCGCACCATGTCAGTCCCCTGCTGGAACGCTGGTTGCGCCATGGCCAGCAATACGGGCAAGTGTGAAGCAGTCAACGCAATAACAGGGTGTCTCACCTCTATAACAACTAAGCTGGTTATACTTCAGCGATTGTAGGAATCTGGATACAGGCCATGACAGAAGTTGCCCACATCGACACAAGCCCACACTGCCCTTCTGTCATTCGGCAGTTGCTGGGCAAACTCAACTTCCGTGAAGTAACTGACGATGAGTCTCTGCCGCCTGCCCAGAAGGTTCAGGCCATTCTGGTCGATGACTCCGTTGGCGCGCTGTTTATCCTGTTTCCGCAAAACCAATTGCTGGACCTCAACCGCATCACCGAGTTGACAGGCCGCAAATTGAAAGCGGTTCCGAAAGAGTCGCTTGAGCTCATGCTGCAAAAACACAAGCTCGGCACGTTGCCCGGCCTGCCTGCACTGACCAGCTCGCCTTGTCTGTATGAGGAGCGAATTCTGTCTGGCCCTGCCGTGCTGATCGACTCCGGCGAGCCGGGCCTCTTGCTGGAAATCAGCAGCGAGGATTTCAAAACGCTGTTGACCAAGGCAAGCGCTGCCCGCTTTGGCGAACCGGTGACGTCGGTCACCCCTAACCTCACGCGTCCCGATGACGACCGCGAGGAGATCACCAAAGCCGTTCAGAACTTCACCGCCCGACGCATTCAGCAGCGCCTGGAGTCCACGGTGGAAATCCCGCCGCTGGCCGACACGGCGCAGAAGATTATCAAGCTGCGTGTCGACCCGGACGCGACCATCGACGACATCACCGGCGTAGTCGAAACCGATCCGGCATTGGCGGCACAGGTGGTGAGCTGGGCGGCCTCTCCGTATTACGGTTCGGCCGGCAAAATCCGTTCGGTGGAAGACGCCATCGTTCGCGTGCTGGGTTTTGATCTGGTGATCAATCTGGCGCTCGGTCTGGCGCTGGGCAAAACCCTGGCGTTGCCCAAGGATCATCCGCAGCAGGCGACGCCTTACTGGCAGCAGTCGATCTACACGGCTGCGATCATCGAAGGCCTGACCCGCGCGATGCCCCGTGCCGAGCGCCCGGAAAGTGGCCTGACCTACCTCGCCGGTTTGTTGCACAACTTCGGTTATCTGCTGCTGGCGCATGTGTTTCCGCCGCACTTTTCGCTGATCTGCCGCCAGATCGAAGTCAATCCGCACCTGCATCACAGCTACGTCGAACAGCATCTGCTGGGCATCAGCCGCGAGCAGATCGGCTCCTGGCTGATGCGCAACTGGGACATGCCGGAGGAGCTGGTCATCGCCCTGCGCTTTCAGCACGACCCGCACTACGCAGGTGAGCATCACAAGTATGCAAACCTGGTATGCCTGGCGGTGAGGCTGCTGCGCAAGGAAGGCATCGGCTCCGGCCCTCTGGAAAGCATTCCGGACGAGCTGCTCGAGCGTCTGAAGCTCTCTCGCGAGAAAGCCCAGGACGTCGTGAAGAAAGTGCTGGAGGCCGAAGTGCTGTTGCGCGAACTGGCCTCGCAGTTCAGCTGATTTCCAAATGCCCGCTTGCAGCCTGAGAGTTAGCTGCGCTTTTTGTTGGGAAGAGGTTGCTCACGAAGATCTGTGGGCATTCAATTGTCTGTGGTGACTCAGCATCAGTCTTCGCGAGCAAGCTCGCTCCCACGGGCTCGGGGTCGACTCAACATCTCAGGCACG